>DIUL01000135.1 GCA_002422345.1 Acetobacteraceae bacterium UBA6159
GTGATTGACCGGACAGCAGTGGGAATGGATATGTGCGATGAGGGTGTCGGGGACCTTGGTCGCGGCGGCTATCCAGCGGATCATCGCGCCAACACTCTCCACGCCGAGGCGTTCAAGCGTGATCGCTGTGACGCTGCCGAGGCCGATCCAGGGCGGGGCGAACTCCGGGCGATGCGTGACCAGCGCGAGCACGGGCAGGCCACGGATCCGCTCGATCATCAGATTGAGCAGTTCGAGCGTGGTGGGATCGCCCCAATGGATGTCCTCGAATAGGATCAGCACCGGCTGGCGGCGAGCCAGGGCCTCCAATTGATCCAGCAGGGTCGCCAGGGTCTGCCGGCGGCGCCGGACACCATCATAGGCCGGGGGCGGAAAGCGCGGCGCGGAAGGGATCGACAGCAACGCGGCCAGCAAGGCCACGGCATCGTCGGCGACTGGAGAGGTCGCGCTGAGCAGAGTATGCAACTTGTCGAGCTTGACGTCGGTGTCGTCGTCGCCCGCGATTCCGGCGGTTCCGCGGAGCTGCTCGATCACCGGGTGCAGCGTGCTGGCCGTGTGATATGGAGAACATTGATAGCGCAGGCGGGTCGTTTTCTCACCGCTGATCCGATCGGCGAATTCGGCGATGAAGCGGGATTTGCCGATCCCGGCCTCGCCTGAAATGATCACGACCTGCCCCTGGCAGTCCTGACCGACCCCGAACGCGCGGGCCCTCTGCTGCTCCAGCAGCGCGACTTCTGCACCACGTCCGACGAATGTCGTCAGTCGGCCAGGATGAACGGCTTCGAAACGGCTGGTGGCCGGGATCACCGCGCGGACGATCCATGATTCCACCGGTGCTTCCAGACCCTTCAGCATCAGTGCGCGGCCTGGATGGATCGTAAACACATCGCCCAGCAGCCGACGGGTCGTGCTGGAGACGACGACCTCTCCCGCTGCCGCGGCCGCTAGCAGGCGGGATGCAAGATTGGGCGTTTCGCCGACCACCGCCCATTCCCGCGCGGCGCCGCGGCGCGGGGTATCACCCTGGATGTCACCCACGACCACGATGCCGGTCGCGATGCCGACATGGGCGCGCAGGTTGCTCGCCTTCGGAACGGCCAGCCGATCGACCGCGTCGATGATGTCGAGCGCCGCGCGGGCAGCCCGTTCGGCGTCATCGCCGTGCGCGCGCGGGTAGCCGAAACAGACCATGACGCCATCGCCCAGAAACTGTGCGACGAACCCGTCATAGCGGGCGACAACAGTCGCGCAGCAATCCTGGTAGGCGCTGATCACTTGGCGCATGTCCTCGGGGTCCAGCCGCGACGCCAGGGCGGTCGAGCCAACCAGGTCGGCGAACATCACGGTAATTTGCCGGCGTTCCCCGTGTTCCACCTGTTCCGCTGGGCGTGAGGGGATTTCAGGTAGGTCCCGGATCGCGCGCAGCATACGCCGCCGGTGGCCCAGCAGGACGCCAAGCGCCGCCAGATCGTCGTCCGTGAGGTCACGCAGGACATCAGTTTCGATGCCGTTTTCGACGAACCGAACGGCGTACTGCCCAAGCCCAAGCTGCTCGAGCCAGTCCCCGATCTGCTGCATCACGCTCCCCGCCAGACCGACGTCACTCGCGCACGACTGCAACTCTGCAATCGACGGTAACGAGACTATCGGACTATCGCGCCGGCTTCAACAACGAGTCCGGCGATTTTTGCGTAGGATCAAATGTCAATACGGTGAATGCGGCCGCCGGAAATCTTGTCCAGCTCGCGTTCGTCAATCTCATCCTGAGTATCGACGTTGCGCCGTTCCGTGGCCGGCTTCCGTCGCCCGAAGCGGGACAGCAATGACCGGGCGGGGCGCGGCGAGGCCAGGTCCTTGTCGGTATCCAGTGGCTTGGTTTCCTCGGGGGTCTTCATGGTCCGTGCCTTACGCTCTCCTGGCCCCGTGGCGCAGATGGTGCGGGATACAGGGCGGTACGGCCCTCGCGGCGTTGCTTTCCGAGCCGTCCTCAGCCTCTGTTTACCATTTCGTCGGATGCCGACGTAGCATCAATTTGTGCTCGTGGTGCTGCGTTTCAGGCTTCATCCCGATCTTGGCCGGTCGCCGCGACCACGGCCTCCGCGAGTTCGTGCGGCAGGGCGTCCAAAGGCGCGCCAGGACGATGCACGATTCGCAGGACAGAGGGTGCCACCAAAGGATCAACCAGCGGCACGAACCGCAGATCGCCCCGGCGGACCTCCTCGTCAACCTCCAACTGATGGAGGAATGTCACGCCCAGGCCCAGCATCGCCGACCGCTTCAGGAATTCCAGGGAGTTGGATTCGATGATCGGCTCCAGTGTGATCCCCGCTTCCAGGCAGGCGTCATCCAGGATCAGGCGCAGCGGCATCCCGATATCCGCCAGGATCAGTGGCAGATCCTGGCATTGCGCCAGCGTGATACACGCCTGTTCGGAAAGCGCATGCGCGATCGGCATGACGGCCCCGATCCGGCTGACGGTCGCGGCAAACACATCGACATCCATCTCGTCGGGTAGGCCCGTGGCGACAGCCAGGTCGGTCTCCCCCGAGGCCAGCGACCCGGCGATCTGGCTCATGGGCAGGATGCGGACCGCCACCTTGATATCGGGATGCCGGAGGCGAAACCCTGCGACCACCCGGGGCAGCAAGCCGGCGGCGAGACCCGACGTGGTGGCGACCGTAACCTCGCTGCGGCGCTTGCGCTTGAGATCCTCGATCCGGGCACGAACATGCTCGTGCTGCTGCAATGTCTGCCTTACATGAGAGATCATCAGCGCGCCGCTTTCGGTCAGGCGCAGGCGGTTGTTCAGCCGCTCAAACAGCGGCATGCCGATCTCCTGCTCCAATGCGATGATCTGGCGGTTGATCGAGGATGACGCGACATTCAGTCGTGTCGACGCCCGTCTGATCGACCCCGCTCGTTCCACCTCATCCAGGAACCGCAACATGCGGGAGTGCAACATAGTCCCGTTAATCCCTCATTATATCACTGACAAAGCCGGCCCCACGCGTGACAGCAATAAACGGCAACGATTAAAATGATACCGCAACGCGCGGATTGATGCTACCCAGACAGGGAATAACGTAGTCCGAAGCTTTGGCCGGTGGTTTCACCTCTCTGAGTCTGGGGCCGATTTAAAATTCTGATGGGGTAACGACCCCTTGTCGTCGGGTTGGGTACAACACATGGACCTTGCACACACCAGGCACGCACTCCGCGTCGTAGTCAGCCTCATCGTAAACCACCTGTGCATGCCGCAAGAGGACCGCGCGTCCTGAGGGGCTTCCGATGGCCACGGGAATTTTCCGACGCGCCGCACTTGAACGCTTCTCCACCCCGGACCGGCTTGACCAGCCGGTACGCATTTTCCCCGTCTGGACCTGGATCGCGCTGATCGCGCTGCTGCTGGTCCTGTCGGTCGGAGTGGTCGCAAGCATTTTCATTACGGTCTCGGAAAAAATCCCGGGCAATGGGATGGTCATCGCCCAGACCGGCATCCTGGAAATCCCATTGCCAGGCGGCGGACGATTGATCGAAACGCGCTCCAGCATCGGCGACCAGGTCAGCCGCGGCCAGGTCGTGGCAATGATTGAGAACACGGAACTGCGCCACACCCTGGATGAAGCGCGCAAGATTCATCGTGACGCCCAGGAGCAACGCCGCCAGGTCGCGGCCTTGCACGGCATTGCGGCGCGGGCGCGGGCGGATGCTGACCTCCGCCGCCAACGAGACCTTCAGCAGACCATCGCCCTGATCCAACGGAGGCTCGGCCTGCTCCAGGAACGCGCCAGTCAGGATCCCGAGTATCGAGTGCAGGCGGTCCCCGCGGGGGTGCCAGCGCTGGATCCACAAATGGCGATCTGGTCGGCCGAGGAGGAACTCGCGGTTATCCAGCGCCTTATGAACGACATCGACCTTGCCTCTGTCCAGGCCGATATCCGGGACCGTAGGGAATTGATGGAATTTGACCTGAAGGTCGAAGCCGCCGCCGGCCGCGCCGCGTTGATCGAAGAGCAGCTGCGCCGGTCGGAAGAGGTCGTCAGCCCCTATTCCGGCATGGTCGTGGAACTGAAGCACGACATCGGCCGGATCGTGCAGAAAGGCGGGCCGCTGATGACATTGCTGCCAGGCGCTTCGGCTGCCGACGCAGAACATGCCGGTCCGTTGCGGGTAATCCTGTTCGTTCCGGCAAACGATGGAAAGCGGATCACGCCGGGCATGACGGTGGAAATCTCCCCCAGCACGACCGTGCGGGTGGAGGACGGCTTCATGCTCGCCCGCGTCACACGGGTCGCCCATATCCCGACTACGGCCGAGGGCATGGTGCACCTGCTGAAGAACCAGCAACTCGCCGCATCGCTGTCCGCCGGTGGGCCGGCCTTCGCGGTGGATGTGGAGCTGCTGCCGGACCCGGCAACGCCAAGTGGCTTCGTCTGGTCCTTCACGCCCGGACCGACAGTGGCGCTCAGCCCAGGTACCCTGGCCACCGGCCATGTCCGCGTGCGCAACCGGCGGCTGATCGAGTTCGCGGTACCGGCCACGCGAGGGTTGTTCGCGGATAGCCTCCGCCCATCGAATGCCACCACGGCCCTGGGCCATGGCGTGCAATGACGGTTCGTGCCCGCACGCCGGTTGTCCTGCAGCTTGAAGCGACGGAATGCGGTGCCGCCGCGCTTGCCAGCGTGCTGGCCTATCACGGCCTGCTGATCCCACTCGCCACCCTGCGCCAGGTCTGCGGCGTTTCCCGCGATGGCAGCCGAGCGAGCAATGTCGTGAGGGCGGGACGGCATTATGGGCTGGATGCGCGGGCGTTCCGGAAGGAAACCGGCCAGCTTGCCGATCTGCCTTTGCCGGCCATCCTCTTCTGGGGCTTCAACCATTTCGTCGTGTTGGAATCGATCGGCCCGCACGGCGCGTGGCTCAACGATCCAGCGTTCGGCCATCGTTTCGTTCCAGCCGAGGAATTCGATGAAAGTTTCACGGGCGTCGTCCTGACGTTCACCCCGAATGATTCGTTCCGGACCGGCGGCCAGCGGACCAGTCCGGTACGGATCATCCGCGGCTGGTTGCACGGTGCCAGAGGCCCGCTGCTGTTCGGTTTGCTCGCGTCGATCGGGCTGATCGTACCGGCGCTCGCGGTGCCCGCCTATGTCAGCCTGTTCGTCGACCAGGTGCTTGTCCGTGGCCTCGATGACTGGCTTCCGGCCATGACCGCGGTCATGGCCGGGGTGGCGCTGATCGCCGCGGCGCTTGAGGTGCTGCAACGGGTCAATCTGGGCCGCCTGCGCCGATGGCTCGTGCTGAGGCAATCAACGCGGTTCCTGTGGCATGTGCTGCGGCTTCCGGTCGGCTACTTCACGCAACGCCATCCCAGAGAGGTCGCGTCGCGTGTTGCCTTGAATGACCGGCTGGCGCCCTTGTTCGGTGGCGATCTGGTTCTGGCGATGATGAATGCCGTCCTGATCGTCGTCTTTGCCTGCGTCATGCTGCGCCATGACATCGCGCTGACCTTGGTTGGCATTGGAATCGCCGGTATCAACCTGCTGGCCCTGATCGTTCTGTCCCGTAGGCAGGTCGACCTGACTCGCCGGCGGCAGGTCGATGGCGCGCTGTTGCGAACCGCGACGATCCACGGTTTCGAGATGATCGACACGCTGAAGGCAACCGGCACCGAAGCCCTGTTTCTCGCCCGGTGGGCCGGCTATCACGCGAAGGTGCTGAACGCGACCCAGGGACTTGCGCGAGCCGAGGCTCTGCTGACAGCCGTGCCTGTTGCCCTGGGCCTTGCAGGGGCCGTCGCGGTCGTGGTCGTCGGAGGCCAGCGGGTCATGGAGGGGACGCTGACGATCGGCATGCTCCTGGGTTTCCAGATTTTGCTGACCCTGTTCTCCGCCCCAATACGGCAACTGGTCGACACCGGCGCGCGGCTGCGGGATGCCCATCCAGGCCTGGAACGCCTGGATGACGTCCTGCGCCAACCGCTCGATCCCACCTTCAACGCAGCCGACGATACGGCGGAGGCACCACCGACGCGGATCGGTGGTACGCTGCGGATGGACCGTGTCAGCTTCGGCTATGCGCCGCTTGACGCGCCCTTGATCGAGGATTTCGAACTGAGGATGCCGCAAGGCACGCGGATCGGCGTGGTTGGTCGTTCCGGCAGCGGCAAGTCGACGATCGGACGGCTGGCGGTCGGGCTGTACCAGCCCTGGGGCGGCGAGATCAGTCTGGACGGGCGGCCCTTCCCCTCGATCCCCCGCGCAACGCTTCGACACTCGATCGCCTATGTCGGGCAGGGTTCGGCACTGTTCTCCGGTACCATCCGCGACAACCTGGGTCTATGGGATCCGACCTTGCCCGACGACCGCCTGATCCAGGCCGCCCACGATGCCCTCATCCACGCCGACATCATCGCCCGTCCACTCGGCCTGGATCACCCTGTCGCGGAGAACGGCCGCGATTTCAGCGGTGGACAGCGCCAGCGGATGATGATCGCGCGCGCTTTGGCATTCGACCCGCTGCTGATCGTGCTGGATGAGGCGACCAATGAACTTGACGCCGAAACCGAGGCTCGGGTCCTGGAGAACATCCGCCGTCGCGGCTGTGGATGCATCATCATCGCCCACCGCCTGAGCACGATCCGGTTCTGCGACGAGATCATCGTGATGCGCGACGGACGGATCGCCGAACGCGGCACGCATGACACGTTGTTGCGCCTGGACGGAGAATACCGATCGCTGGCCTGCCCCTGAACCCCGATCGACGGGGCATCACGATCGATGGCGAATGGGATCTGTCCCGGGCCCCTGGGCCGTGGCTCGTCGTGAGCGGAGCGATCGAGATTGCGATCGTGGCGATGGTGAACGGCCAACAGGTCGGCAACCGAGCGCCGATCGCGGCACTCCACGCCGGCGACATGATCCTCGCACCTACCTCCGCCGCCGCCTGCCGGCTGATCGCCCGGTCGACCGACCTTGCCCATCTGGAGCCCCTCCATGCGCCCACGGCCGCGATGCTGGACGCTTGGACCGCGCGCCTCGGCCAAGCCGTCCTGGATATACTCGGTGACCATCCGGACGGTGTCCTGCCGCTGACAGCGGCCGCCTGGCTTTCAGCCGGCCCTGACGGCGCCACGCTTGGGGGGTTGACCACCACCGAGGCGCTGCTTCGACCGGACGCGCTGAAGGCGGTCGCGACGTGGCAGGCCTCGGTGCTGGATGCCATCGCGTCCCACATGCTGGCCCGCGAGGCAGAGGAACAGGCACGCGCCCGGCGTAGCGCGCAATGGTCGCTCAAAGTGCTGCGGGCCACGCGGGATGGCGTTGCAGGGGCCCTAAGTTCCGCGCCCCTGGCCCTTGGCGAGGACGATCCGTTGGTCGCGGCGTGCCGGATCGTGGCGCGCGAGATGGGCGTGGAGCTGCCCGACCGCCCAGAGCCTCTGTCCACACCAAGCCGCGGACGGTTGGATCGGATTGCCCGCGCCACCCGGATGCCTGTGCGCCGGATCACGCTGGAGGATGGTTGGTGGCGTAATCACCCGAACCCCATGATCGCGTTCCGCCGAACCGACAGCCATCCGGTCGCGGTGTTGCCCGGCCGCGGCGGCGATCCGTGGCTGCACGATCCCGTCGTCGGAGAAGCAAGGCGGGTGACGAGGGAGCAGGCCGCAATCCTTGATCCGACCGCCTTCGTCTTGTACCCGGCGCTGCCCGATTACCCTGTCCGACCCGTCGAACTGCTGCGCATCGGCCTGTGTGATACCCGCCGCGACAGTCTCCTCCTCATTCTGACCGCCTGCATTGGCGTCACGCTCAGCCTGGCAATTCCGGTCGCGATTGGGGTCCTGGTCGATGTCTTGATACCCAACCGGGACCAGTCCGCCCTGCTACCGCTCGGGGCTTTGCTGTTTCTCGTGGTCGCGGTCACGGCGACTATGCGAGTGACCCAGGACATGACCGTGATTCGGCTAGGCGGACGCGTGGCCAACCGCTTGCAGCCGGCCATCATCGACCGCATCATTCGCCTGCCGATGCGCGTCCTCCAACGCTTCTCCTCCGCCGATCTGGCGGACCGCGCGCGTGTGATCGACGCGATCCATGCCGATCTGACCCCCGCGACGATCAACGCCCTGCTGTCGGGCCCCTTGTCGCTGGTCGCGATTCTACTTCTGGCCCTCCTGTCGCCGCCCCTGGCGGTCGCGTCGGTGCTGACAGTCGTGCCAATCCTCCTGGTCGTGCTGCTGGCCGGCCGAACGCAACGCACCGCGCGGGGCGAGGCGGCGGAACGGGAAATGGAGACGGCGCGCTTCGTCCAGCGGCTTGTCGCGGGCATCATCCCCCTGCGCGCGGCAGGCGCTGAAGAACGGAGCTTCGCCCGCTGGAGCCGGCTCCAACGGGACAGCCAGGCGGCCCTTTCACGCCTGGCCCGCGCGGATCATGCCGTCGCGGCCTTCTCGGCGGCCTATGGGGTGGTCGCACTGGCGCTGTTCTTCCTGGCCATGCGGACCCTGCCAGCCGAGGATACAAGTGTCGGCCGTATGGTCATGATGCTTGCGATCCAGATCAACTTAATCGCCACGACGATCGGCTTCGCGGACGCGCTGCGGCAGCTTCAGGCGCTGCGATCAAGGCTGGAGCGTGCCGGCCCGCTGCTGACAGCCGAACCGGAAGTGGCCGGTAGCCAAACTGAACTGGGCGATCTGTCCGGCCGAATCGACATCAGCCACCTGACATTCAGCTACCCTGACGCCGCCGCGCCGATCCTGCGGGACGTCTCTTTTTCCATCGAACCCGGCGCGTTCGTAGCGATCGTCGGGCCGTCCGGCTGCGGCAAAAGCACGCTCCTGAAACTTCTGCTCGGGCTCGAACAGCCCGACACCGGCGGGGTCCTTTACGATGGCCGGGACCTGCGGCGCCTCGACCCGCGCGCGGTGCGGCGACAGATCGGCACCGTCCTGCAATCGGACCGGCTGACGCCCGGAACCGTCTTCGAAAACATCGCCGGCATCAGCGGGTGCGGTAGTGACGAGGTCTGGGAGGCGGCGGGCCGAGCGGGGGTCGCGGAGGAGATCGAGGCGATGCCGATGGGGATGCATACGCTGCTGACCGATGACGGCATGACGCTGTCGGGCGGACAGGCGCAACGGATCCTGATTGCGCGCGCGATGATCGGATCGCCCCGGATTTTATTGTTTGACGAGGCTACCAGCGCACTCGACAACCGGGCCCAGGCCCTCGTGATGCGCAGCCTGGAACGCATGGCCGTTACGCGCGTGGTCGTTGCCCATCGTCTGAGCACCGTGCGGAACGCGGATCGGATCATCGTGATGGTATCGGGATGCATCGTCCAATCGGGCCGCTACGAGGAACTCGCGGCGATGCCGGGCCCGTTCGCCGACCTGATGCAGCGACAGGAGCCCGACTGACATGCGCACGGCCCTGATGATGTTCGGCACCCTGAACGACGCCGATATCGAATGGTTCGCCGAGGCCGGCCGGCTGCGTCGTTTCGCGCCCGGTGAGGCGATCATCGTCGAACGCCAGTCCATCGACGTCATCATGATCATCCTGGACGGGCTCGCAGTCGTCACGGCCGGCGGCGTGACCCTGACGCGCGTCGCCGCGGGCGACCTGCTGGGGGAGGTCTCGCTGGTCGATTCGCGCCTTCCCACCGCCTCGGTCACCGCCGACACGGAAACGACCGCGCTGCTGATCGACCGTTCGGCCCTGCGCGCCCGGTTGCGCGTGGATGCGGGCTTCGCTGGCCGGTTTTACCACGCCCTGGCCATCGTGCTCGCCCAGCGCCTGCGGCGGAACACGCCCGGCGCCACGCCCGAGGACATCGACGACCTGGACGAGGACCTGCTGGCCAACCTCAATCTCGCCGGCCTGCGCTTCGACCAGTTACTCCGACGGTGCCTCGGGACGGCGTAGCCGGGGTGCTGCCTCAAATGCACAGGGGTGCGCGCAACTAGATGCTATGCCGCGTCGGGCGCGTGACTGACTATCCATCGTGCGGCGACTGCTTGGCCGCGCAAGGAGACCAGGGGCGATGAACGGGCAACGAACGGGGCCTGGCGGCAAGCCGCCGGAGAACTGAACGGGGCGGTGCGCGGCACCGCCATCCAGCAAATCACGGTGACGGATGGAAACGCGGCCGGTCCGCGGCAGCCTCCGCGCGCCCATCCCTGAATGATCCGCGACAGCACCGGTTGTGGAAACGGTCGCACGCGTGCGCGCCGCCGGGGTCGCTTGTCGAGCACAACGAAACGGACGTCTGGAGACCAGAATGGCAAAGATTTTCTCGGGGACCTACGCCACCACCCAGACGCTCACATCCGTCGGCGACAATCCCGCCACCATCCAGACCACCGGTCGGCTGAACGCGGGCCTGGTCGGTAGCACCAAGGACAACTGGTACATCGACAACTTCGGCACCATCGCGCACACGAACGCGAGCGCGGTGGTCATCAACCACTACGGTGCCTTCAATAACAATAGTGGCGCCACGATCCTGGGCGTCGGCACCGGCAGCCGCGGCGTGGAACTGAACGGGGGGGATGGGGCCGGTATTTTCTTCAGCAACCTGACCAACAAGAACGGCGGCACGATCAGCGCCGAGATCGGTGTGGTGGGTGTCAGCAACAACGCGCGGGTGACCAACGCTGGCAAAATCCAGGGCAGCATTTCCGGCGGGATGGGCATCTGGCTGCAAACCGGGGGCAGCGTCACCAACCAGTCGGGCGGCACCATCAGCGGTGACGAGGGCGTGGTGCTGGAGATGACCGGCCATGTCACCAACCAGTCCGGCGGCAGCATCACCGGCGGAAAGACAGGCCTGCGGTTCGCAACGGGGTCAACCCTGCTCAACAGCGGTGGGATCTCCGGCAGCCTGAACGGCGTGCTGTTGCAGGATGCCGGCACGATCACCAATACGAGCACCGGGGTCGTCACCAGCGGGTTCTATGGGGTGCGGCTGTTCGGGGGCGGCACGCTCGACAATGCGGGTCAGGTCAGCGCCGTGGCCACGGGCGTCGTGCTGGCGGATGGGGGCGTCGTTACCAATCGTTCGACTGGAACGATTACCAGCACAACCGGCGCGCAACTGAATGACGGTGGCACGATCATCAACGCGGGGCAGGTCAGCGCGAGTGCCACGGGTGTCCTGCTGGCCGGCGGAGCGATGCTGACCAATCAGTCCGGTGCCACGATCAGTGGTAATCCGGGCGTGGAGGCCGGCCCTGGCAGCACGATCGACAACGCAGGCGTCATCAATGGTGTTGGAAGCAATGGCGTCGCGGTGTCTCTCACCAGCGGCGCGCTGGTCGTCAACACCGGCCTGATCCACCGCGTCGGGACCTATGGCTCCGGCATTTCCATCAGTTCCGGCGGCACGGTCAGCAACCAGTCCACCGGCACGATCGTCGCGGATCATGGGGGAGAGGCGATCAGGGCGAGCGGTGGGAAGGCGACGGTTGTCAATGCCGGGTCCATCAAGGCCACCGAGGCCTCCGGAGTCTATCTTGCTGGAGGAGGGTTGCTGACGAACGCCGCCTCGGGACGGATCGAGGGCGAGTCCGCCGTTTCAATGAACGGCGGTTCAGCGGTCAACGCCGGCACCATCACCGGCTACTACGGTTTCGACGCCACAGGCGTCTCGTCGCTGACGAATCAGTCCGGAGGTGTGATCGGAACCGGCCAGGTCGGGGTCCGGGCATCGGGCACACTGACGGTGACCAACCAGGCGGGCGGCACCATCACGGGCGCGAATGGGATTCTCGGTGGCCTCGTCAGTTCGACGACGTTGCTGAACCAGGGCCTCGTGTCCGGTGCCAGCCAGGCCGGGATCTATTTTTTCTCTCCGGTCAAGCAGACCGGGGGCTCGATCACCAATGACGTGGGCGGCACGATCACCGGCAAGGTCGGTATTGATGTCCAGGGCATCATGTCCGGCCTGACGGTGGTCAATCGCGGACTGATCGCCGGCACCACGACGGCGATCGACTTCACCTCGGGCGCGCCATTCCTGCTGGTCGTCGATCCGGGTGCGTCCTTCTCCGGCATCGTCCAGGGCGGCAACGTGCCCGGCGGTTCCTTCGTCAGTACGCTTCAACTGACGTCCGCCGCCACCACCGGAACCTTGTCGGGCCTGGGCGCGGAGGTGCTGAATTTCGGTCAGGTCAATGTCGATACCGGTGCGTCCTGGCTGTTGCCCTCGGCCACGTTGCAGAGCAAGGCAACGCTCGCCAACGCCGGCTCCATCCTCTCCGCTGTCACCCTGGCCGGCACCGCGACCGTCACCAATGCCTCTGGCGCGCTCATCGGCGCCGGCTCCGGTGGTCTGCTCGGCACGGGCGCTGGCCCGGTCACGATCGCCACCGCGGGCGCGATCAACGGCGGCGCCACCGCGGTCTCCCTGCTTGCTGGATCCGCCCATAAGCTGATTGTCATCCCCGGCGCGAGCTTCACGGGCAAGGTCGATGGCGGCAACACCGCAGGTTCCTCGATCGTCAGCACGCTGCAACTGACATCCGCCGCCAGCACCGGCACCTTGGCGGGGATCGGCAGCGTGTTCACCAACTTCAGCCTGACGGAGGTCGAAAGCGGCGCGACCTGGGTGCTCTCGGACGCCACGATCACGAACAGCGGCACGCTCGATAACGCGGGCACGATCCTCTCGGGCGTTACGATGCAGGCCAACAGTACCTTGCTGAACCAGGCCGGCGCCCGGATCAGCGCCGCGGGCCTCGGCGCGGTCATCGGCGTCGGCGCCGGCGTGAGCATCACCAATGACGGCACCATCGCAGCCGATCCGGACACCGGCTTCGGCGTCTATCTCGCCCAGGGCGGGACCCTGAACAACACGGCCGGCGCAAGCATCGGCGGCCGCTACGGGGTCTACATCGCGGGCGGTGCCGGCACCGTCTACACCGCCGGCACCATCAGCGGTCCCGGCGACGCGCTGTCCTTCGCCGCCGGCTACAACAACGCGCTGGAAATCGAGACCAGCGCCGTCATCACCGGCGCCATCAAGGGCGGCAATACGCTCGGAGGCGCAACGAAGAGCAACCTGAAACTGCTGTCCTCGGCGTCCTCCGGCACGCTGAGTGGTCTCGGTGCCACCGTGACCGGCTTCGAGACCGTCGAGATCGAGCAAGGTGGAACCTGGACCTTTGCCGCCAGTGCCCTCGGCTCCGGCTACACGTTGACCAATCACGGCACGCTGACCAACCAGGGCAGCCTGGGCTCGGGCGTGACCCTGGGCAGCGTCGCGCGACTGACGAACGAGTCGGGCGCGACGATCACCGCCACCGGCCATGCCGTGCAGGGCCCGGGCGGGCCGGTGTCCAACAGCGGCAGCATCGGCGCGACCGGAGGCACCGGCGTGACGCTGAGCGCGGGCGGCACGGTGACCAATGCGGCGACCGGCGCGATCACGGGCACCGATGGCGTGGCGATCAGCGGCGGCAGCGGCTCGGTCGGCAACAGCGGCGTCATCGCTGCGGGTGGCGGCACCGGAGTCAGCCTGGCGTCGGGCGGGACGGTTACCAACGCCTCGGGCGCGACGATCACCGGTGTGTCCGGTGTGGCGATCACCGGCGGCAGCGGGACCGTTGTCAATGACGGATCGATCGGCGCGGGCAGTGGCTTCGGCGTCAGCCTGGCGTCGGGCGGCCAGGTGACCAATGCGGCGACGGGAGCGATCACCGGCACGAACGGTGTCGCCATCGCCGGAGCCAGTGGCACGGTTTCCAACCTCGGCGACATCACTGCGACCACCGGCACCGGGATCAGCCTGGCGGCGGGCGGCATGGTTAACCATGCAGCGGGTGCCAGCATCGAGGGCGTCTACGGTGTCGTGATCGGCGGTGCGGCCGGAACCATTTCAACCGAGGGTGCGATTTCCGGCACCACGGCTGCAATCAGGCTGGCCGCCGGCTTCACCAATCGCCTGACCGTCGGCGTGCCTGCCACGTTCAGCGGCCTGGTCGACGGCGGCAACACGATCGGCAGCGGAACGGCAAGTCTCCTCATCCTCGACTCCAGCGTATCGGCCGGGACGCTGACGGGGCTTGGCAGTCAGTTCATCAACTTCGCCCAGGTCACCATCAACTCCGGCGTGAACTGGACCCTGGCGAGTGCTTCCGTCACCGCCGGCACAACCTTGACCAATCTCGGGACCCTCACGAACGCGGGCACCCTCGGCACCGGCGTGACGTTGGCGTCGGGCGCGCGGGTGATCAACCTGGCCAGCTCCACGATCGTTGCGGCCGGCGGCGTGTCGACCGGCGCGGTCGTGCTGGGGGCGAACACCGGCGGTGTGGCCAGTGTCTCCAGTGCCGGGCTGATCCAGGCGACCAATGTCCCGACCGGCCGAGCGGTGTATTTGCGAACGGGCGGGGTGGTGAATGTGGAGGCGGGGGGGACGATTGCCGGCCGCACCGCCGTGCAGGTCAGCGGCGGGGCCGGCACCGTCACGAACGCCGGGACGCTCGCGGGGACTGTCACCGGGCTGCAGCTGGCGGCCGGATTTGCGAACCAGCTCAACCTCCTCGGCGGCGCCAGCCTCTCCGGCCAGATCGATGGCGGCAACACGCTCGGCTCCACGATTTCCAGCAGCCTGAACCTGAAATCGTCCGCCTCGGCCGGCACGCTGAGCGGGATCGGCAGCCAGATCGTGCGGTTTGAGGACATCACGGTTGAGGCTGGCGCTGACTGGACTCTCGGCGGCACGATCGGCGCGGGCTACACGCTGATCGATGACGGCACGCTGACCAATACCGGGACGATCCTGACGCATCCGACGCTGGGTGCGGGCGCGGTGCTGATCAACGCCACGGGTGCCACGATCGCCACCGGCGGGACGGCCGCGGTGTATGGGCATGCGTCCGGGACCAACACGATCGTCAATGCCGGACTGATCACCGCCAGCAGCGACGGCACGATCGATACGCGCGGGATTTCGTTTGCGACCGGGGGGGTCGTTACCAATCAGAGCGGCGGGACCATCGCCGGCTCGTTTATCGCCATCGAGGGCGGCAAGAACACGACGGTGGTCAATGCCGGCCAGATCGGCAACGCGACCGCCAACCTGGGCATAGTGGTCAGCGATGCGCTGTCCGTGACTAACCAGTTGGGCGGCACCATCGCGGGGCAGTTCCTGGGTGTCGGCAGCGGCGGTGGGATCAGCGGCGGGCCGATGACGGTCGTGAACGCCGGCGTCATCGCGGCCGGCACCGCCAGCGGGCGCGGCGTGGACCTGTCCGGGCCGGCCAAGGTCACCAACGAAGCTGGCGGCACGATCAGCGGCGCGACCGGCGTTGTGCTGTCCGCAGTCGCCGGCACGGTCGACAACGCGGGCCTGATCGGCGGCGGCAGCGCGCAGTATGGGGTCAAGCTGGGCGCTGGCGGGTTGGTCACCAATGCGGCGAGCGGCACGATCAGCGGTCAGCGGGGCGTCACGATCTCCGGCAACGCGGGCACCGTGGTCAACGCGGGGTTCCTGGGAAAGACGGGCGGCACTGCATCCTATGGCGTGCAACTCCGCTCAGGCGGATCCGTCACCAACGTGGCCGGTGGCACGATCGCGGGCCAGCGTGCTGTTCTAGCCGAGACGGTCTCGGCGGCCGTCGTCAATGCGGGTGTCCTTGCGGGTGGACAGCGCGGTGTGGCGCTGAACGCCGGCGGGACGGTCACGAACCAGTCCGGGGGCTCGATCACCGGAGCGGTCGGCGTCCAGGTCAATGGAGCCACCGGAACGGTCGACAATAGCGGTCGGATTACCGGGATCACCTATGGCACCGGCGTCCTGCTGGCCAATGGCGGAGCGGTAACCAATCGGTCCGGCGGCACGATCACAGGCTACACGGGTGTCCGCTTGCAGCAGGCGGCGGACGTGGTGGTGAACGCCGGCGCTATTCAGGGAGGTGGTGACTACGGCGTGCGCTTCGACAAGTCCGGCGCGCTCACCAACCAGTCCGGTGGCGTGATCGGCGGCAACAACGCGGGCGTCATCCTCAATGCTGGCGGCACGATCGACAACCAGGCGGGCGGCACGATCAGCGGCGACCATGCGCTGCGAACCTACGGCAGCCTGACGCTCAGCAACGCCGGACGCATCCAGGGGACCGGCGCCAACCAGACCGGCGTCTATGCCTATGGCGGTGGGACGATCACCAATCTGGCTGGCGGGACGATTGCCGGGCTGGTCGGCGTCAGTGCCATCGATGACGCCGCGACCGTGGTGAACGCCGGTGCCATCAGCGCTTCTTCCCAGGCCATCGACTTCCATGCCGGCCACGCGCACCGGCTGGTGGTCCAGGCGGGTGCCTCGTTCACAGGTGCCGTCGATGGCGGCAACACGATCGGTTCTTCCATCGTCAGTACGCTGCAATTGGCCTCCTCCGCCTCCGCCGGAACACTGAGTGGGGTCGGCTCCCAGGTCACGCATTTCCGCGACATCGTGGTCGATGCTGGTGCGGACTGGACAATGGCCGCGGCGTCGCTGGGCAACGGCTACAAGATCACCAACAAAGGCACCCTCACAAACACCGGTTCGCTCGGCTCTGCCGTGACGATGGCAAGTGGCGCTGTCCTGACCAACGCCGCGACGGGCACGATCGCGAGCGGGACCGGCGCCGTGGTCGATAACGGATCGGGGCCGGCCAGCGTGGACAACGCCGGGGTGCTCGCGGGCATCGGGTCTGCAGGTGCTATCTACCTGAGTGAGGGTGGGACCTTGGTCAACCACGCGACCGGGACCATCACTGGGCAACGCGGCTTCTTTGCGTATTACGAAGCGGCAACCGTGACCAATGCCGGCACAATCACGGGCGTCTCTCTCGGTGTGGCGATGTCGTCCGGCGGTTCCGTGACCAATCAGACCGGCGGCGCGATCACCGGCACCACCTTCGGCGTCTACATCCTCAACGGAGGCGCGCTGATCAATCAAAGCGGCGCAACCATCACTGGCACCGATGGCGTCTTCCTGCAGGCCGGCAGTCTGAACAATGCGGGGGTGATCGCTGGCGGCAACGGATCGTTCGAGGTCGGAGCCATACTGTCCGGCGGCGGCCCGGCGATCAACCACGCCGGCGGCACCATCTCCGGTTCGGTCGGCATGCGGCTCATCGGTGGCGCCGGAACGGTCACGAATGGCGGCATCATCTCCGGCACGACCGCGGCGGTGCAGTTCACGGGTGGTTTCGCCAACCGCCTGATCGTCCGTCCGGGCGGCAGTTTTTCCGGGCAGGTGAATGGCGGCAACACGATCGGCAGCACGATTGCCAGCACGTTGCAACTCGCCTCCGCCGCATCTTCCGGCACGATCAGTGCTCTCGGCACCCAGTTCATCAACTTCGCGAGTACCGAGATCGATGCCGGCGCGTCCTGGGCCCTGAGCGGTAGCAACACGATCGCGGCCGGGGCCTCCCTGACCAACCTCGGCACTCTGACCCTGCTGAACGCGAGTTTCACCAGCGCGGGATCGGTCACCAACAACGGCACGATCATCATCGACCCCTCGGTGATGACCGTCGCGTCCCTGCTGGGCACCGGGCATGTCGAGATCGATGCCGACAGCACGCTGATCACCACGGGGACGGTGTCGGCCGGACAGACGATCGTCTTCACGTCGGGGACCGGCACGCTGGTTATGGACGCGGTCAACTTCGCGGGCGACGTGCAAGGCTTTGGCGTGGGCGACGTCATCGACCTTGAAGGCATCACCGATGCGACATCCGCCGGCATCATCAATGGAAACACGCTGGAGGTACAACGCGGCGGCAACCCCGCTCTGCATTTCGAACTGGAGTCGGGACGAGACTTCTCCGGCGCCGTGTTCAATCTCGGGTTCGACGACGACAGCCATTTCCTGACGACCGACCTGGCCTGCTTCGTCACTGGGACCCTGATCGAAACCACGCGCGGACCGGTGCCCGTCGAGGCACTCCGAGAGGGCGATACTGTCCGCACCGCCTCGGGCCAGGTTCGGCCGGTGCGTTGGATCGGCTGGCGGCGGCTGGACCTGGGCGAGCACCCGCAACCGTCCTTGGCGCAGCCGATCCGGGTCCGGCGCGACGCCTTCGGTCTCGCCCTGCCGCGCCGCGACCTGCTGCTGTCCCCCGACCATGCGTTGTTCGTTGACGGCGTGCTTGTGCCGGTCCGACTTCTGGTGAATGGCGCGACGATCACGCGGGAGACGGCGTGGCTTACCCCGGTCACCTATTTCCATGTCGAACTGGACGCGCATGACATCCTGCTGGCCGAGGGGCTGCCGGCCGAGAGCTACCTCGACACCGGCAATCGCGGCGTGTTCCAGAATGGCGGCTCGCCCGTCATCCTGCACCCCGACCTGAGCGGGACGGACGGCCAATCGCGCCGCGTCACGACCTCCTGCGCGCCGTTCGTCGACCAGGCGGAGCGGGTGGAGCCGATCTGGCGGCGCCTGTTTGACCGGGCAGGTGCTTTGGGGATCACGGCGCCGGTCCTGAATACGACGGCTGATCCCGCGTTGAGGGTCGTCGCCGGGGGGCGGACGCTGCGGCCGGTGTCGACGACCGGGGGGCGCTGGGTGTTCGCGCTTCCCGCCGGGGTAGCCGATATCCGCTTGCTCTCCCGCGCTACGGCACCGCACGAGACCCGTCCGTTCGTCGAGGATCGCCGGCGGCTGGGCGTCATGATCCGGCGCCTGACGCTGCGGCGCGCCAACACGGTGGAGACGCTGCCGATGGATCACCCGGGTCTGGGCGATGGCTGGTGGGCGTTGGAGCAAGATGCGCACACCCATTGGCGCTGGACCAACGGCGATGCGGCGGTCAGCTTGCCCGCGGGGGCGGCCGGATCGCTGCAAATCGACGTCGCCGATACCGTGGACTACGTCATCGACGATGCCGAAGAGGTCACGAAGGCGGCGTGACCGGAAGCGGGGCTACCCTGTCGCGCCGGCCTGTGTAACCGCTGCCTTGTCTCCAAGTATCCAGGTCCAGTACGCGGTCAGCAAATCGTGGGGCAACGCCCCAACTCTCGAAGGTTTCCTGTCCCCGTAACCACAATATGAAAACCCCCACTGACCACGGTCAGTGGGGGTTTGTCGTTGGGGCCGGAACCCTCAGCAACCAACACGGAACAACGCCACAAACTCCGTCCGCTTCATCGGCGTGAGACACCCGGGCAGATCACCGGCCGCGCCAGCCTCCATCAACAGAACGAAATCAAACGCCCGCAGCCCGTCGGCCGCACGCTCCGGTTCAGCGACCAACTTCCCATGCGATGGCAGGAAATGCGCCGTCCGCGCCAGCGCGGCATAGTCCGGCCGTAACCGAATCGGCTGCTGCGCCGGATTCGCAAACAGCACCGGCCAGAAAGCCCCACGCTCAATGAACAGCAACGCCGGCATGTGGTAGTCCGCCCGCAGCGTGTTCGACAGCCGCCGGCTCCGAGGCCCGGCATCCCAATATGCGGGCGCTTCCTCCTGCGGCACGTTCGTCATGTAGACCGCGGCACCTGGTGGAACCAGGTCGATCACCGACCGGAATTCCGCGAGATCGCGGCGATGATCCACCCAGGCGTCCGCCAGGACACCCATGCGCACCAGGAGCAGCGCCACGCATCCCGCCCCCATCCATCGCCATGCGATGACGGCGCGCGGCACAGCCGGCTCAATCACCGAAAACACCAGCCACCCGATCATGATCGCGACCCGCGTATCCAGGAAACTCGCGCTCATCAGGTCGAACGGCAGCACCACATACCCGGCCACCACAACGCCAAACGCCACCACGGCACGCGGCGCGACAACCAGCCACCCAGCCGCGATGCCAAGGACGATTCCCCCATAGACCACGGCCACGCTGAACAGATCGAGCGGAAAGACGTAGTTGATGAACGGGCTCGCGACCTGGACCGTCTTGTCATACAGGCTCATCCAATGGGTCGAAGCCGGTGCATCGCGCAGAGTCGTCTGCAACGACAGCACCAGGGGACCAACCGCCACCGGCACCAGGCCAGCCAATCGCCCGACCTTCCCGCTCCCTCCCCACATGGCACGCAGCTCGGCGCTGCCGATCAGAAGCAGGAAGAACGCCACCCCCATCAGGTGGCAGAAGAACAACGCAATCGACACCAGGCAGGCTGCAGCAATGGTGGCGAGCGGCCAGCGCTCACGCCAGGTGATCCAGCCGGCCGTCGCCAGCATCGCCAGCCCGCTGCCGATCTGCCAGTTCAGAAACCCCAGCAGGAACGTGCTGTTGTAGGCCATCAGCACCGAGGCGAGCGGCCAGTACGATCGCCGCCCGAACAGCGCGCGATGCAAGGCAATCACCCCCGCCAGATTGAGCAGCAGGATCCCCCCCAGCATCACCCGCCCGGCAACGTGCGGCGGCAGCAGGCCCAGCAGGGGCGGCACGATCACGTCGCTCGCCAGGTTCGGAAGGATCGACCAGGCCGGCTCAAAGAATCGCCCCAGCACCAGATCGTCTGGCCCCGCATGCAGCAGAACCAGGCGCGCCAGATGGTTGGGATAGTCCAGGATCGGTGGAACGTCCGTGATCAGAAGCGGCAGAAGCAGCAGCGCGACCGCCGCCGTCAGCGTTCCCCACCACGGCCCTGGCCTCGCTCCGGCATCGACCGTCACGCGGCGAGACAGGTGTGTTGCTTATCCATGGGTCCGTACGTTACGGGACGCGGAGTGCTTTGCAAATCGGATCATCCCCATGACAGCAACACGCGCCGTCCCATCGGCCCGTCGCCGTGGGTGATTTCTCCACGGCCTGGCTGCGACTGAGGGAGCCGGTTGATCGCCGCTCCCGCAATACGACCATCGCGGATGCTTTGCGGGACGCTTTCCTCACCCACCGCGTTGCCAGGGTGATCGATATCGGCTGCGGGACCGGTGCCAACCTCCGTGCGACCGCGCCGCTGCTGGGGGCGGAGCAGGATTGGACGCTGCTGGACAACGACCCGGCCTTGCTGGATGCCGCCCGCGATATCCTCACCGCCTGGGCCGACCAGGCTGAACCGAATCCCGATGGCCTGCGCCTGCGGAAGGACGGCAAGACGATCCGCGTCCGGTTCCGGCTTTACGATCTCGCGGCGGACCCGGGTGGATCAATCGAGGATGGGGCCGATCTGGTCACCGCCTCCGCCTTCTTCGATCTCGTGTCCCCGGCCTTCATCGACCAACTGGTCTCGGCCGTTGTCCGCCAGAAGGCTGCCTTTCATACGGTCCTCACCTATGACGGCACGCACCAATGGTCGCCGGAATCCGCTTTCGACGGGGCGATCGGGCGAGCCTTCAACTCGCACCAGAGCGCGGACAAAGGCTTCGGTCCCGCGGCCGGACCGGTGGCTTCGTCCTTATTGTATCAGGCCTTCCAATCCGCCGCCTACGTTACCCACCTCTCTCCTAGCCCCTGGCTGCTCGGCGCCGACGACTCGGCATTGATCGCGGAACTGGTCGACGGGATCGCCGCGGCCGTGGCCGAAACGGGGCAGCTCAGCGCCGATGCCATCTCGGCCTGGCGAACCCTTCGCCGCCAGGCCGCGCGGGTCGGGCACGACGACTTCCTCGCTCTCCCGGCCGGATGGCCTACGGGCGATCCCTCGGCGTAAGCCAGGGCACCATCCGCGCCAGCACGCCGTCCTTGCGGATGAAATGGTGAAACAGCGCCGCGCCGACATGCATGACCAGCAGGCCCGCAAGCACGAACGCCGCGTAGGAGTGGAGCCACAGCACCCATCGGCTCGTGTCCTTGTTCGGCGCGACCACGGCCGGCAGGGAAAACAGCCCGAACACATCCAACGCGGGATAGAGCTGAACCCCGAACCACCCAGCCACCGGCACAAGGATCAGCAACCCATAGATGGCCCAATGCGTCAGGTGGCTGACCACCTTGTGCCACGGCTCCAGGCTCGGTTCATGATCCGGGGCGCCGCGGCGCAGCCGGTAGACCAGCCGAGCGATGACGAGGACCAGGATGATCATGCCCAGCAGCTTGTGGGTGCTGTACATCGTGTTGGTCAGGACGTCCCAGATATTCAGCCAGTTCGCGCGAACCAGCATCCCGAACCCGAGGACGAACTGGACCGCGACGAAGGCAAAGGTCCACCAATGGAAATGGCGGGCACCTGTGCTGTAGGTCGTGGGTCTGTTCATGTTCATGCCGTCACCTCCCCGCCGAGAGACATCATCATGGCGGCTTGTCCGTCGTTATCGTTGGCATGACTGATCCCCCGCGGGAAGCACTATCCTTGTGACGATCGCATGCCGTGATTTCTTGCGAATGGGACCTCGGCACGCCTATGGTCCGCGCGGACAGGCGGACAGCCCCAAGGGCGGGCGGAATTCAGGCTTTTCATCTGCAACGATCACACCATCTCTTATTCACGGCGTGACGCTGTCCGGAGGGGAGGCTGACCCCGCGCCTGTTAGCGAACGCATGACAAAAGCATGGGATGGATCACGTATTGGATAGCCCCGTTCCGACCGTGCTTGGTGACACCTGCGAGGAGCTGTTCGCGCCTCTGCGCGCGCCGCTGGCGAAGGATCGCAGCTTCGTGATCGGCCGCCTGGCCCAATCGCTTGACGGCTATATCGCGACACGCAGCGGGCAATCGGTCTGGATCAGCGGCCAGGCGGATTTGCGCCACACGCACCAATTGCGCGCCCTGTGCGACGCGGTCGTGGTCGGCGCGCGGACCATCCGGTCCGACGACCCAAGGCTGACAACCCGTCTGGTCGAAGGCCCAAGCCCCGTGCGAGTCGTGCTGGATACGGATCGGCGCCTGGGCGAATCCTACAAGGTATTCCAGGGCGGCCCCGAGACGCTCCTGCTCTGCGCGCCCGAGCGTGCGGGCGTCGGCCGCCACGGCGAGGCGTATGTACAGCCCGTGCCACGCGGGGAAACCGCGCTCGATATCGGTGGAATCCTGGAGCTTTTACGCACGCGCGGCCTGCGCCGGATCTTTGTCGAGGGCGGCGGGGTCACGGTGTCCCGCTTCCTCGTGGCCGGTGCCCTGGACCGGCTGCATGTGACGGTCGCTCCCCTGGTGATGGGCGGCGGCACGCCGGCCTTCCCCCTCCCGCCGGTTGTTCGCCTGGAAGACGGGCGCCGTTTCGCGTGGACCGCCCATCGAATCGGCGCCGATGTCCTGCTCGACATCCCGCTGGAGAGCACGATCTGACGCGCCTCCCGCCGCGTGTTGCACCCATCCCCTGATCGTCGAATACTACCAGGGCGACGCCCTTTGGCGACATCATCCCGCTTGTCGACCCGGGCGCGGCTTTCCGAAGGCCTGACCAGGCCCACGACCCAAGCTGATGGAGGAAGTCGATGTCATTCTACCGAGGCATGACCTGCGAAAACGTGACCCTGACGGGCCACGGAGGAACCCCGATCACCGCCTATGTGGCGAAGCCCTCTGGCCCCGGCCCCTTCCCGGGCGTCGTGCTGATCCACCATCTGCCGGGTTGGAGCGAGTTCTATATCGAGACGACCCGCCGCCTCGCCCATCACGGCTACATGGCGATCTGCGCCAACCTGTATGAGCGTGCCGGTCAGGGCAATCCCGATGACGTTGCCGCCGCGGTGCGCGCGGACGGCGGCATCCCCGATGCCCAGATGGTCGGCGACACCGCCGCCGCCGTGCAATGGATGCGCGCGCAACCGGAAAATAACGGCAAGGTCGGCCTGTTCGGCTCCTGCTCCGGCGGCCGGCACGCCGTCATCTATGCCGCGCAGAAGCAGGACGTCGACGCCTGTGTCGACCTGTGGGGCGGCCGCGTCGTGATGGGGCCCGAGGAACTGAACGCCAAGACGCCCGTCGCGCCGATCGACATGACCAAGGACCTGAAATGCCCGCTGCTGGGCATCTTCGGCAACGACGATCGCGCCCCCAGCCCCGAGCAGGTCAACCAGCACGAGGCCGAACTCAAGAAGCTCGGCAAGAACTACGAGTTCCATCGCTATGACGGCGCCGGCCACGGCATCTTCTACTGGCACCGCCCGCTGTACCGGGTCGACCAGGCGATGGACGGCTGGAGCAAGGTGTTCGCCTTCTTCGGCAAGCACCTCGCGAAGTAGGAGGCCCGGACATGTGCACGTCGATCATCGAGATCGCGCGGGCCGAGGGCATGGCGAAGCGCGGGGACGAGTGGTTCCCGCTCTCGCAGACCGTGGTTGCCTATGACCACGCGCGCCATGCGCTGCTGGGCGATGTGATTACGCTGGACTTCCTCAACACCGGCATGGGCCCCGAGGCGCGGGCCGGGGTTGAACTGACGCTGGAGACGGCGAAGGAACTGCGCGCCGCGCTCGACCGCGCCATCGCCGCCGCTGATTTCGAGGAGGCGGAGGTGCGCGGCAAGGGCGCCGTCCTCAGGCTCGTCCGATCGGCGTGATGTGCTGACGGAAGGGGAGGCGACTCCCCTTCCTTCGGACAGGCCCGTGCTTTGAGTCTCTCCGGCGGCCTGTTAAGTTCGCCGCTCGAAACACATGAGGGTAAGCCATGCGCCGGTTCTTGATGATTCTCGTTCTTGGCATGACGAGCACCGCCGCCATGGCACAGCTCAACCCTTTCCAGACCGAACCAGGCGGCCCGGCGCTGACAGGTGCCGACCTGGACATCATGCTGACCAGCGTCAACCAGCTCAACCGATCCAACGCCGTGGCCGTCGGGTCATCCGATAGCTGGGCCAATCCGGCGACCGGCAGCTTCGGCAAGTCGACGGTGACGGCGATGACCGAGAAGCAGGGCATGAAGTGCCATGTCATCGGGCACGATTTCTCGGTGGGAAAGCCCAAGGTGGCCAGCCAGTTCAAGGTGACGTTCACCTGGTGCCTGACGCCCGATCGAGGCTGGAAAATCGCTGACTGATGCCAGGCGCCTGACACCCTTTCGACGAGGCAATCGGTCGGGCGCTTGATATGAGAGATCGGTTCCCGGCCCTGCTTGATGCAGATCATTCAGGGCGCGTCACATCTTCCTGTACGGTTGCCCACTGACCTGGCCGCAACGGGTCGCCCTATATCCATGAGGTTCCGTCATGCCCCGTCAGCACCCTTCGCGTCGCCTCCGCCCATGGACCTTGGCCCTGGGCGCGTTGGTGTTGGCCCTTCCAGGCACTGCGTCCGCCCTGCCGAACTGTGAGGGAACCTACGCGGCAACCCCGATCCATCCTCTGCCGGCCGCCCTTTCGGTCGGGTTGGACATTCACGACGCATCGCCCGAAAACCAAAGCCTCGCTCGGCAATTCCTCGCTGGCGTGGGCAGTGTCGGCGTCGCCGTTGGACCGCAGCCTAGCGTCCTGCTGCACGTCACGGCATCGATCCTTGGCGGAGGAACATCCCGTTCCTCAACCCCGACCGAGCAGTACTATCCAGGCCTGTCCGCCTTCCAGGGCGGCATCAATCCCGCCGCGCCGGTCATCCCCAGGACGGGCACCGTGACAGGGCGCGGGTCATCGGGCGCGTCGTTGCTGATCATCCGCATCGATGCCACCGAGGCGGAGTCGACCCGCGTATCATGGGTGGCGTCCATCCAGTGCCAGCGAACGGGCGGAGACGACGGCCAACTCGCCTACGAACTCGGCCGCGTCATCGGCGGCACGCTCGGCCAGCGGATCGAACGCCGCCGGCTCTGATAGAAAGGACCCGGCGCCGCCCGTGGATGCGCGGGCGGGGCCGGATCGGTTTCTCAGGGAACCTGCCCCGCCGCGATCATGACGGTTCCGTCTTGCCCGTCGGAACGCCTGCCGCCGCCGGTCCGCGGATCCGTTCCCGCAGGGACTGGAACATCACGTACAGCGGCGGGATAGCGAAGATCCCGATGAAGGAGGCGAGGATCATGCCTCCGAACACGGGCGTTCCGACGTCCCGGCGCGCAAGCTGGGATGGGCCCTCGGCGATGACCAGGGGCAACAGGCCCAGGATGAAGGCGAAGGACGTCATCATCACCGGCCGGAACCGCAGCCGAGCGCCCTCGGTCGCGGCTTCGAGGAGGGGGATGCCATCGGAGCGGCGTTCCTTGGCGAATTCGACGATCAGGATGCCGTTCTTCGCCGCGAGGCCGATCAGCACGATCATGCCGATCTGTGCGTAGAGATCGAGGGTCAGGCCGGCCATCACCATCCCGAGATAGGCGCCAAGCACACCGACCGAGACCGAGAGCAGGACCGGGACGGGGATGGTCCAGCTTTCGTACAGGGCGACCAGGAACAGGTAGGCGAACAGCACGGCGAAGGCCAGGATGATGGCGGTCTTTCCCTCGGCCCGCTTTTCCTGGAACGACACGTCGGTCCACAGGCCCCGATATCCGCTGGGCAGGGACTTGGCGGCGACGTCCTCCATCGCGAGGAGCGCCTGACCGGAGGAAATGCCAGCGGCTGGTGCGCCCTGGACGGTGACGGCCAGGCGGTTGTTGTAGCGGATCAGGGCCTGCGGACCGATCACTGGGCGGATTTCAACAAGGCTGCGCAACGGCACCATCTGGCCGTCCGTGCTGCGGATGTTGATGCGGTAGATGTCGTCGACCGAGGATCGATCGTCCGCCTCGGCCTGCACCTGCACCTGCCAAGTGCGGCCGAACCGGTTCATGTCGTTGACATAGAACCCGCCCAGAGATGCCTGGAGCGCCTGGAACACCGCGGCCAGGTCGACCTTCAGGACCTGCGCGTTGTCGCGGTCGATATCCAGGAACACGGACGGCGTCGTGGCGGAGAAAGTGCTGAACACGCCGCTCAATCGGTCATCCTGGTTGGCGGAGACGAGCAGGCCGCGCAGGACCTGTGCCATGGTTTCCGGCGTGCCGCCGCTTGAATCCTGCAGGACGTAGCTAAAGCCGCCGCCGGTGCCGAGACCGATGATCGGCGGCGGCGCGATCGGAATCGCGCGCCCGCCACGGGCCTCGCGCAGGTTCTGACCCAGGCGCTGGATGATCGCGTCGGCGGACTGGCCGTCACCGACCCGGTCCTCGAACGATTTCAGGGACACGATCAGGAAGGCGGCGTTGGGCTGGGAGTAGTTGTCGACGAAGTTCAACCCGATCGTCGCGGTGTAGTCGGCGACCGAGGGTTCCTTCTTGATGATGTTCTCCACCTGACGGACGTACTCGGTGGTGCGGTCGATGGAGGCGCCGTCGGGCAACTGCACGACGACGAAGAACGCGCCCTGGTCGTCTTCCGGCAAGAACCCTGTCGGCGTGGCCTTCCCGAGGCCCCAGATGCCGGCCATCGACACGGCGACCATCGCGATCCCGATGATGGAGAACCGGACCAGGCGCGCGACGATCGCGCCGTATTGATCGCGCACCCAGTCGATGCTGCGCATCACCACGCCCATGGGACCGCGTCGCGGCCCGTGATGGGGCCGCAGCAGCAGGGCGCACAGGGCCGGCGACAGCGTCAGCGCGTTGATCGCCGACAGGAACATCGACACGGCGATGGTGACGGCGAACTGACGGAACAATTCCCCCGAGATGCCGGGGATGAAAGCCACCGGCACGAAGACCGACAGCAGCACGAGCGTGATGGCGACGATCGGGGCGAAGATCGTCCCCATGGCTTTCTTGGTTGCCTCGGCCGGCGACAGATGCGGCTCCTGCTCCATCACCTGTTCGACCGCCTCGACGACCACGATCGCGTCGTCCACGACGATGCCGATGGCCAGGACGATCGCAAGCAGGGACACGGTGTTGGCGGAATACCCGATGGCGTTCAGCACGATGAATGTGCCGATCAGACTGACGGGAACGGCGATGGTCGGGATAAGCGTCGCGCGCAGGTTGCCGAGGAACAGATAGACGACCAGCACGACAAGGATGAAGGCCTCGACCAGGGTCTTCTGCACCTCGTGGATCGTCGCGGTCACGAAGGTGGTCGGATCGTAGGTGACCTTCCAGGCCAGGTCCGCGGGGAACGACTTCGCCGAGTCCGTCATCATCTGCTTGACCGCGTCCAGGGCGTCCAGCGCGTTGGCGCCAGGCGCCTGGTAGATCGCGACAAGCGCGGCGGGCGCGCCGTTCAGCCGTGTGGAGCGGTCCATGTTGGCCGCGCCCAGTTCCAGGCGTGCGACATCGCCCAGCCGCAGCACGGACCCATCCTGGTTGGTGCGGATGACGATCTGCTCGAACTCGGCGACCGAGGAGAGGCGCCCCTTGGTCTGGATGTTCAACTGAAGCTGCTGGTCGTTGACGCTGGGCCGCGCGCCGATGCGGCCCACCGCGGCCTGGAGGTTCTGCGACTGGATCGCCTTGATGACATCCGAGGTGGTCAGCCCGAGGCCGGTCAGCCTGTCCGTATGGACCCAGGCCCGCATGGCGTAGTCCTGCGGCCCGAACAGCGCCGCGTCGCCGATGCCGGGTGTGCTCTTGATCTCATCGATCAGGTTGATGGTCGCGTAGTTGGAAATGAAGAGCTCGTCGAAGGTTCCCTTCGGGGAATACAGCGCCACGACGCCCAGCAGGGCCGATGACTGCTTCTTGACCTGGACACCCTGCTTCCGCACGTCCTCGGGCAGCTTGGACAGCGCCACCTGGACCCGGTTGTTGACGTTGACGGTGTTGATGTCGGGGTCGGTCCCAAGCTCGAACGACACGCGCAGGGAGTAGCTGCCGTCGCTGCCGCTCACGCTTTTCATGTAGATCATCTTGTCGACGCCGACGATCTGGCTTTCGATCGGCTGCGCGATCGTGGCCTCCACCACGGCGGCGGAAGCGCCCGGATAGCTGGTCGTGACCGAGACCTGGGGCGGCACGATGTCCGGGTACTGCGCGATCGGGATGGCCAGCAGGGACAGCAGGCCGGCGATCGTGGTGACGATCGCGATGACGGTCGCCAGCCGGGGCCGGTCGATGAAGATCGATGAGAACACGCGCTCAGCTCCGCCCGGCCGGCGGAGGCGTGACCGGGCTCGCGATCACATCGGCACCCGGGCGGAGGGTCTCCATGCCCTGCACCACGACCTGCTCTCCACCCTTCAGGCCGGCGTCGACGATCGCGTAGGAGCCCCAATCGCCGCCCAGGGTCAGCCGCTTGACCACCGCCTTGCCGTTCTCGACGACGAACACGTAGATCCCCTGCTGGTCGGCGATCAGCGCGGACTGCGGCACGAGGACCTTGTCCTCGGGCTTGTCCGCCTCCACCGCCACGCGCACCAACTGGCCGTCGATCAGCATGCCTTTGGGATTGGCCAGCGTGGCCCGCACCAGGACGGTGTCGGTCAACCGGTCCACCGACACATCGACGAAGTTGATCCGGCCCGTCTGGTCATAACGGGTGCCGTCGGAGAAGCGGACGCGCACGCCCAGCGTATCGGCCGTGGCCTTCCGGTCCTCCTTGGATTTGATCTTCAGGAATTCCCGCTGGCTGACTGGGAAGACCACATAGATCGGATCGCGGCTGACCAGGACGGTCAGCGGCCCGGCATCGGGACCGACGACGTTCCCCTTGGTCAGCTTCGACCGCCCGACCTCTCCGGTTATGGGGGCGATGATCTGGGTGTAGCCGGCATTGATGACCGCGGTGCGAAGGTTCGCGTCGGCGGTCACGACATCGCCCTGCGCGCCCTTTTCCAGCGCCACCCGTTCATCCAGCAGCGCGCGGGAGGCAGCGGCCGTCCTGGCCAGTTCCTCCGTTCGCTCCCGCTGGGCGGTGGCGTTCGCGAACCTGGCCTGGGCCTGCAACAGGGCACCGCGCGCCTGCTGCACCGCGGCCTCGAAGCTCTCCGGTTCGATCTTGTAAAGGACGCTGCCGGCCTTGACCGTTTCCCCTTCCTTGAACAGCACTTCCTGCAGGAAGCCGGTGACGCGGGCGCGGATGTCGACCCGTTCGACCGCCTCGATCCGGCCGACATAGTCGACCGCCTGGGTCACCGGCTTCAGTTCGGCCGCGACGGTGCCGACTGAGGCGACACCCTTGGGCTGCGCGGATGCCATGCTTGCACAGGAAACGATGGCGACCAGGACGACCATCAACTTCGGGAACTGCATCCTGATACTCCAGGTTCCTGACGGGGATACGGCGAAACTCAAGGCTTGGTGAATCAGTTTACCGACTTGTCACCCATCAACAAGACGGTGTGATCCACGCGGACTCCTCGGTCGCGGCGAACTCGTCAACCGCTTGCTCGACGGTCGGAAAGAAGGCCGCATCGCCAAACCGCTCGTACAGCCCAAAGCGCCGGAGCTTGTCCTTCACCGGGTCCTTCAACTCGGCGAAGCACAGCCGGATGCTGGCGGCGCGCAGGGTGTCGTCCAGGGCCGACAGGCTGTCCGCCGCGGTGACGTCGACGCTGGTCACCGGCTCCGCCGCCACGACCAGCCACCGCACCGGGGTAGGAGAGGCGGCGACGGCATCCAGCACGCGGTCCTGGAACAGTTCCGCATTGGCGAAGAACAGCGGCGCATCCCACCGAAACAGCACCAGGCCCGGCATCAGGGCGGCATCCGGATAGCGGGTGATGTCGTGATATCCGCGGACGCCCTCGACGCGGCCCAGGATCGCCGAATGCGGCCGCCAGCCATCCCACAGGAACTCGATGACCGCGATCACGATCGCCAGGCCGATTCCGGGAATGGCCCCCAGCACGGCCACGCCGGCGAAGCAGACGATCGACAGCCAGCACTCCCACTGCTGGATCCGGTAGATCCGCCGCAGATCGGCGATCTCGATCAGCCCGAGGGCGGAGGCAATCACAACGGCCGCCAGCGCCGTCGTCGGCAGGTACTCCAGCAGGTCCGGCGCGGCGACGAGCAGCAGCGCCATCGACACGGCCCCGACCACGCCGGTCAGTTGCGTGCGAGCGCCCGCGGCCTCGGCCACCGGTGTGCGGGACGAACTGCTGCTGATCGGGAAACCCTGGAAGAAACCAGCGGCGAGGTTGGCCGCGCCCAGGCCCACCATCTCCTGGTTCGGATCGACGTAGGTGCCGGTGCGCGCGGCATAGGACCGTGACAGCACGCTGGTGTCGGCGAAGGAAACCAGGGCAACGGCGAAGCCGCCGACCAGCACGGGGACAATGTCGTCGATGCCGATCCAAGGGAGGGTGAACGCGGGCAGGCCCTGCGGCAGGGTGCCGAGGACCGCGACCCCCGCGATGCCCGCCAGGTCAAGCGCGCCCACAATCACCGTCGCGCCGACGACCGCGATCAGCACGCCGGGAACCCGCTTGGAGCCTTTCAGCAGCAGGATCGTCGCCAGCGTGGCGGCGCCAACCCCGAACGTGGTCCAGTTGACCTGTCCGCCCAGCACGGCCTCTCCGATGCGCCACAGGCCGAGGACCGGTCCATCCAGGTCGACGGATATCCCAAGCAGGTTCGGCATCTGGCTGACCAGCACGGTCACCGCGATCCCGTTCATATAGCCATAGCGGATCGGCTTCGACAGCAGCTCCGTGATGAAGCCAAGCCGCACGACCCCGGCCAGGATGCATACCAGGCCGGAGACGATGGCCATGGTCGCCGCCAGGCTGACCGCGCGCAGTGGGTCTCCGCCCGAAAGCGGCAGGATCACAGCCAGGATGACCGCGGCGAGAGAGGAGTCCGGGCCCAGCACGAGGATGCGGCTGGGCCCGAACACGGCATAGGCCAGCAGCGGGACGATCGTTGCATAGAGCCCGTTGATGCCCGGCAGACCCGATGCCACCGCATAGGCGACACCAACCGGCACCAGCATCGTCGTCAGCGCCAGCCCGGCCATGATGTCACGGCTCAGCCAGGCGCCCCTGTACCCACGCATCATCTCCACGCCCGGCAGCCAGCGTATCCAACCCCGGTGATTGCCGAGCGGGCGGGCGACGCGACCGGGTCCGGGCTTTGTCGGGGTGTTCGGATCGCTCACGGGCGCCGTGCTCGGCGCTTGCGCCTAGGGCCGGGCCGACGCGCTCCAGTCCGTGAACATCCGTTCCAGGAGGTCGCTTTTCTTACAGCCCTGGGCGGTCGCGGTCTGCTTGATGGCCCGCCGGAGTTCGGGTGTCACGCGGAAGGTCAGGGACCGGGTGCGATCCTGCCCGGCCTTGTCGTGTGCGCCGGCCGTGGTCGCGGGGGCTGGTGGCTCGTTCATCTTGTGCCCGGGCATGGGTGAGGCAGCCTTGGATGCCCGCTTGCCGGCTTTCCGCCGGGATGGCGCGTCTTCGATCTTCACGACGTCTGCGGGCATGGGGGTCCTCCTGGGGCGAATTCAACCCCGGCTTGCGAAAGCGGGCGCGGGGCTGTAGGCGGAGCGTGATCGTTGCGAATGCAAGTAGAGGCGGGGTGGTGGCGGTGCCGATTGATGCAAGTCCAAGGCAGGAGCAATCACGGCGGTGTTCAAAGCCCCGCTTCCTTGCGGCGAAATCTGATGAAATCCGCGCCGGATCGTTCTATTTTTCATCGACATCATGTTGTTTATCGACATGCCGGTCGCCGCGGCGTTGATCTGCATCAATCACAACCGCCCCTGGTGGTCATCATGCCACGACGACCGCCGCGTGTCCGCAAGGTTCTGACGCCAGGCGGCCCGTAACATCGGATGTCGGGTTCTTATGCGGGTTTTGACGGCATGCGTTCCAACTCAGCGGTTTCCGCGCGGGCCGGATTTCGGTATCTGCAATCTATGAAATCCGTTTTCCAAGCGGACACCCACTGACGTGGCATGGGATATCCCGACCCTTATCGCCGTGACCATTCTGTTGATCGCCGGTCTTGGCGCGCTGCAGCTATGGCTCTGGCGTCAGGACCGGGCGCTGACCGTGCTGGCGATCTGGGGCGCGGCGCATCTGCTCGCCGCCGTGGGCTTTGCGCTGCTGGCGGGGCGGATGGTCCTGCCCCATCGCCTTTCGATCGACATCGCGAACGCCATCGTCGTGCTGAGCTATGCCCTGGTGTGGGTCGGCGCGCGCCGGTTTGAACATCAGCGGGTTTCGATCGGCGTGGCCGTCGGCGGGGCCGCCCTCTGGTTGCTCGCATGCCAGGTGCCCCAGTTCTATCCGCATCTCGCGCTGCGGACGACGCTGGTTTCCGTGATCATCGCGACCTATGACCTGCTGACGATGTGGGAGTTCCTGCGCAGGCGTGGGGATGAGGCGTCGCCGCTGCGGCGGGCCTTGGCCGTGACGTTCGGTTTGCATGCGCTGGTACAGGCCGTCCGGATTACGGGCGCGATCCAGATGGGGTTCGACCAGGCGCCGTTTTCCATTCCGAATACCAACTGGTTCGCGATTCCGGCCATGGCGGGCCTGATCCTGGCCATGGGCATGTCGGTTCTGCTGATCGCCGTTGCCAAGGACGACGCGCAGCGCCACGCGATCGCGGTCCTGCGGGAGGCGCGGGACACGGCCGAGCAGGCCAATATCGCGAAGTCCCGGTTTCTTGCCCGCATGAGCCATGAGTTGCGTACGCCGCTCAACGGTGTGCTGGGCATGGCGCAGGTGCTGACGCGGGACCGGACACTGTCCCGCGCCCAGCATGAGCAGGCGGGGCTGGTGGAGCAGGCCGGCCGCCATCTGCTGGCGATCGTCAATGACATCCTGGACCTGGCGCGGGCCGAGAGCGGCAAGCTGGAACTGTTCCCAAGGCCGGTCCTGGTGCGGGAGATCGTGGACGTCACGACCGCTCTGGTCGCCGACATGGCCGCGGGCGGTTCGGTCACGCTGCGGGTCCGGCACGCGGCCGGCTCGCCTGTCGCGGTGAAGGCCGATCCGTTGCGGGTCAGGCAGATCCTGCTGAACCTGCTGGGGAACGCGATCAAATTCACCCCGCCTGGTGGGCAGGTGACCCTGTCGGTCGCCCCGCTCGACGGTGTGGAGGGGTTGCGCCTGTCCGTGCTGGACACGGGGCCTGGCGTGCCGCCCGAGGTGCGCCCGTATCTGTTCCAGGATTTCATGTTCGGGCAGACCGACAATACGACGATCGATGGCACGGGCATGGGGCTGGCGATCAGCGCGTCCCTGGCGCAGGCGATGGGAGGCATCATCGGCTACCAGCCCGGCGCCGATGGGGTCGGCAGCCTGTTCACGGTCGACCTGCCCTTGCCCACCGCCGAACCGCCACCGCTGCTCAAGGCCCCTCCGCCACCGCCCCCGGTTGAGGTCGCTCCACCGCCATCGACGGTGCGGCGCGTGCTCGTGGTCGATGACGTCGCAGCGAACCGTCGGCTGGCCGAGGTGCTGCTGAAGAAGGCTGGCTTCGCCGTCGATCTTGCGGTCGATGGGACCTCGGCGCTGGCGGCGCTGGAAACGGGGCCATTGCCGGACGTCGTCCTGATGGATGTCTATATGCCCGGCATGGATGGACTGACGGCGGCTCGGCATATCCGGGCGCTGGCCGGTCCGATCGGCCGGCTGCCCATCATCGCGCTGACCGCCGATGCCAGCCCGGACCAGATCCGCGCCTGCCACCAGGCGGGGATGAACAGCTATCTGGCCAAGCCGTTCAACGTCCAGGACCTGCTGGATGCGATCGAGGCCTGCTCCACCCGGCCCTCATCGGTCGCCGATTGATCCGGCTGCGTGGCCTTCCGGGAACCGGCCGGATCGGCCTAAACAGCAGGACAAACAGGGGAGCACACTCCATGGACCTGAACGGAAAAGTCGCCGTCATCACCGGCGCGAGCGGCGGGATCGGCTCGGTTACCGCCCTGCGGATGGCGCAGGGCGGCGCCAAGGTCGTCGTCGGCTACAACAGCAAGCGGGAGGAAGCCGACAAGGTCGTTGCCTCCCTTCCCGGCTCGGGTCACCGCGCGATGCGGATTCCGATGCTGGAAACCGCCGTCATCCGCGACGTCGCGGCGACGGTGGAGCGGGATTTCGGGCGCTGCGACGTGCTGGTGAACTGCGCCGGCTTCACCCGCCCGGTGCCGCACGCGGACCTCGAGGCCCTGACCGACGACCTGATCGACGCCGTGTTCCAGGCGAATGTGCGGGGGCCCTTCGCGACCATCCGGGCCTTCGCGCCGCTGATGAAGAAGTCGGGCGATGCGGTGATCGTCAACATCTCCTCGGTCGCGGCGATCTCGGGGTCCGGTAGCAGCATCGCCTATGGGGCTTCGAAGGCGGCGCTGGACACGATGTCGCTCTCGCTCGCCCGTGTCCTGGGACCGGAAATCCGGGTCATGACCGTGTCCCCGGCCGCGGTGGACACCGCTTTCGTCCCGGGCCGCACGACGGCGATGGTGGAGAAGGTGGCGGCGAGCACCCCGCTGAAGCGGGTTGTCCAGGCGGATGAGGTCGCGCAGGCGATCATGGCGGCGGTGACGCACCTGACGTCCTCCACCGGCTGGATCATTCCGGTTGACGGCGGAAAGCTGGTGGGCTGAACCGCCCAACCGTCCAACCCGCGTTCGGTGCCGCCAGCAGCGCGGCACCGAACCGCCGCCAGCCGGAGGACCGGCGCGGGCCGTGGGCCCCATGTTCGGCGTCCAGTTCGGCGCATACCCGCCGAAACACCGCGTGGCCGTCCTGGTCGCGGGCTTCTTCCCACGACTTCAGCCTGTCGACCATGTCGTAGACGGCGCGCAGCAGGGCGACGGCCGCCAGATAGTCGTTTCCGTTGCCGCCGTCCGAGCGGGCCATCCAATGGTCGATCCGTTCATGCGCGAACCCGATCAGGTCCGCCTGCTCGCCCTGCGCGCGGGCACGGTCGGGGCGGTCGGTATAGCGGTTGGTCCGCTCGATCCAGCCCGAGACATCGGGGTGCGACAGATGATGGATGCAGGCCCCGTGATCGGCCGGCACCCGCATGACCCGGTCCGAGACCACGGTCATCCCGGCATGCACCGTCCCGCCGAAGCGCACGGCGTCGCGGCGGAACAGGCGGACGTGATGCTCGGGCCAGTAATAGGCCCGCTCGTCATGGGTCCCCAGGATGTAGTGCCGTAGTGGAAAGGCGTAGACGTCTGCTTGAGGCTTCTGCAGCTCCGCCTGGATGAACCGGACGGCGCCGGCATTCAGGCATTCATCGTCATCCAGCAGCAGGATCCAGTCATGGCGGCAGTGGGCGACTGCTTGGGCCCGTGTCTCCTCGACGGTTGGAGACCAGGGAACGGTGACGACCCGGTCCGCCAACCGGGCCGCCACCGCCTGTGCCCCGTCCGTCGACGTTTTGTCGATGACCAGGACCTCATCCGCGAAGTGCAGGGCGCGCAGGCAAGTGCCGAGGATGGCTGCGCGGTTGTAGGATATGACACAGGCGCTCAACCGTTCGTCCTGGCGATCCATGCCGTGGTGCCCCGCTTTTCACGTGGGGCTAACATGCGCCGGCATTCCTGAAGATTTCGTTAACGGCCGAAAAAATGTTGCCGCAGCCGGGGCAGGTAGGACCGCAGGAACAGGCGCAGCGATCCGGCGATGCCGTCAAGCTGCGCCGCCCGCATTTCCCATTGCGCCCGTTCGGCTTCCTTGGCTTCCAGTGCCTGGCGTAGCGCCGCTTCCTGCTGCTGGGCCTGGCCTTCGGTCGCGGCGAGTTGCGCCGTCCGGACCTCCAACCCCGCGCGGGCGATCCGGGTTTCCTCCCGGCTGATTTCCAGGTGCGCGGCATGGGTGGTGGCGGCGAAGGCGTCGGTGTCTAGGTCGCTGCGCTCGATATACAGGCTGTTCGGCGGCACCGTGATCGGGGCGTTGGACGCCACCGCGATGATGTAGAGCGACCGTGGCAGGCCAATGCACGCCTCGAACCGATCCGGGCCGCGGCGTTCGAACACCAGCGGTACGGCGGGGGCTGACGTTTCCGCGACCAGGGCCGATCCGATCAAGGGACGCTGATACAGGCTGTGGACATGCGCGAAATGCTGGCCCAGCAGGTGGTTGAACTCCGGACGGCTGAGTTCGCGGACATGGTGGCTGTTGGTGGGCGATCCGGTGGGTGCGTAGTTGTCCCGGTCCGGCGTGCTGACGATGAAGCAGCCGTCCGGGCGCAGCACGCGCCGCACCTCCGACACGAAGGCTTCCTGGCCGGCGAAATGCTCAATCGTCTCAAACGAAACAACAACGTCCACGCTCGCGTCCGGCAGCGGCAGGGACCGAGCGTCACCGTTCACATAACGCAGGTTGGCCCTGGGGAAATTCACGCTGGCCAGGCGAGCGGTGTCGCCGGAGTATTCGATGCCGATGACCGAGCGGGCGACCTGGGCAAGCTGGGCCGACCCGTAGCCCTCCCCGCTCGCGACATCCACCACATCCTTTCCCAGGCAGAACGACCGAGCAAACAGGTAGCGGTGGTAATGCTCGATCGCGATCTGCCCGGCCATGGCCGAGGTCATCCGCTCGCCGGTGAAAACCTCGGGCTGGGTCGCGGACTCGCGGGGGAAGTAGCCAAGCAGGCGTTCGTCGAGGCTCAATTCAGACGGGCCCGCAATTGGGTCACGGTCGAGCGCACGGCCTCCGCCACCTCTCCCTTCGGGACCAGGGCCAGGAACCGGTCATAGCAGCGCAGTGCGGCGCCGACATGATCCAGCCGTTGGTTCATCATCGCGGCTTGGCGCCAGAGTTCGGCGTGGTCGGGGCCGATGCGTAGCATGTCCTCGGCGCAGGTCAGCGCGCCCGTGGTGTCGCCGGCCTGGAGCCTGCGGGTCATGATGTTGTTCTGCAACCGCATCAGTACGCGTCGCACGCTCATGGGACGGAGCAGGCCGGGGCGGAGTTCGGCATCTTCGCCCTCCACTCGCTTCAGCAGCACGCGCAGGTCACGGGCGTTCAGGGGGGTGCCGCCGTTGAAGACATCCAGCACGACCTGGCCCTTGTCGCCTTCCAGCGCCACGAGGAAATGGGCCGGGAAATCCACGCCGTGGCCGCCCCAGCCGGCCGCCCGCGCGGTGTGCAGCCACAGAATGCCGAGCGCGACGGGAAGACCGCGGCGGCGCTCGATGACGCGGATGAGATTGGCGTTGGCCAGGTCGTCGTAGGTGTCGGCGTCGCCCTTGTAGCCGAAGCGCCCGCCCAGCAGCCCTGACAAGGCGACGGCCCGTGTCGCGAGGTCCCCGGTGTCGATGCGGGATGTCAGGTCGACCGCGGACCGGGCGAGTTCCGACAGATGCGACCGCGCGCCTTCCCAGTCGGCGTCGGGCGCGTCGATCCGTGCCAACTGCAACGCAGCGTCGGCGATGTCGATCTCGGCGTCCGGCAACTGGCCGATCGCGTCCAGGGCGGTGCGTGGGTCGATCATGGGTGGTGGTTAGGGGTCATCTCTCATTGTTGGCAAGGGCTGGGCCGTTGGGCAACAGGGAATGGCGGGATCGTCCGGGAAGAAAAAGCCGGTGGCCCCAGAAGGACCACCGGCCGGACTGCGAGGGGAAAGGATGATGCCTAGCCTTCGGCACGCATTTCCTTGAACACCTCAACCGCGGTCAGCATCGCTTCGCGCACGAGCGGCGCGCCGACGTAGCCCGCGAGGTGCAGCAGCGCCTCGGACAGTTCGTCCTCGGTCCAGCCCTGGTTGCGGGCGAAACGAAGATGCAGCTTCAATTCCGGATCGCGGCCCTGGGCGGCGTCGGAGATCACGCAGATCAGCGCGCGGGTCTTCAGGTCGAGGCCGGGGCGCGTCCACAGGGTGCCGAAGATCGTTTCCTGGGTGACCTCGGCGAACTTCTCCATGATGGGTTCCTTGTAGACGGACGCATCGAGCTTGTCCGCATAAGCATCCCCCATGAGCTTCCGCCGCATTGCCCTGCCGGCTGCGCGCCGTTCACTATCCGCCATGGTTGTTTCCTCCTGATTGTATGGGAGCGCAGTCTATCCCCTGGCGATCACCGGGCCAACCCGAGTGCCGCCCGGCATCCTCGCCCCCTTCGTCATACCGGGCGCAGGCCCGGTACCCACGGCTTTCACTTGGCCCGGAGGGGAAGCCATGGGTGGCGGCCAAGAGCCTGTCCTCGGGCCGGCCCTGCGCCGGACCCGGGGGGCCGCCATGACGTTGGAGTGTGGCGGCCCCAGTGTTACACATCCAGCACGATGTAGTTCTGTTCGATGATGACCGGCACGGTCTCGGCCACGAAGGGACCCTTCGCCAAGGCCTCCCCCGGAACGACCTCGACCGGATAGCTGCGCGCCTTGACGCTGTCGGGGTGGCACCAGGACTGACCCGTCTTGATGTCGAACTCCCACCCATGCCACGGGCAGCGCAGCATTTCCCCGTGATGCGTCAGCTTGTAGTCCCCGACCCGATCGGATTCGAACCGCGGTATGACGGGGCCGAGGCACAGATCCGCCCCCTCATGCGGGCAGCGGTTGATCAGGGCGTAGTATTCGTCCTTGACGTTGAACACCCCGATCTCCCGCCCGCGGACCGTGACGATCTTGCACGATCCGGGGGCGATTTCGCCGACCGTGGCAACGACATGACGAGCCATTCCGGCGTTCCCTCAGGCGTTCAGGCCGTAGAAGGCCATGGCGTTGTCGCGGAAGATCATCCGCTTTTCCTTCTCGGGCAGCGGCACCTTGAAGGCATAGCGCGGGTCGTCCTGGTCCCAGTGCGGGTAGTCGGTCGAGAACATGATGCGGTCCCAGCCGATCCATTCGCAGGTGGCCAGCAGGTCCTCGGGCTTTTCAGGCTCCTCGATCGGCTGAGTCGTGACCCAGATGTTCTGGCGCACATACTCCGACGGCAGCATCTTCAGGTGCGGCACTTCGGCCTTGAGCCGCTTGTAGTGCTTGTCCAACCGCCAGCAGAGCGAGGGGATCCAGGCGAACCCTCCCTCGACCAACGCAATGCGGAGGTTCGGGATATGCTCGAACACACCCTCCACCACCAGGCTGGTCAGCAGCGCTTCCTTGGACTGCGGATAGGACGGATGTTCTTCGTGATAGAAGGACGGCCACCCACCGCCAGTGGAGGGATGGCCCGACGTCCCGCCCAGGTGCAGCGCGATGGAGAACCCGTTGGCCGCGCAGGCTTCCAGGATCTTCCAGTAGCGGCGGCGGCCCAGCGGCTCCAGCCCGCGCGGCGGAACCATGACGTGCGTGAAACGGCGGTCGCCGGCGCGGAGTTCGATCTCCTTGATCGCGGCTTCCGTATACTCGGTCGTGATCTGGATGCCGGCTTTCAGGCGGGGTTCGGCGTCGCACCAGACCTCGGCTTCCCACTGATTCGCGGCATGGGCCAAGGCGGCGCCGAACTCGACGTTCCGCTCATCCCCGCCGCGCCCCAGCAGGGGCATCATCAGCCCGTAGGCGACGTCAAACGGATCGAGCAACTGTTCCCGCATCAGCGGCAGGTCGGAGCCTGGGTGCCCGCCATTCTTCGGCCAGGCGTCGTGGCGCATGCCCGTGCCTGGCGACATGCGGGGGAAATTGGGCGCGGCGGCGAAGGGGCCACGGGTGCGGGCGCCGATCTCCTGCCGGTGCTGGCGCCAGCGTTCGGACAGGTACGGGTCCAGGTCGGCGGGCGACTTCATGTAGGGATGGACGTCGCAATCCACGATCCCAAGCTTGGATTGCGACGAATTATCGGGGCGGCGATCGGCAACGGTCACGTTCATCGGATCGGCTCCTCAGGTCAGGCGTGAATAGGTTTTCAGCGGGTTGTCCACGAGGATCTTCTTCACCAACCGCTCCGGCAGACCATCGGGCACCGCGTCGGTCCCGTCAAAGTGCCAGTGCGGATAGTCGGTGGAGAACAGAAGCATGTCCTCGCAGTCGATTTCCTCGATGATCTTCAGCAGTTGTTCGACCTTGGGCGGCGTGTCGAAGGGCTGGATGGTCAGGCGCACATGCTCCCGCGCGTATTCGGCGGGGGATTTGTCCAGCCACGGTACCTCGGCCCGCACGCCGCGCCAGGTCTTGTTCAGCCGCCACATCCAGGCGGGCAACCAGGACACGCCGGACTCCATCAGCACGACCTTGAGGCGGGGGAATTCCACAAAGGCGCCTTCCGAGATCAGGCTGTTCAGCACCCCCGCGAACCCGGTGGACCAGGACACGTAGTCCTCAAGATAATAGGACGGCCAGCCCAGGTTGGTCGGCGGATGGCGGTAGGAACTGCCGGCGTGAACGCCGAGCGGAAGGTCGTGGGTCTCGCAGGCGCGGAGAATGGGCCAGTTGATGCGGCGGCCGAGGGGGATTTCCGTCATCTCCCACACCAAAACCTGCACGAAGCGGGGGTCGGCGGCGCAGCGCTCGATTTCCTTGGCGGCCAGGTCGGGGCTGTGCATGGGCACGACGATGGAGGCCCGCAGCCTCGGGTCCCGATCCAGCCACTCCACCCTCATCCAGTCATTGATCGCTCGGCAGAATGCGGCGGAGAGGTCTTCGGAGAAGATCGCCGGGGCGCCGTGCAGCACGTTGCAGATCGCGTAGCGGGACTGGAACGTGTCGAGGACCTGGGATTGCAGGGTGGAGAGATCGCTGCCGGGGGCGCCGGCGGCCGGCTTCCAGTCGGGGCGGGCGTTGATCGGGGCGTTCGGGGGGAAGGCGGAGGCGGTGTAGTTGTCCCGCTCCAACCCGCGCATCTGGACGTGGGCCCGCCAGTAGTCGTCCAGGTATGGCAGGAGGGTCCGCATGCTGGGCAGCGCCGGATGGATATCGCAGTCGATCGCGCCTGGGGCGGGTGTGCTCACCTTGGCTCCTCCTGTTTCGCGGGAGGATAGGGCGGGTGGGGGTGGGGTTCAATGGTGGCGTGGGGTTGGTGGATTTCACCCCGCCCCCAGAAACGCCTCAACCGTCCCAAGGAACGCCGTCGGGTTATCGACATGCAGCCAATGCCCGGCATTCTTGATCGTCACGAACCGAGCCGCCGGGAACAGCGCCCGGATCGCCGGCCGGTATTCCGGCAGGATGAAGTCGGACCGCGCGCCTGAGACGAACAGCGTCGGGCCGTCCCAGGACAGCCCCTCCGCCGGCTCCCAGCCTTCCAGGTCACGGAGAGAAGCCGCGATCTCCTCCAGCCCGATCCGCCAGCGGGGCACATCCCCGAAGACCAGGTTCTGCAACAGGAACGCCCGCAGCCCCGCGTCCTCGATCGCCAGGGCCGCATCCGCCGCCGCCCGGGTCAGGCCCGGCGTCAGAGGCACCCCCCGCAGCGCCGCCACCACCGGATGGTTGCGCGGCGGATAAACGACCGGGGCGATATCCGCGACGCACAGCCGCCCAACCGCCTTTGGATGCCGCAAGGCCAGCCGCATCGCCGTCTTACCGCCCATCGAGTGCCCGATCACCGCCGCCCCGCTGATCCCCAGGGACGCCAGAGTCTCGGCCACATCATCTGCCATGACATCGTACCGCATGTCCGGCCCGTGCGGGCTGTCGCCGTGGTTCCGCAAATCCAGCCCCACCACCCGGAACCGCCCCGCCAGCGCCCGCTGCACGAAGCCCAGGTTCCGGGCCATGCCGAACAGCCCGTGCAGCAGAACGACCGGAGGGCCGTCCCCCGCCTCAGAAGACCGGAGGATCACAGCGTCAGGATGATCTTGCCGATGTGCTGGCTGGACTCCATCAACCGGTGCGCCTCGGCCACTTCGGACAGGGGGAAGGTCGCATGGATCACCGGCGCGCACTGCCCCGCATCCAGCAGCGGCCACACCTTCGCCCGCAACTCCTGCGCGATCCCCGCCTTCTGCGCCGTCGTCCGAGGCCGCATCGTCGACCCCGTGATCGTCAGCCGCTTCACCATGACCTGCACGAAGTCGAAATTCTCGGCCTTGGACCCGCCCAGGAACGCGATCAGCACCAGCCGCCCGTCCAGCGCCAGGGACCGGACATTCCGCGTGGCGTAAGGCCCGCCGACCATGTCCAGGATCACGTCCACGCCCTTGCCCCCGGTCAGGCGCTTGATCTCCTCCCCGAAATCTTGGGTCCGGTAGTTAATCGCCGCGTCCGCGCCCAGGGTCACGCAGGCCGAGCATTTCTCATCCGAGCCGGCGGTGACATAGACCGTCGCACCGAACGCCTTGGCCAGCAGGATGGCGGTCACGCCGATCCCACTGGTTCCGCCATGGATCAGCGCCTTCTCCCCCGACGCGAGCTTCCCCATCTGGAACAGGTTGGCCCAGACGGTGAAGAACGTCTCGGGCAGCGCGGCGGCCCGGACCGCGTCATAGCCCTTCGGCCAGGGGAGGCATTGGGATGCCGGGACGGTGCAATACTCCGCATAGCCGCCGCCATTCGCCAGCCCGCAGACTTGGTCCCCGATCGCGAAGCCTTCCGCCGAGGCGCCAACCGCCACGACTTCTCCCGCGACCTCCAGCCCCAGGATCGGGCTGGCACCGGGCGGAGGCGGATAGGCCCCTTGCCGCTGCGCGACATCGGGACGGTTCACGCCCGCGGCCTGGACCCGGATCAGCAGTTCGTCCGCCTTCATCTCCGGCAGGGGGCCGGTGGCCGGCTGCATCACCTCGGGCGCGCCGGCGCCATCCATCCGGATGAAGCGCATGGTCTGGGGAAGGGGCATCGGTCGCTCCTGCTGGGGTTCGCCGTCCGCCGATTTCTCACCGGACATGGGGTAGCATAGTACAGAAAAATCGCCCGGGCACCTACCGCCCCATGTTCCTTATACGTTCTTCCTCCTTACCCCATCCCCGGCGCATGAGGCAATCACGCCCGTTGCGGCCACACCCCCCGCCCGGGCACCATCCCCCCCGCCTCAAGGAGCCATGCCATGCCGGACCTGGACGAGAACACCGTCACCGACGCCCAAGGCTGTTCAACGCTATGAA
>DIUL01000107.1:0-126 GCA_002422345.1 Acetobacteraceae bacterium UBA6159
ACGCTGGCAAGGTCCGTCTCGGCGGTTTCGCTCCGACCCTCGCCACCAGAGATGCTGGCAAGATCCGCCTCGGCGGGTTCGCCCCGACCCTGAGCACCACCGACGCTGGCAAGGTCCGTCTCGGCG
>DIUL01000107.1:245-377 GCA_002422345.1 Acetobacteraceae bacterium UBA6159
CTGACGCCGGCAAGGTCCGTCTCGGTGGTTTCGCCCCCACCCTCGCCACCACCGACGCCGGCAAGGTTCGCCTCGGCGGCTTCGCTCCGACCCTGGCCACCACCGATGCTGGCAAGGTCCGTCTCGGCGGCT
>DIUL01000107.1:460-28191 GCA_002422345.1 Acetobacteraceae bacterium UBA6159
GCAAGGTTCGTCTCGGCGGCTTCGCCCCCACCCTGCCGACCCGTCGCTAAGAGATTGACGCCCCGCCCCAAGGCGGGGACACAATCCAGACCACCATGAGACTGCATAAACCGGGTCCCCAGACCCGGTTTTGCGGCGTTCCATCCCCAAAGGAACCGGCCACCGTGAGCACGACGACACCCCCCACGCCGGACCCGGCCCAACCCGCCGCCAAACCCAAGCTCATCACCTTTCACCGCATGGTCCCGAACGCTCGGCTGCCGCAACGGGCCGATCGGTCCGCGGCCGGCTCCTTGCCGACGCGGGCCTTTCGCTATTGTGAGCCCGCGACCTCCGCCTCCGGCTTCGGCTACTACATGTTCCCGCCGATCGGCTTCTCGGTGATGTGGGACGGCCACGACATCCTCTGGACCTATGAGGGTGTGGGCGAGTGGTTCCCCCTCAAATCCGTCCAGTTCCCGGGCTTCCGTGACCAGTTCGAAGCCACCGCCCCAGATGAGATCAAGGATTTCTCACCCCCGTTCCTCGGCGCGCTGCAGGAATCGGGACTGATCCAGCTCTGGACCGGCTTTGTCGTGCGCACCGCGCCTGGCTACAGCCTGCTGGTTCGCGCGCCCGCCAACCTGCCGCGGGCCGGCGGGTACGAACATTTCGAGGGCATCGTCGAGACCGACCGCTGGTTCGGTCCCCTGATCACCAACATCCGCCTGACCAAGACCGATGTGCCGATCGACTTCCGGCCAGATTACCCGCTGTTGCAGGTGCAGCCGATCCCGCGCCACATCTACGACGACTCGCATCTGAACAACTACGAGCTCGTGCCGAAGCTCGAACAGTTCACGCCCGAGGACTGGGACGACTACTACGACACCGTCGTCCGCCCCCACGTGCAGGAACATCGCCCGCGCGGCCAATACGCCGCCGCCGCGCGGAAACGCAGGGCCGGCGAGGAGTCGAAGGGCTAGGCGTCGACCACCGCGGCGCGTTCCTTACGGAGCAGCGTCCGCTTGTTCGGAACCCCCCACCGGTAGCCCGTCAGGTCGCCATCACTGCCGACGATGCGATGACACGGCACGGCCAGCGAAACCGGGTTGCGCGCGCATGATCGCGCGACAGCCCGGATCGCCCGGGGATTGCCCACCATCTCCGCCAACTGGCCATAGGTGCGGGTCTCACCCACCGGGATCAGGCAAAGCGTCTGCCAGACCCGTTGCTGAAACGCCGTCCCCCGCAGATCGAGCGGCAGGTCCAGCGCCTGCTTCGGTTCCTCAAGGAACGCCAGCACGGTCCTGAGCGTATCCGCCAGGGCCGCATCGTCCGCGATGAAATCCGCCTTGGGGAACCGATGGCGCAGATCGCCGAGCAGTGCGTCGTCCGGTTCGGCGAAGCCGAGGAAGCACACGCCTTTGTCGGTCGCTCCGACCAGGACCCGCCCGAAGGAGCTGTCGGCCAGCGCGGTCCGGATCACTTCCCCCTGCCCACCGCGACGGGCGGCGCCCGGAGTCATCCCCAGCAAGGTGCTGGTCTTTTCATAGACCCGGCTTTCCGATCCGAATCCGGCATCGGCGACGGCATCAGCCACCCGCTCCCCCCGCGCCAAAGCCGCGTGTAGGCGCTTGGCGCGCACGCCCTCGGCATAGCTGCGGGGTGTCACGCCGGTGTGGTCACGGAAAATCCGCAGAAAATGGAACCGTGAGTAGCCGGACCGTTCGGCCAGCGCGTCCAACGACGGGATCGTTTCCGACGCCTCGATATGGGCGCAGGCGTCGCGAACCACCTCCTGTGCGATGCGGGCGCGCTCTCCCTTCGGATCACAGCGTTTGCAGGCGCGGAAACCGTCTGCCTCCGCCGCTTCGACCGAGGCATAGAACCGCGCATTCTTCCGCAGCGGCCGCGGAGAGGGGCAGGACGGGCGGCAATAGACGCCCATCGTAGTCACCGCATACAGGAAATCGCCAGGTTGGCGGGCGAGGACCTGTTGCCAAAGAATCTCATCCGGCAACAGGTCGGCATGGATCATGTCGTTCATGGCGCCATCCTCGCCCTTGGACGAGTCGCGCGCCATCCGATGCTTGCGCCGGCTCTCGTCAGCGAATGACGATTTCCACGCGGCGGTTCTGCGGCTCCCGCGTGTTGGCGCCGGTGGGGATCAGCAGCTTGGTATCGCCGAAGCCCTGGATCGAGATCGCCTGCTTCGGCACGTTCAGCTTGACCAGTTCGGCGGCGACGGCCTGGGCGCGCCGGACCGAAAGGCCCTGGTTGTATTGCTTGGAGCCGGAGGTGTCGGTGTAGCCATTCACCTCGATCCGCGTGTAGCTGACGCGGGTGGAGGCTTCGGCCGCTTCCTTCACAACGGCGCGGGCGCGATCGGTCAGCGTCGCCTTGTCCCAATCGAAGAACACGAGGTACGAGCGGGCGGCGGCCGGGGCCGGGGTCGCGACGGCCGCCGGCGCGGCGGGGGGCGGGGTCACGCCAAAGGCATAGCGCACGCCGAGCAGGAAGCTGTGGTTATATTGTTCCTGCGTGCGGATCGTGCCGACAACGGCGCCGGGATTGGTCACGGTCGTGGTGCTCGCGTCGCCTAGCACGCCCAGGAACCGGTATTCGGTCGTCATCGACAGGCCTGGCACGCCGGGCATCGGGAAGGACAGGCCGGCAATCGCCTGCACGGCGAAGCGACCGTTCGTGCCATTGGACGTTGTCGTGGTGCCGCCGCTGACGATCGAGACGTTGTCGGCGGTCGACCAGGCGTAGCCGACGCCGCCGCCGACATACGGGTAGACCCAGGCGGATCCGACATCCATGTCGAACAGGGCGTTGGCCATCACGCCGTAGGTCTTGAGCGATCCGGTGACGGGCGCGCTGAGACCACCGGTCAAACCTTTGAGGCCAATGCCGCGATAATTGCCTTCGATCTCCAGGCGCAGTCCGTTGCCGAACCCGTAGCCGAGGCTGCCGAGGCCGACGATCCCGCCCTCGGTTTCGAGGCGGGTGCGTGGATTGGTCGGGAAGGGCGTCTGGACGCCGATGTCACTGGGGAAATTGTAGCCGACGCCGCCACCCAGATAGATGCCCTGGAAGGGCTGCGCCTGCGCCGACCCGGCCCCGAGGCCCAGACCCAGCGATCCCAACAGCGCACTCGCGCAGAGCATCCTGATCTTCGACACGCGCATTGTCCTTGCCTGTTCGTCCTTCGGAACCGGGTCCGATCGGGACGCAGTGATGGCTTATTGCCGTTGATTTGTCATCATGAAACGAAAAAGGGGCGCCCTGGGGCGCCCCTGATCCGTAGTCATCAGGCTCTGATCGTGAAGATCAGCGGATGATGATCTCGACGCGCCGGTTCTGCGGCTCACGCGTGTTCGGGCCGGTGGGCACGAGCAGCTTGGTGTCGCCGAAGCCCTGGATGCTGATGGAGTTGCGAGCAACGCCATTCTTGACCAGTTCCGCGGCAACCGCCTGAGCGCGGCGGACCGAGAGGCCCTGGTTGTACTGCTTGGTGCCCGAGGTGTCGGTGTAGCCGTTAACCTCGATCCGCGTGTACTGGACCTTGCGAGAGTTGTCGGCGGCTTCCTTGATGATCCCCTTGGCGCGATCCGTGAGGGTCGCCTTGTCCCAATCGAAGAACACGAGGTAGGAGCGCGACGGCGCGGCGGCCGGGGCGGCGGCCGGAGCCGGCGGCGCGACAGGAGCCTGGCCGAAGTTGTAGCGAACGCCAACGAGAGCGGAGTGGTTGAAGTTCTCGTTGAAGCTCACGTTGCCGTTGAACACGGTGCCCGTGGAGGTCACGGTGCGGGCCGCGTAGCCGCGGTCACCAGCCAGACCCATGAAGCGGTATTCCGCCGTCAGGGCGAGGCCCGGAACCGAAGCGATCGGGAACGCCGCGCCCAGGATCGCCTGGTAGGCGAACGCGCCCTGCGTGGAGTTGCCGACATTGACGCGGCCGAGCGTGTTCACGCCGTAGCCGTTCTGCATGTTGACGGCCTGATAGCCGACACCAGCGCCGATGTAGGGCTGAACCATCGTGGACAGGCCAACGAAGTCATACAGCACGTTGACCATGCCGCCGAACTTCTGCTCCTTGGCGCCACCGGTCGAGGCCACGCCGAAACCGCTGAGGTTGTTCAGCGTGTTGTAGCGGTAGCTCGCCTCGATTTCAGCGCGCAGGCCGTTGCCGAAGCCATAGCCCAGCGACAGGACCGCGGCCGGGCCAACGGTCGTGCCGAACTTGCCGGACGTGGTGGCGAGGCCAGGAATGCCGTCAACCGACTCCTGCTGCATGATGTTCACGCCGGCGCCAGCACCCACATAGATGCCTTTGACCGCCTGGGCGTTGGCCGCGACCGGCAGAGCCAACATCGTGGCCGCTACCAAAGCACTGCGGAGCTTCATTTATCTTCTCCTATTTCGTCGTCAGCTGAGGCGCTGGCCACAGGCAGCCGCGCTTCCGTCAAGCCAACCTTCTAAACCAAACACCTACCCCATGACGAGAGGGAAATGTGGGTTCCACGCCACTTGTGGCAATTCTGCCACAGACTCCCGCCGGTGGTATGGCAGACGTGCGTATGTTGCGGGGACTGCTTGCAAATCACCCCTCAAACGCAGGCGCCACCTGACCCCTGGCGGAAGAGAACAGGAGTCGAACCTGCCCGGGACTGCTGGCAGCCCCAACCGGGTTTGAAGTCCGGCCGGCCCACCGGGACCGCTTCTCTTCCAATCACAGTATGGCCGGATCAGCGCGCGCGCGAAAGCATCCCCACCAGCATCGCCTCGTCCTCCGCCTCCAGACAGCGGCAGTCCAGCCAGAGACGGTCCCGCGCGATGCGGCCGATCGCGGGACGCGGCAGCCGGCGCAACCCGGAAGCGAGGCCCTCCAGGTCGCCACCACCGATCGTCACGGCCGCGGATGGCAGCAGGTCAATCGGCAAAGCGCCTGATCCAATCTGGCTGTGACAGGTTTCCACCGCCACAGGTCGGTCCGGCCAGACCGCTCCTATCGCCATGGCCAGGCGGTCGGCGGTGGCGCGGATTTCGGCCTCAGGGCGTGTCAAAAGCCGCAGCGCGGGCAATCTTTCCGCCAGACGGTCCGGGTCCAGATGCAGGCGCAGCACGACCTCCAGCGCCGCCAGCCGCCCCTTGTCCAGCCGCAACGCGCGCTTCAGCGGGTTCGCGTTCAGCCGCTTGATCAGGTCCGCCCGCCCTACGATCAGCCCCGCCTGCGGCCCGCCCAGCAGCTTGTCGCCCGAGAACGTGATCAGGTCCGCGCCGTCCGCCAGCGATTCCTGGGGCATCGGTTCATGCGGCAATCCCCAGCGAGAAAGATCGATCAGGCTGCCGCTTCCCAGGTCCTCGATCATCGGAAGATTGGCGCCATGGGCGATCGCGGCCATCTCGGCGGTCGAAACCATCGCCGTAAATCCGGAAATCGCATAGTTGGCCTGATGCACACGCATGAGTGCAGCCGTCGCCGGACCGATCGCTCCGGCATAGTCGCGCGGATGGGTGCGGTTGGTGGTCCCGACCTCCCGCAGGATCGCGCCCGAACGCGCCATGATGTCGGGCACGCGGAATGCCCCGCCAATCTCGATCAGTTCCCCGCGTGACACGGGCACTTCCTTGCCCAGCGCCAGGGTGTTCAGCACCAGCATGACCGCGGCGGCGTTGTTGTTGACGACGGTCGCGGCCTCGGCCCCGGTGATCTGGCGGAGCAACGGGACGATGTGGCTGTCCCGTTCCCCCCGCCGCCCCGTCTCGGTGTCGAATTCCAAGGTCGTCGCGCCGGCCATCGCCTCGGCCGCCGCCCGCGCCGCTTCCTCGGGGATCGGGGACCGGCCGAGATTGGTGTGCAGCACCGTGCCCGTCAGGTTGAACACCAGCCGCTGCGACGTGGCGAAGCGGCGGTTCAGCGCATCGGCCGCGGCATCGATCACCGCCGATGCCGGGGCACCGAAGGCACGGGCCGAACGGCGGGCGGCGAGTTCCGCGCGAAACGCCGCGGTCGTCGCGTCACGGCCAAAGCGGCCGAGCAGGACAACGGCCTCGGGTGCGCGGAGCAAGGCATCAACGGATGGGAGAGGACTGTTCATGGCCCCCGCATCGTAGGGCGCGCGGCCCCCTCCGCAAGCGGCCAAGGCGCTCGGCCCCTCGACCAATGTCACGATGCTTGATACAGCCAAACTTAACGACAAACGGAGGAACACAATGCGTCGTAGGAGTTTTCTGAAGGCGGGCGCGGGCGTTGCACTGACCGGTGCCTCACTGCCCTTGGCCGCCCCGGCCATCGCGCAGCCCCGCTGGCCGAGTAAACCCGTCAAGGTCCTCGTGCCGTTCGCTGCCGGCGGTGGCACCGATGTCGTGGCGCGGCCCTGGTGCGACAAGCTCAGCCATATCTTCGGCCAGCAGTTCGTTGTCGAGAATCGCGGCGGCGCCAGCGGCCTGATCGGCACCGAAGCCGCGGCCCGGTCCGCGAACGACGGCTACACGTTCCTGATCTCCTCCAGCACGACGACCATCAACCTGCCGCTGCTCCGTACCGTGCCCTATGACCCGAAGTCACTGGAACCGATCGCCCGCCTCGGTGACGCGGTCACCGGCTTCGCGATCCATCCCGCGAACGGCATCAAGACGTTCCAGGAGCTGATCGACTACTGCAAGAAGAACCCGGGCAAGCTGGCGTTCGGCTCCTCCGGCCCTGGCACCGGCCCGCATCTGCGGCTGGAGATGCTGAAATACCGCACCGGCGTCGACATCCTGCATGTCCCGTATCGCGGCGGCGCCGACAGCCTGCAGGACCTGCTCGCCAACCACGTGCAGTTGATGAATGAGCCGGTGACGACCCCGCATGTGAAGGCGGGCAAGCTGAACCTCCTGAACATCAACCACTTCGAACGCAGCCCTGAATTTCCCGACATCCCGACCCTGACCGAGCTGGGCTATCCGAACTCCGACGCTCCGATCTGGATCAGCCTGTGGTGCCCGGCCGGCACACCGCTGGAAATCAAGCAGCGCCTGAACGAGGAAATCGTGAAGGAGTCGAAGCTGCCCGAAATGCAGGGCAAGATCCGCATGGCCGGGTCCGCCACCGTCGTCCAGACCCTGGCGGAACTGGAAGCTTTCCGCGAAGCCGACGGCAAGCTGATGGCGGAACTGATCAAGGCCGCCAAGATCAAGCTCGAATAGCCCGCCGCCGGTCCACCGCTCCCGGCACGCCGGGAGCGGCCTGGATCAGCCTGCCACGCCCTGCGCGATGACGTTCCGCAGCAGGGTCATGAAGGCATCGACCTCCCACGGTCCGCGGAACGTTCGCGGGGACGGATCCGCCGAGTCGGCGGTGCGCCCCGGCTGTGACGCCGGATTGTGGCAGTGGCCGAGCGCGAAGTACGTGACGGCGCCTTTGCCGACCGGCCGGGTGTAGCCGAGAACCCTGGTCCGGCCATCGGCCTGCAGGGACGTATCGGTGCCGTACATCGGCCCGACGACCGGTGATACGACGTCGGGACCATAATCCGCGGTCAGCAGGATCGTGGAGCCCGTCGGGTCCTGAAGTTCGATGAAATACGGCTCATCCTCGACCTCGAAGGACGAACCGACCCCGCGTGTCAGCGCGTGCTCCCGCACATCGACCGTGAACCGGCATTGCGGCGGGTGGGTCAGGAAAAAGGCCCCGAGGACCGCGTGATGCTCGGTTTTCACCGTCCGGCGCTGCCGCATTCCCTCCACCCGTTCGGCCTTGCCGCCGCTCGTGCCGTGCAGCGCGAGCCAATGGCCGCCCGCCTCCAGCCAGGCCTGGATCGCCTGGCTCTGTTCGGCATTCGGATAGGGGCCGGCGACATAGGTGACCAGCAACCCGCTGACCGGCAGCCATTTGCCGATGTCCGCGAAGTCGTTGGCCACGGAGGCCGGAATGTCCTGTTCGGCCAGCAGGCCCAACAGTTTCAGACGGGCATGATCGTGGTCATGCCCCGCTGGGGAGCCGGGGGGAAAGCCTCCGGTCACCAGATGCGTGCGGCGGTGTTTCTTTTCGGTCATGGGATCACCTTGTTCGCCGTTCGGACGTCCGGTGGGGAGTGTCCCATTTTCTCCTGGTGGCGCCTAGACGGACGCAGCCTCGACCAGATGGCACTCCACGGCGCCGCCCTGGCTGGCCGTGACGACCGGTGCGCGGGTGGCACATTCCGAGATCGCGACCGGGCAACGCGGATGGAACCGGCAGCCGGGGGGCACGTTCGATGGATCAGGCATCGCGTCGCCCAGGCCGATCTCGGGGATGCCCAATCCAGGCTCGGGCGTCAGGACGGAAGCCAAAAGGGCCTTCGTGTAGGGATGCTGCGGGTTGTGGAACAGGTCCGCTGACCGATTCCGCTCCACGATCCGGCCTAGATACATGACCGCGACCTCGCTCGCGACATGCTCCACCACCGCCAGGTTGTGGCTGATGAACAGATAGGACAGCCCGAAATCCCGCCGGAGTTCCGCCAGCAGGTTCAGGATTTGCGCCTGCACCGAGACGTCCAGCGCGCTGGTGGGTTCGTCGCACACGACGATCCGCGGCCGCAGCACCAGCGCCCGGGCGATCGCCACGCGCTGGCGCTGCCCGCCTGACAACTGTGCCGGCAGACGCTCCCCCATCGCGGGGTCCAGGCCGACGCGCTGCATGATCGCCTCGACCCGCGACCGCACCTCGGACCCTGGGATACCGCCTTGCGCGACCAGGGGCATGCCCACGATGTCCCGCACCCGCCGACGCGGGTTCAGGGAGGAAAACGGGTCCTGGAACACCGGCTGGATCAGGCGCGCCCGTTCCTTGCCGCTGAGGTCATGCAGGCGCTTGCCGTCGATCAGGACCTCTCCCGCGGTCGGTTTCTGCAAACCCAGGATCACGCGGGCGAGGGTGGATTTCCCGCAGCCGGACTCGCCCACCACGCCGATCACGTCGCCGGCGTTGAGAGTCAGGGACACGCCGTCGACCGCCATGATCCTGCGAGGCTTTCCGAACAGCCCATCCTTCACGCGGAAGGTCTGGCTGACGTTGCGGATTTCAATCAGAGGCTGGCTCATGACCGCGCGATCTCCGTCGGTTCGCGCAGACACAGATATTGGTGATCGCCCGCCAGGGTGCGGCGCGGCACGGTCCCCTCACAATCCGGGCCGGCCAGGTCACAGCGCTGGCGGAAGGCGCAGCCGGTGAAACCGTGCCCGACGCGGGGGACGATGCCGGGGATGGAGCCCAATGGCTCCCCGGGTGCGATCTTGCCTGGCACCGGCACACACGACAGCAGGCCGCGCGTATAGGGATGGGTCGGGGCGCCGAACAGTTCGGCGACGGGCGCGGTTTCCACCACCTCTCCGGCATACATGACCGACACGCGGTGGGCGACGCGGGCCACGATGCCCAGGTCATGCGTGATCAGCAGGATCGCCAGCCCGAGTTCGCGCTGCAACTCATCCAGCAGCTTCAGGATCTGTGCCTGCACGGTGACGTCCAGGGCCGTGGTCGGTTCGTCCGCGATCAGCAGTTCCGGCCCGCACATCAGGGCCATGGCGATCATTACGCGCTGCCGCAGCCCGCCCGAAAGCTGGTGCGGATACTGGCCCAGCCGCATCCCGGGGGAGGTGATCCGCACCCGTTCCAGCAGCTCCGCGGCCCGGTCCAGCGCCGCCTTCTTGCTGCCGCCGCGATGGCGGATCAGCACCTCGGCCATCTGGGAGCCGACCGTATAGGCCGGGTTCAGGCTGGTCATCGGCTCCTGGAAGATCATCGCCATGCGGTCGCCGCGCAGGCGGGACATCTCCCGCTCCGACAGGCCGCTCAGGTCCTGGCCGTCGAAGCGCAGGCCCGCGGCCTTGCGCGTGGCGGTGGGGGCCAGCAGGCCCATGACGGCGAGGGCGGTGACGGACTTGCCGCATCCCGACTCGCCGACCAGGCAATGGGTTTCGCCCTTGTCGACCGCGAAGGACGCGCCGCGCACGGCGGCCAGGCCGCCGAAGCCGATTTCCAGCCGTTCAATCTCAAGCAGCGCCATCAGGTGGTTCGCCCCGTGCGCAGCAGGTCCCGGAGCCCGTCACCCAGCAGGTTGATGCCAAAGACAAGCACGCACAGCGCGACGCCGGGGATGGTGATGACCCATGGACTGAAGAACATGTAGTCCTTGCCTTCCGCGATCATCAGGCCCCAGGACGGCAGCGGCGGCGGCACGCCCAGACCGAGGAACGACAATGCGGCCTCCAGGAGGATCGCCAGCGCCATTTCCAGCGTCGTGACCACGGCCAAAGGTGCGAGGATGTTGGGCAGGATTTCCCGCAGCACGATATGGAAGTGCGAACACCCCGCGGCCCAGGCGGCGGCAACGAAATCCTGTGTCCGGACCTGCATCGTCGCGACCCGCGCGACAACGGCGAAGCGATCCCACAGCAGCAGGCCCAGCGTCATGACGACGACGGTGGTCGAACTGCCGACGATCGAGACGATGGCCAGCGCCACCAGGATCAGCGGGATCGACAGGCGGGTCGTAATGGCGAACATCACGACGTCATCCACCTTGCCGCCGTAGAACCCGCCGACGACTCCGATCGCGGTGCCAATGACGCCCGAGCCGATCACGGTGAGGATGCCGATCATCATCGAAATCCGCGCCCCGTAGATCAGGCGGGAGAAATAGTCGCGGCCCAACTGGTCAGTCCCCAGCAGGTATGTCGGGTTGTGGCCGTCCATCCAGAACGGCGGCAGCAGCCGGCGGGTCAGATCCTGCTGGAATGGATCCTGCGGCGCCAGCAGCGGGGCGAACAGAGCGATCAGGCCGATCCCGACAAAGATCACCGCGCCCAGCCAGAGGCCAATCTTGTTGGTCGTCATCAGGAAGCCCGCAGCCGGGGATCAAGCACCGCATTCAGCAGATCGGCCAGCAGCGTCAGCAGCGTATAGACAATCGCCAACAATAGGACGACCGCCTGGACGGTCGGGAAGTCGTTCTTGCTGATGGATTCCCAGGCCAGGAAACCCACGCCATGCAGGGCGAACACGGTCTCGATCACGATCGACCCGCCCAGCATGAAGCCCAACTGCACCGCGGCGATCGACACCACCGGCATGGCCGCGTTGCGGGCGGCATGCTTCAGGATGATCGAGCCTCGCGAGAGGCCCTTGGCGCGCGCGGTGCGGATATAGTCCGCCGACATGGCGTCGATCATGCCACTGCGCGTCAGGCGCATCAGGGCGGGGATCGCCGAGAAGGACAGCACCAGCCCCGGCATCACGAAATGCTGCCAGGTCCCTGTGCCCGAGATCGGCAACCACCCCAGGTAGAGCCCCAGCGTGATCATCAGCATCAGGCCGAGCCAGAAGGACGGCAGAGCCTGGCCCAGCAGAGCGACGAGAGAGATGGCCCGGTCGATCAGCCGTCCCTCATTCAAGGCGGCGATCACGCCCAGCGGCAGCGCAATGACGAGGGCTATGCTCAGGCCGACGAGGCCAAGGGTCATCGTGATCGGAACCCGATCGAAGATCAGCTTCGACACCTTCTCCTTGTAAAAATACGACTGCCCGAAATCCCCCACCGCCGCTCGGCCTACCCAATCGAAGAACTGTTCGATCAGGGGACGATCCAGGCCATAGGCCTTGCGCACGACCTCAATATCGTTCGCCGTCGCGTTGGGGCCGGCGATGGAAATCGCCAGGTCGCCCGATAGCCGCGTGAGCGCGAACGCGAAGACCAGCACGGCCGTACAAACCAGCAATGCGACGACCAGCCGCCGAAACAGGAAAAGCACCATAACGAACTGTAGGCGCTGGGCCGCGTTGGAAACAAGCCGCCTTACGCGATTACCGACGGCAATCGCGTGACCAGGTCCATTCCGAAGGCGGACGGGCCGGCGCGCGTCAGGGAAGACGCTGCGCCGGCCGCCGTTCGATCAGAAGTTCAGCTTCAGGCCGGGCTCCGGCCATTCCATCACGCCCAGGCAGCCGGTGTCCGACAGCGTGATATACGCGGTCTTCATGTCCGGGCCGCCAAAGCAGATGTTGGTCGGGTAGACGTCCGGCATCTTCACCGCGCGGACGATGTCGCCCGCGGGGGAGATTTCGGTGATGTAGCCGGTGGACAGGGTAGCGACCGCGATGTTGCCGCTCGCCATGACCGCGAGGCTGTCGAACCGCGCATTGCCCGGCAGGCCGGCGATCACCCGCCCGCTGTGGGGATGGTGCGGCTTGGGCTTACGGAACACGCCCGGCGCTTCGATGTCGAAGGCCCACAGGCGGGCGCCCTCGGTATCAGCCACATAAAGGACCTTGCCGTCCGGCGAGAGGCCACAGCCGTTCGGGCTGAGGATCGGATAGGCGATGCACTTGATGCTCGATCCATCCGGCATGGCGTAATAGACGCCGCCGTGGTCCCGGTGGCGCGGATAGCGCTTGCCCAGGTCGGTGAAATAGAAGCCGCCATGGACGTCGAACACCAGGTCGTTCGGGGCGGACAGGGTGTGGCCGTCGCACTCCGAATACAGGGTCGTGTACTGGCCATCCTTGGTGATCCGCTGCACGGACCCGAACTTGTAGTCGGGGTGCGGACCCTGGCCCATCGAGGTGCCCTCGACATACCGGCTGCCGCCGTTGTTGCAGAGGTAGAACGCCCCGTCCGGCCCGACCGCCAGCCCGTTCGGACCGCCGCCGGTGGCCGACAACGTGCTGACCTTGCCGTCGGCGGTTACGCGGGTCACGCGGTTGGCGCGGATTTCGGTCAGGACGACCGATCCGTCGTCGCACGCCACGGGGCCTTCCGGAAAGCCAAGGCCCGAGGCCAGAATTCTCACTTCGCTCATGATCTACCGTTTCTCCCTCACGACGATGCTGTCCGGGTCTCCCCTGGGGCCATGCCGTCTGGCCCTATCGTCACCGGCGGACGCCGGACGTCAAGGGTGAGGCAGTTCTGGTCAGTACCGTTGTCATGGGCTAGTCTGTCGCCATGAACCGCTCCGCCGCCCTCCGGACTCCGCTCCGTTTCGCCACGTCGCTTGCCTGCCTGGTGCTGGCCGGCGTCGGTTCCCTGTCCGGCCCGGTGCTCGCACAGGGCAGCGGGGCCATTCCCAGCCAGGGCCTCGCCGCGACCACCAACCGCCGCGCGCCGGCCCCGCTGCCGACCAAGGCACCCGCGCCACCGGCCTTGCCAGGCGCGCAATCCGGCGGGGCGGCCCCAGCCTCTCGGGTGCCGCTGGACATGCCTCCGACCGAGGCGCTGTTCGACGGCGTCAACCGCGGCGACATCGACGCCGTCCGGGACGCGCTGAGCCGCGGGGCCGAACTGCACGCCCAGAACATCCTGGGGATCACGGCGACCGAGTTGGCCATCGATCTCGGGCGGAACGACATCGCCTTCCTGCTGCTGTCGATGCGGAACGCGGAAAAGCCGCGCGCCGGCCAGCGTCAGGGCACGACCCGGACCACCCAGGCGCCCGCGCCACGGCCGGTCCAGCCGACGCAGCGCGTTGCGGTCTCTCGGAATCAGCCGACCGTCCAGCGGAGCTTCCCCAACGACCCTGGCACGCCCGCGCCCAGCGCCGGCTTCCTGGGCTTTGAGGAACGGCACACCCGCTAGAGCGCGCTCCCCACAAAGGCTCGGCCCTTCTCGGTCGCGAGCACGCATAGCCCCATGCCGTCGATTGTGCGCCTGGTGACCAGGCCGCGATCGACGGCTTCTTCCCAAACCGGCAGGCGCGGGCAGGATGTTCGCCAAGCGTCGAGCACATCGGCGTAGGACCGGGGCTCTCGCGCGATCCAGGCCACCAGATCACGTACAAGAGGATCGAGGGTCTCTGACATCGGAACCTCCCTGTCATCGGGAGGAGAGCGTGTCGATGATCGGCGCCGGGGGCAAGTCCAATCAGGCCCATGAAGGCTGGACCGATCGGATGCGAGGTTGGCTGGGGGACCTGGATTCGAACCAAGGATGCCCGGGTCAGAGCCGGGAGTTTTACCGCTAAACTATCCCCCATTGGGCGCGGGAGCGCGAGTTAGCACGGGCGACCGGGGACCGCAACCAACAGGATGCGTTTTCCCTATATTCGTGTCACCGCCCCGCCGCGAAGACCGCATCCACCGTCCGGGCCACGCTGTCCCGCCAGGCCGGCAGCCGGACCCCGAACACCGACTCCAGCCGCCCGCAATCGAGGCGGGAGTTCGCGGGCCGCTTCGCCGGGGTCGGATAGGCGGAGGTGGGGATCGGCTCCACCACCGGGACCTTGGCGCCGTGCCGCTGGGCTTCCTGGAAGATGGCACGGGCGAAGTCGCACCAGGTGGTCTCTCCGGTACCGGCCGCGTGGTAGACGCCGCCGTAGCGGTCGTCCCAGCCGTCCTGGGCGATGCGGCCGGCGATGGCCAGGATCGCCGCGGCCAGGTCGTCCGCGGCCGTCGGGCAGCCATGCTGGTCCGCGACCACGGTCAGCTTATCGCGCGTCTTGCCCAGGTTCAGCATCGTCAGCAGGAAGTTCTTGCCGATCGGGCCATAGACCCAGGCGGTGCGCAGGATGATCGCATGCGCGCCGGAGGACAGGACGGCCTGCTCTCCGGCCAGCTTGCTCGCGCCATAGACGCCCTGCGGCCCGGTCGGATCCGTCTCGACATAGGGCGCGGCCTTGGTGCCGTCGAAGACATAGTCGGTGGAGACATGGATCAGCGGCACGCCCGCCGCGGCGCAAAGCCGGGCGAGTTCGGCGGGACCGTCGCGGTTGGCGCGATAGGCGGCGTCGGCATCGGATTCGGCTGTATCAACGGCCGTATACGCAGCCGCGTTGACGACCAAACACGGGCTGACGGCGCGGAAGCAGGCGGCGATCGTCTCCGGCCGGTCGAAATCGAAGTCGGGCCGGCCGACGCGGCGGACGGATGGGGCCGAGGACAAGGCGGTGGCAAGCTGCCCGGCGCCGCCGGTGACCAGGATGGGACCGGTCATCTCAGGCCCGGAACCAGACATCGCAGTCGCGCAGCAGCGGCAGCACCTGGTCCTTGTCGGACAGGATCGCCTGATCCGGGGGGATCGGCCATTGCACCGCCAGATCGGGATCGTTCCAGATCACGCCGCGTTCGGCCGATTTATCGTAGGGGCCGGTGACCTTGTAGATAACCTCGGTATCCGCTTCGAGCGTGCAGTACCCGTGCAGAAAGCCAACCGGCACCCAAAGCTGAGACCAGTTCTCGGCGCTGAGGACCGCGCCGACATGCTGGCCATAGGTCGGCGATCCGTGGCGGACATCGACGGCCACATCCCAGATCGCGCCGCGCACGACGCGCACCAGCTTGCCCTGGGCGTTCGGCCCGACCTGCAAATGCAGGCCGCGCACGACATAGCGATCGGTCGAGACCGCGTGGTTGTCCTGGATGAACGGGCCGGGGATGCCGACCTCGGCGTATTGCGCCTGCTTCCAGGTTTCGGAAAAGAAGCCGCGCGGATCGCGGAACCGCGGCGGCGTCAGCAGGATGACATCGGGGATGGCGAGACGTTCGACCTTCACTCGTGCTCTCCATCGGCCAGATCGAGCAGGACACTGCCCAGTTCGGTCTTGCCCAGGCGCTGCGCCTGTTCGCGCAACTGGTCGGCGGTGATGTAGCCCATGCGGAAGGCGACTTCCTCCGGGCAGCCGACCAGCATGCCGGTGCGGCTTTGGATGGTCTGCACGAAGGTCGCGGCCTGCAGCAGGCTGTCTGGCGTGCCGGCATCGAGCCAGGCGCAGCCGCGAGACAGTTTCTCAACATTCAGGGTGCCGGCTTCGAGGTAGACGCGGTTGAGGTCGGTGATTTCCAGCTCTCCGCGGGGGGAGGGCTTGATCGCCCGGGCGATGTCGGTGACCTGCTTGTCATAGAAGTACAGCCCCGTGACGGCCCAGTTGGACAAGGGCTGCGACGGCTTCTCGACGATCGTCGTGGCCATGCCGGTCTGGTCGAAGGAGACCACGCCATAGCGTTCCGGGTCGCGCACCTGATAGGCGAAGACGGTCGCGCCACTTTCACGGGCGGCGGCGCCACGCAGCAGGCGGGACAGATGGTCCGCGTGGATCAGGTTGTCGCCAAGCGCGAGGGCGCAGGGCTCACCACCGATCCAGTCGGCGCCGATGTGGAAGGCCTGGGCGATGCCCTCCGGCTTCGGCTGCACGGCGTATTCGAACTTCATGCCCAGCCGGGCGCCGTCGCCCAGCAGGCGGCGGAACTGCGGCAGGTCCTCGGGCGTGGAGATCAGCATCATCTCCCGGATGCCGGCCAGCATCAGGGTGGACAGCGGATAGTAGACCATCGGCTTGTCGTAGACCGGCAGCAACTGCTTCGATGCCGCGAGGGTCATCGGGTGCAGGCGGGTGCCGGAGCCTCCGGCGAGGAGAATACCCTTCATCGTGCGGTCCCCACGGGCGTTGTACCCAGGCGCTGGCCGGCATAGCGGGCGGCACGCACCCCCTCCCACCAGGCGCGGTTGGCGAGATACCAGTCGATTGTCAGTGCCAGACCGGTTTCGAAATCATGCGGTGCCTTCCAGTCCAGCGCGGCTTCCGTCCGGCTGGGGTCAATTTCGTAACGGAAATCGTGCCCGGGACGATCGCTGACGAAGCGGATCAGGCGTTCGCGCGGGCCGGCCGGATCGGGGCTGACCCGATCGAGATGGGCGCAGATCGCCTTGACCACCTGGAGGTTGGTGCGCGGCTGGCGGCCGCCGATGGCATAGGTTTCCCCCACCTTCCCGGCTTCCAGCACCCGCACCAGCGCGGCGGCGTGGTCGTCAACATACAGCCAGTCGCGGACGTTGGAGCCATCGCCGTAGACCGGCAGTTCCTTGCTCTCCAACGCGTTCAGCGTGACGAGGGGGATCAGCTTCTCGGGGAACTGCCACAGCCCGTAATTGTTGCAGGTGTTGCTGACCAGGGTCGGCAGGCCATAGGTGTGGTGCCAGGCGCGGACCAAGTGATCGGACGCGGCCTTGGTGGCCGAATAGGGGCTGCGCGGGTCATAGGCCGTCGTCTCGGTGAACGGCGGATCGCCGTGTTCGAGCGCGCCGAACACCTCATCCGTGGAGACGTGATGGAAGCGGAAGCGGGCCTTCCGTTCCGGTGACAGGCCCGTGTAGTGGCGGCGCACGGCCTCCAGCAAGGTGAACGTGCCGACGACATTGGTCTGCACGAAGTCGGACGGCCCATCGATGGAACGGTCGACATGGCTTTCGGCGGCCAGGTGCATGACGGCGTCGGGATCGTGCGCTTCAAGGACTTCCCGCATCGCCCGCCCGTCGGCGATATCCGCCTTGATCAGGATATGGCGCGGGTCGGAGCGTGCCTGCTCCAGCGCTTCCTCCGACGCGGCGTAGGTCATCTTGTCGACGTTCACCACCACGTGGTTCGTGTGGCGGATCATGTTGCGCACCACGGCGGAACCGATGAATCCACATCCACCAGTCAGCAATACCTTCATCGGCTGGTCAGCCCTTTCATCGGATCGAAATGCGCGCGGCGATGGAGCGTATCATTTTGCGCCGCCCAATCTCAATAACTTCTTAGCAGCCAACCGCTTCTGCCCACCAGCAACGATCACGGCCGAGCGAGGAGCCATCCGCCCCAGGTGAAGGCGAGACAGAGCGCGACCGAGCCCATCATATAGCCAAACGCCATCGCCATTTCACCCGTCTGGATCAATTCCAGCGCCTGCAGGCTGAACGCCGAGAAGGTGGTGAAGCCGCCGCAGAAGCCGGTCATCAGGAGGATGCGGACGCTGGGATGCCAGCCCAGACGCTCGGGCGTCAGGGTCAACCCGGCCACCAGCCCGATGATGAAGGACCCCAGGATGTTGATCAGCAGCGTCCCCCAGGGAAAGCGCGGCCCGGTCAGCGCCACCATGACCCCGGTCAGCCAGAACCGCGTGACGCTGCCGAACGCGCCGCCGACGGCGACGGCCAGATATGCGCTTGCGACAGAGCTCATGACGGCACGGCCTTCCCTGATTGTTTGGAGAACATAGCGACGGGTTCCCGATCCGTCAGGCGGCGGGCGGGCGAGGCGGCAGGCGACCGAGGGGCTGGCGTGGTTATCATAACGCGGCTTATAATGACGGAAATGGCGAATGGACCCGACCGCGTGCCGCGGTTCCACCGAGACCTCCTGTTCCTCCTGCATGACGTCGCACGGCTGCTCCATGTCGACGCGGACAAGCGCGCGCGCTCCCACGGGATGACCCGGGCGCAATGGGGCATCCTGATCTGGCTCGAACGGCAGCCCGGAATCTCCCAGAAGGAACTGGCGGAACTGCTGGAGGTCGAGCCGATCACCGTGGCCCGCCTGATCGACCGCCTGCAGACCCGCGGCATGGTGGAACGCCGGCCCGACCCGCGGGACCGGCGCATCTGGCGCCTGCATCTTCTGCCGCCGGCCCATGGCGTCCTGCGGGAAATCTCCGAACAGCGCGCCGAGATGACCCGCGTGGTCTCCCAAGGCATCGAGGACGATACGTTGGATATGATGATCGAGACCCTGTTGCGTATGAAATCCACGATGGCCCACGACTCCCACGCCGCTCGGCGGGCAGCGCCGCCAACCGAAGCCCCGACGCGGGAGGCGGTCTGATGTCCCAGACCACCGCCGCCGCCGGTGACGCGCCCCGCGTGAAGGACCGTGCCTCCGACACACCCGGCCGCAGCCGAGGCTCCCTGAAGCGCATCCTGCGCCCGCTGCTGACGATCGGCGGCGTCCTGATCGTGGTCGTCGCCTCCGGGGCATACTGGCTCTATGGCGGCCGCTACGTGTCGGTGGACAACGCCTATGTCCGGGCCGCCAAGGAAGTGATCGCCACCGATGTCTCGGGGATCGTGAAGGAGATCCTGGTCCGCGAAGGGCAGGTCGTGCAGAAGGGCGACGTGCTGCTCCGTCTGGAACCCCGCCCGTTCGAGATCGCGCTGGCCGGCGCGACGGCGGCGCGGAACGGGACGGTCTCCAGCCTCAATGCCATGAAGCTCGAATACAAGCGGATGCTGCGTGAGGTCGAAGTGAAGCAGGCCCAGGTCGAGGCCGACCAGGCCAACAACGACCGCATGTCCGGCCTGGTGCGTTCGGGCGGCGTGACGCGGGCCGAGTTCGACAACATGCGCTTCCAGCTCGCCGCAAACCGGCAGTCCCTGGAGGCGTTGAAGGTCGCTGCCGAGGTGCAGCTTGCCCGCCTGGGGGGTGATCCGGAGGTCAATGTCCGCACCATGTCGGATTACCTCCAAGCCCAGGCCCGAGTGGATGAGGCGCAGCGGCAGTTGGACCACACGGTGATGCGCGCCGCCTTCGCCGGGGTCGTCACGCAGGTCGACAGCGTCCAGCCCGGCATGTACCTCGCCGCCGCGACGGCCGCCTTCGGGCTGGTGTCCCGGGAACGCATCTGGATCGAGGCGAACCCCAAGGAAACCGAGCTGACCCATGTCCGGCCCGGCAACCTGGTGACGATCACGGTCGACACCTATCCGGGCCGCCGCTGGACCGGCGCCGTGGAGAGCATCGCGCCCAACAGCGGGTCGGAGTTCTCGATCCTGCCGGCGCAGAACACCTCGGGCAACTGGGTGAAGGTCGTGCAGCGCATCCCGGTCCGCATCCGGATCGACCGCAAGGAAGGCGACCCCGACCTGCGTTCGGGCATGAGCGTGGTGGCCGAGATCGACACCGGGCACCAGCGCCATATCCGCGACCTGTTCCACTTCTGACCCGTCGGTGCCGGCCGAGGGTCCCCGCCGGCGGCTGCTGATCGTCCACCACTCCCTGACCGGCGGCGCCCGCCAGATGGCCTGGGCAGCGCTGGCTGGTGCACGGGCCGAGGACGGGGTCATCACCACGATCCTGGCGGCCGGGGACGCCGATGCGGCGGACGTGCTGGCCGCCGAGGGCTATCTGTTCGCCTGCCCCGAGAACCTGGCGAGCATGGCCGGGGTCATGAAGGCCTTCTTCGACCGCTGCTATTACCCGGTGCTGGATCGGCTCAACGGCCGGCCCTATGCCGCCATGATCTGCGCCGGCAGCGATGGGGAGGGGGCCGCCCGCCAGATCGCCCGGATCGCCACCGGCTGGCGGCTGCGGGCGGTGGCCGATCCTCTGATCATATGCACCCATGCCCAGACGCCGGAGGCGATCCTGGCCCCAAAGGTGATCCCGCCAGCCGACCTGGCGCAGTGCGAGGAACTCGGTTCGGCGCTCGCGGCCGGGCTGGCGATGGGGGTCTTCTAGCCCCCCACGCGCTTGACACGGCGCGCCGCCTGCCCGTTCATCCCCCCTCAGACGACAGGGGGAGGCAGCCCGGACGGGCGGACGATGGCACAGAAAAGCAAGGTGGTCGCGAGCTTCCAGGAAGCCGTGGCCGACGTCGCGGACGGCAGCGTGATCGCGTTTGGCGGCTTCGCCATGCCCGGCGTGCCGTTCAACCTCATCAGGGCGTTGAAGGAACAGGGGGCCAAGCGGCTGACCCTGATCGCCAACACGACCGGCGGCGCCCAGCAGCCGCGCATGCCCGATATCGGGATGCTGGTGGAGAACGGGCAGGTCGCCAAGGTCATCTGCGCCTTCACCGCCGCCACGCGGCCGACCGATGTCCTACCCTTCACCAAGTACTACGAGTCCGGAGAGGTCGAGGCCGAACTGGTCCCGCAGGGCACGCTGGCCGAACGGATGCGCGCCGCGGGCGCCGGCGTCCCGGCCTTCTACACCCCCACCGCCGTGGGCACGGAACTCGCCGAGGGGCGGGAGACCCGGGTCATCAACGGCCGGGAATACCTGCTGGAGTATGCCCTCCCCCTGGATTACGCCTTCATCCGGGCGCGCAAGGCCGACACCTTCGGGAACCTGCGCTTCCATCGGGCGCAGCGGAACTTCAACCCGGTCATGGCCACGGCCGCCCGCTGCACCATCGTGGAGGTCGATGACCCGATCCTGCCGGTCGGCTCGATCGACGCGGACGACGTCCATACCTCGGGCATCTTCGTGAAGCGGCTGGTCCAGGTGCCGCCCGAACCCGAGGGCATCTGGCCCACCAAGCGGCAGGAGCGCCGGCGATGAGCGACAAGAAAGGCCTGACCCGCCAGCAGATGGCGGACCGGATGGCGCTGGAATTCCAGGATGGCTGGATCGTCAACCTGGGCGTCGGCATCCCGACCATGTGCTCCAACACCGACATCGGCGACCGGGACATCACCTATCATTCCGAGAACGGGGTGATCGGGTATGGCGGCGTGGCCTCACCCGAGGAGGAGGACCTGAACCTCGTCAATGCCGGGGGGCAGAACGTGACCCTGCGGCCCAACGCCTCGATCGTGAACCACGCGGACAGCTTCGCCATCATCCGCGGCGGGCATATCGATGTCACGGTCATGGGGGCCTATCAGGTCTCGATGACCGGGGACTTCGCCAACTGGAAGCTCAAGGGCCAGAAGGGCGGCGGGATCGGCGGGGCGATGGACCTGGCCGCCTGCGCCCAGCGGGTGTTCATCATCCTGGAGCATGTGACCCGGGACGGCAGCACGCGCCTGGTATCGGCCTGCGACCTGCCGGTGACGGCCCGCGGCGTGGTCAAGCTCGTCGCCACGAACTACGGCCTGTTCGAACCGACCGGCGACGGGTTCCTGCTGCGGGAGATCGCGCCGGGCTTCACGGTCGATGAAATCCGGGCGAGCACCGCCGGCATCCTGACCGTGGTGCCGGACCTGAAGACGGTCCGGCTGGTCGGCTAGGACGGACGGGGGGCTGCTGTCGGAGCCCCCCGGCTACCCCAGACCCTCGCGCGTTATCCGGGACTGGTCCTCGGCGGGCCGATCTCGGGCGGCAGGATCATGGACTTGCCCGGGCCGAGGACCTGGTCGGGCCAAATGCTCATGCCCCAGGGGTCACCGGGGGGCGGGATGGACCAGGGGGCGAAGTGCAGCGCCGGGGGCACCATGAAGCCTCGGCGGTTCGGCTTTCTCTCGGTGCATGGGGTCTTTCCCGATGCCAAAACCTGCTGGACGTGATGCCGAACCTCCTCGCGGGGGTCGAGGCGGAAGTCCTCGGGGCGGAGCCTGGGCTCCGCGCTCTCGGTGCATGGGGTTTTGGGCGATGCGTTTTCGAGCTGGCGGGCTTCGAGGTCGTCGCACAGGCGCTGAATCGCGGCGCGCACCGGCGGCGGAACGTCGGGCGGATCGGGCAGCGGCGGCAGTTGCGCGAGTTCGCGCATCCAGAGTGGCCAGGGCAAGCGGGATTTCGACAGCAGGACCATGAGGCGGCCGCGTTCGAGGATGCGCGCGACGTGCAGGTCGAAGGCGTCGGGCACGTGCTTGATGTGGAACCCGTGGATGGTGTGGGCGTCGCGGAGGCGTTGGAGACCGGCCTGGGTGCGGGGGCCGGTGGAGGCACCGCCATGCATGCGGCACCGTCCATTGGTCATGGCGGGGGAGCGGCAGGGGAGACCCACCCGGGTTCGGCAGGCGGCTCCGCAACGGGGGGCGTTGTTGGGGTTGCCGCGCGGGTTACCGTTGCGGAGGAGGGCCGGTTCGTTCATTTTTTGTTCTTAGACGATGGCGGGGGTTTGAGGCAAGGATTGGGTGGAGGTTCTGTCCTCCCCGGGTGCGTGTTCGCCGGGGCTTGGTTCGTCGTGGTCAGCCGCGCACCCGATCACCACCCGGGACCACCGGCGGCTCCTGCATTCACAGGACAATGCGCGCCGGCTTCAAATTCATTCTTTTCATTGCGTATTCTTGTCATGATTTTCATTATACTATCAGAATATAAAGATCGTTGCGACGACACCATCGTATCGCAACCAAACGTACGGTGCACGTGGTTACGTTGGCCCGATTTCCGTATTGCGGCACTGCAACAACACGGCTAAATGTTCCGTAACCAGCTGCGTGTCACTCAGTTTGTCCTGCATTCGCGATGCACTCTTTTTTTGGTCTCGGCATGCAATGATGTCGCTTCGGTGGCCAGCACTGCAATCCCTGGTCAACCGCGTGATGCATCGACACGGCAGAATGTGACCGCCGCCAGGATTTCAGGGCCAGGGCCAAGGCGTCCTTCGGCCCTTTCGGCTGGACGAGCTAACCGCCGACGCTAAGGCGTTGGTGATCGGAACAGGAGCGCGAAATGGCAAACATCAACTGGAAAAACGCTACGTCGGGCACCTGGGATGCGTCTGATGGGACCGTTTGGGACGCGGGCATCGTGCCCGGCAGTGGAGACGTTGCGGCCCTCAGCGTGCTTGGCACCTACACAGTCACTCTGGCAACGGACGCCACGATCCAGTCGCTCGTCCTGGGCGGACCTGGCGCGACTGTCAGCCTTGCCTTCGATGCCACCGCGGCTCGAACCCTGACCGTGACGAGCGGCAGCCTGTTCCTCAACGATGGCAGCAAGATCACCATCGGCGCGGCAAGCGGCCAGTCGATCGTGGCTGACATCGAGATTGAGCCCAACACGCTCATCGACATGCTCGCGGCCAATGCCGCCACAATCACAACCCAGTCAACCGGCCTGTTCATGCAGGGCGGCACCATTGCAATGGGGCACGCCGACGACCTCATTGATGCCACCAAGGGAGGCATTGCCTTCGATGGTGGCGGGACCATCGCCGGCCAGGGTGATATCACGGGGGCCATCTCTGGTAACGGCGGACTGATCTCCGCCGGCGACAATGTCCGGATCGACATCAACAGCGCCGACATAGCGGGATCCAACACCCTGCAGATTGGCAACGGTGGCACGATTGGCGTCGTGGATACGACGATCGGCGCGACGAACATCACGTTTACCGGCGCGACCGGAAAATTTGAGGTGATGACAGCAAGCGATCTGGTGACCACCGGTACGATCAGCGGCATGCAGGTCGGCAGCGGGAAGAACACCGCCACCACGACCATTTCGTTTACTGGCTTCACCATCAAGTCCGCCAAGTTCGACAGCACCAAAGATCAACTGACCATCGTCGATGCCGCCGATGACAGCCAGACGACGCTGCAGCTTTCTGACTATGGCAGCGGGACCTTCGCCAACTGGACCGGCGGCACCCTCTTCCTGACCGACACGGTCTGCTACGCGGCTGGGACGCGAATCCTGACCGAACATGGCGACGTCATGGTGGAAGACCTCCGCCCGGGCGATCAGGTTGTCGTGCTGGACGGCGACACGCGCAGCCTGTTGCCGGTTACCTGGATCGGAACCCGCCACGTCGACCTCGCCAGCCACCCGCGCGCGGAACTGGTCGCTCCGGTGCGCATCGCCAAGGGTGCGTTCGCCGCGAACATTCCTGCACGCGACCTCCTGGTTTCTCCGCCCCACGCCATCCGCGTCGATGACCACCTGATCCCGGCAAAGCTATTGGTCAACGGGATGACGATCACCCGCGACAGCAGTCTGGCATCCGTGACCTACTTCCACGTGGAGCTGGAGCGTCACGCGGTGATCCTTGCCGAAGGACTGCCGGCGGAATCGTATCTCGACACCGGCAATCGTGCGTTCTTCAGCAATGCCGCGATCTCGACCCTGCGCGATGCGGTATATCACGTCGATGATGCCCAGCGAATCTGGCAAGAGCAGGCGTGTCTGCCGCTCATGGACTCTCATCGGGACGTGCGCCCATCGTGGGAAGCACTGGCGGAACGCGCCCTGGCTCTGGGCCACGCCCGGCCGTCCGTGACAACAACCGTCGACCCCGATCTGCATTTGCGCGTTGACGGACGGCGGATCGATCCGATCACCGTGACCGGTCGTGTCTATCGCTTCGTCCTGCCCGGCGCGGCGCGTGACATTCGACTGATCTCCCGCAGTACGGCGCCATCCGACGTTTGTGGATGGCATGATGACGACCGGACATTGGGCGTCGCCCTGCGCAGCCTGACCATGATCAGCCGTGACGGTGAGGCGCAGGTACTGGCCGCGGATTGTCCGATGCTGACCGATGGCTGGCACGCGCCGGAACGCGACGGAACATCGATCTGGCGATGGACGACCGGCGATGCCGCGCTGGCTGTCAGCGGGCTCGCGGATGCGCGCATTCTGGACATCAGGGTCGCCGACACAGCGACGTATATCACGGGAAAGGCCGAGCCGGCTCGTTTGGCTGCCTGAGCGGCGCCCTCTGTGTTCCGGCACCCGGTGGTGATCCCGCGGTGTCGGAAACAGCGAGTGATGTTGGGGGAGCGGGTTGGGGCGTTGCTCTCCCCGACGACGGGCTGACCCCTACCCCACCAACCGCTCGTCCTCATCCATCCCCACGCTCCGCGCCACCGGCAGCATCGCGAAGTACCGCCGGGACACCCGATCCGACAACTCCCCGATCGCCGCCTCCAACGCCCGCAGCCGAGGCGGCAGATAAGCCGCCGCCACGTTCTGGTCCCGCGCCGCCAGCACGTCGCGGATGATCGCGGATGCCTCCTGCGACAGCGGATCAAGCGCGCTCACCAGGCTGTCGCCATCCTCCGACAGCCCGCGCAGCAGGTCGCGGATCGCACTCAATTGAAACGCCAGGCCCCGCGGATTGCCCTCATCCGCCAGCATCAAATCCAGCGCCGGGGCCGGTTGCAGCACGGCCAGATACCGGGCGCGGTAGGTGATCACCGAGTCCCGCAGTTCCAGCGCCAGCCTCAGCCCGACCTCGATCCGCCCGGGCTGGGTCGCCGCATGCGGCTGGTCCAGCACCTGCGCGACCTGGGACAGGATGGCCTGCGCCCGCTCGATCCGCCGGCCGAAATCCAGGAACAGCCGGCCGCCGCCGCGCACCATGTTCTCGGCCGCCAGCCCCGCGACGGCCGCGGCGAATTCCAGCACCCGGCTGGTCAGCAAGGATGCCTGTTCCAGTGCGCGCGGGTCGGCGTCGGGCGGCAGCAGCCGCATCGCCTCCCCCAGTTCGCGGCGGAAGCGGGACAGGACGGCGTGGACCTCGCCCGTCAGCCGGTCGCGCAATTGGTCCACCTGGCCCGAGACACGGCCCATCAGCGCCCGCATACCACCCTGGCCGGCGGCCGGCGTGCGGAAGGCGCGCATCACGGCGCTGGCGACCATGCTGCCGCTCAGGACCGTCGCGTCCTCCCGCTGCATCATCCCGGCGGTGCTCAGGCACGCGGACAGCAACTGCATCTCGGCCAGTTCGCGGGGGGATGGGGAGGGCCGCAGCAGCCGCGTGATCATCGCCCGTTGCAGCCGAGCGGCTTCCTCCATCCGCTCCAGATACCGTCCGAACCAATAAAAATTATCCGCGACCCGGCTCGGCAGGTCCCCCGCGGTGCGGCGGATGGCCAGGGTGGGGGTGGCGAGGCCGAAGCCGGATTGCAGCGGCACGGCTTCGTCGGCGATCACCCAGACATCCTTGGACACGGCGTCGCGCGGCAGGCGGGCGGCGAGGGCGTCTTCCTCCGACAGCACGCGGGCCAGGCCACCGGGCAGCGCGCGCCATTCGGTGCCGTCAAAGGCGAGGAACATCCGCAGCGCGACGGGCCGCGGTTCCAGCCCGTTGGGGCCGAGACAGGGCGCGACGGAGGGCGTGGGCGCCACGGCGGCGGCATAGCGGGCGGGGTGCGCGGCCATGCGGGCGGCGAGGGCGGCCCGCTCCTCGGTCGACAGCAGCGTGGGGCGCACGGGCGCGGCGGAGCCGTCGGTGGCGGGGCGGATGATCCAGCCTTCCAGGTCACGCAGCACGGTGCGGACGACCGCGCCTTCGCCCAACCAGACGGTGGCCTGGGAGGGCATGCGAAGGTCCTCCCCCAACAGGCGGCGGGCGAGGGCCGGCAGGAAGGCGGCGATGCCAGGCGCTTCCACGAGGGCGGAACCGACGTCGTTGACGACCCGGACCGTGCCGGCGCGGACGGCTTCCAGCAAGCCGGGCGTGCCGCCATGGCCGTTCAGCTCCAGCGGATCGGCGTGGTCCCCGCGCATCCGGCGGAACAGCACCCCGATCCGTTGCAGGCCACGCAGTGTCTTGAGGAAGACGTGCCCGCCGCGGATGGTCAGGTCGCCGCCTTCCACCAGGCCGATCGAGAACTCGCGGGAGAGCAGCACATGCTCGAACCACAGCGGGTCCTGGTGGCCGGGCGTCAGCAGGGCCACACCCGCGTCATCGGCGGGGGACAGCGCCTGGAGGCTGTCGGCGCATTGCTCCAGGAACGGGCGCAGCGGGCGGATCTTCTGGGACTGGAACAGCTCCGGCACGACGCGGGAGAGGATGCGGCGGTTTTCCAGCGCGTAGCCGATGCCGGACGCCTGGCTGGTGTGGTCCGCCAGCACGCGCCAGGCCCCGTCAGGGCCGCGCAGCAGGTCGGCGGCGTAGAAATGCAGATGCCGGTCGTGGCGGCGGATTTCGGAGGAACGGCAGGGGCGGAGGAACTGCGGATTGCCGAACACCAGGTCGGTGGGCAGCAGCCCCTCGGCCAGCAGGTCCTGCGGGCCATACAGGTCGCGCAGGATCGCTTCGAGCAGCCGGGCGCGCTGACCGAGGCCAGCTTCCAGACCAGCGAACTCGGCGGCGGAGAGGGGCAGCGGGACGGGATCGCAGCGCCAGTTGGTCGGCTGGTCGCCGGGGAGCATGGCGGTGATGCCTTCCTCCACGAAGGCCCGCTCGAGCATGGCAGCGCGGGTGCCCAGCGCCTCCCGCCCCATGCCGAACATGGCGCCCATGATGCCGCGCCAATGCTGCTTGGCATTGCCGTGGCCGTCGGCCATTTCGTCGAGGGGTTGGTCGTCGCTCATGGGCCTGCGCCGGCCGAACCAACGCCCCCTCCCCCCTTGAG
>DIUL01000107.1:28202-30094 GCA_002422345.1 Acetobacteraceae bacterium UBA6159
CTCAAGGGGGGAGGGGGAAGAGGGGTCAGCCTCTCCCGCCGCACGAGGGGAAGATGGGTCAAGACCAGCCGAACCTGGATCTCAGCTCGCATTCTTTCCGCCATAGCGGCGGACGCGCAGATCGGCCTGTTCCTTGTGGCCGGCGAAATTCTCAATGGCACACAGGCGGGAGCAGTATTCCCCGATCATGGCGGTCGCCTCGGGGCTGACCCATTGATAGGTCACGGTCTTCAGGAACTTCCCCACCCATAGCCCGCCGGTGTAGCGCGCCGCCCGCTTGGTCGGCAGCGTGTGGTTGGTGCCGATGACCTTGTCCCCATAGGCGACGTTCGTCTCCTTCCCCAGGAACAGAGCGCCGTAGTTCACCATCCGGTCCAGGAACCATTGCGGGTCGCGGGTCAGGACCTGCACATGCTCCGAGGCGATGCGGTTGGCCTCGGACAGCAGTTCCTCATCCGTGTCGCACAGGATCACCTGGCCGTAGTCGCGCCAGGCCATGCCGGCGATCTCTCCGGTCGCCAGGATCGCGAGCTGGCGATCGATCTCCGCCTGGATCTCCCCCGCGATCTTGGCCGAGGTCGTCAGCAGCACGGCCGGAGACGTCGGGCCGTGCTCCGCCTGGCCCAGCAGGTCGGTGGCGCACATCTCGGCATCGGCGGTGTCGTCGGCGATGATCAGCGTCTCGGTCGGGCCGGCGAGCAGATCGATACCCACGCGGCCGAACAACTGGCGCTTGGCCTCAGCCACGAAGGCGTTGCCCGGGCCCACCAGCATATCCACCTGCGGGATGGTAGCGGTGCCGAGGCCCATCGCCGCCACGGCCTGGATGCCGCCCAGCAGATAGATCTCATCCGCGCCGCCCAGCGACATGGCCGCGATCGTGGCGGCCGGAGGCACCCCGTTCAGCGGCGGCGTGCAGGCGGCGACCCGGCGCACGCCCGCGACCTTGGCGGTCAGCACCGACATATGGGCCGAGGCCACCATCGGGTATCGCCCACCGGGCACGTAGCAACCCACGCTGTCGACGGGGATGTTCTTGTGGCCCAGGCGGATGCCGGGCAGCGTTTCGATCTCGACGTCGCGCAGGGCGGATTTCTGCGCCTCGGCGAAGCGGCGGATCTGGGCCTGGGCGAACTTGATGTCCTCGATCACCTGGTTCGGCAGGGTGTTCATCAGGGACGTGATCTCATCGGGGCGCAGGCGGAACGACGGCGGGTCCCATTTGTCGAACTTCACCGACAATTCACGCACGGCCGTGTCGCCGCGGGCCTGGATATCCTCCAGGATCGCCTCGACCGTGTGGCGGGTCTGGCGATCCGCTTCCGTCTTGGTTTCTTCCGTCGCGCCTTGCTTGATGATCCGGATCATCGTCCTACTCCGCCGTCCAGCCGCCATCGACCACAAGCGCGGTGCCGGTGACAAGCGCCGCCGCGTCGGATGCGAGATAAAGCACCGCGCCCATCAGATCCTCCACCTGTCCCAGCCGCCCCAGCTTGATCCGGCGCAGCACGTCGTCGCGAAAAGCGTTGTCCTGGAAGAACGGCCTGGTCAGCGGCGTATCGATGAAGGTCGGGCCGATCGAGTTCACCCGGATGCCCAGCGGCGCCAGGTCGACGGCCATGGCCTTGGTCAGCCCCTCGATCCCATGCTTCGTCATGCAATAGACCGTCCGACGTTCCCCGCCGACATGGCCCATCTGCGACGACATATGGATGATCGAGCCAGCAATCTTCGCCTCCGCCATGCGCCGAGCGACGGCCTGGGCCACGAAAAACGCGGCCCGTTGATTGAGGGTGGTGATCGCGTCGTAGGCGTCCTCGGTCACGTCCAGGAATTTCTGCGGCCGGTTGGTGCCGGCGTTGTTCACCAGAATCACTACTGTCCGGTTGACG
>DIUL01000125.1 GCA_002422345.1 Acetobacteraceae bacterium UBA6159
TGATTGACCGGACAGCAGTGACATTTCAACCGAAACCACCCGATCGAAGGTCAGGTCGATCGAGAAATCATTCATGTCGGCGGTCACGACCCGCAGGTTGGTCAGCCCCCGCCGAACCGCCTCGGCCTCGATATACCCGCGCTGGGAATGAGAGTTCGACACCGACACGATCCGCGCCGCCGGGAACCGTTCGGCCATCCAGAGGCTGAGCGATCCCCAGCCGCAGCCGAGTTCCAGGATATCCTGCCCATCCGCCAGCCCGGCGTGTTCGGCGGTCTCGGCCAGCGCCTGTTCCTCGGCCTGCGCCAGCGTCGTCACCCCGTCCGTATACAGGCAGCAGGAGTATTTGCGGCGCGGTCCCAGCACCAGGCCGAAGAATCCCTCCGGCACCTCGTAATGCTGCGCATTCGCGGCGTCGGGGCGCACCGCGATCGGGTGCTGCGCCATGATCCGGGCGAATGCTGCCTCGCCCGGTTCCTCGGCCCGCGACAGGCGCCGGCGCGTGCGGTCCACCAGGAAGGAAATCCCGGCCGATGTCACGAGATCGGGCATCGGCACACGCTCGATCATCTGGGTGGCGGCGGTAATGAGGCTCATGCGGTCACCGTTTCGATGGCAGGGGAAAGAACGCGCTCACGCGGGCCTGATAGGCGCGATAGGCCTCTCCGCGTGACGCAAGCATCTGGCGTTCCAGCAGCGGAATGCCGGACACGTGAACGAGCAGCCAATACATGAACGCCGGACCCGTCAGCGCCAGCCAGCCCCAGGCCCAGCCCGACAGGCTGATGGCCAGCAGCGGGTAGGCGAGCCAGCCCAGCCACTCGAAGAAGTAGTTGGGATGGCGCGACCAGGCCCAGGGACCGGTGTCGCAGACCCGCCCGCGATGGGCGGGGTTCAAGCGGAACCGCCGCAGCCAGGCGTCCGACCAGCCCTCTCCGGCGATGGCGACGCCCAGCAGCGCGATGCCGATCAGGTCGACGACGCGGGGGAAGGGGTCGGGGTTGTGCGCGGCGAGGCCCATCGACAGCACCAGAAGGGCCGCCGCCGCCGCCTGGATTTGCAGGAACCAGAACAGCCTGGACTGGAACGCCGGACCCCACTCGGTCCGCAGCGCGGCATAGCGCGCATCCTCGGGTCCCTTGCCAGAACGTTCGGCGATGTGCAGGCCGAGGCGCAGCGACCAGAGGCCAACCATCGTTGCCACGACGATCTGGCGCGGCGTCGCGGCGCTCGGGTCGGGCAGCAAAGCCGCGGCCACGCCACCGATCCCCATGGCGAAGGACCAGACCGAGTCGACCGATCCGGCATTGCCGGAGCGGCGCTGCCAGAGCCAGGCGCCGCTCATGGCGACGGACAGAAAAACGATAATCGCGAGGAATGGCATCATGGTCCCACCGCGGCCAGATCGGCCGAACATGCGCGGGTCTCACCGCCGACAAAGGCATCGACATCCGCCATGACAGGCGCCAGCCACCGGAGCGGACCGGCCAGCGCGCCCACCATCGGGGCGTGTCCGAGGGCGGGGTAGATCCGTTCCTCCACCCGTCCGCCCTGGGTACGCACGGCCTCGGCCAGGCGGATCGTGTTCAGCGGCCAGACTACGCGGTCGATCCGGCCATGTGCCAGCAGCATCGGCGGAGCGTCGCCGCGTGCATAGGCGATCGGCTGGCTGGTGCGGAGGTCGCCGGAGGGGGCGAAGATCGTCTGCAACTCCGGATCGCGCAGCGGCAGGAAGTCATAGGGACCGGACAGGCCAACGACGCCCGCGATGTCCCGATCCGCGTCAACCGCCTGCTCGCGCAGCCAGCGCGGGTCGAGGCCCAGCATCACCGCGATATAGGCGCCTGCTGAGTGCCCCATCAGCGTGATCCGGCACGGATCGCCACCGTACTGCCCGATCCGCTGCTTCGTCCAGGCCACGGCCTGGGCGGCATCGCGCAGGAAGTCGGGATACAGCGCGGTGGGATAGACCCGATAGTCAGGCACGACCGTCGCATAGCCGCGCGCCGCAAGCGCCGAGGCCACGAACCGGTACATCGCCTTGTCCCCGCTGCGCCAACCGCCGCCATACAGGAACACGATGACCGGAGACCGACCCTCGGCCGGCGCGTAGACATCCAGCGACTGCCGAGGCTGCGCCCCATACGGCACGTCCGTGGTAACCGTCACGCCATCGGTCGGTGCCAGCGCGTTCAGCACCCCGACCGGGGAGCATCCCGCCAGCATCCCCATCAGCATGATCGCCAAACGGCGCATATCTGGCTCATCGTCCGAGCATGCGCTGGATCGAGCCGAGCAGGCCGCGCATCCGGACGCCCTCGGTGGCGATGACGCAGACGCAGGGGTCGTCGGAGTCCACGCGCGGGGGGATGTCGTGATCGCCCTCGGGTTCCGCGATGTCGCCCGCGCCGTAGCGTCCGCTGGCGTCCACGAAGGACCCGCGCAGCACGCAGGCGAGTTCCAGCCCGTCATGCCCATGTTTCGGCATCGACCGTCCCGGCGCCACGACCAGCAAGCCCGCCCAGGCTCGTCCCGAAACCTTCATCGGGCGCCAGCGCAGCCCGGGGGCCACCGGCCACCAGCGGCCGAACTCGCAGCGAGCAAGCGGGGGCGGCAGGCCACTTTGAAGGATCGGGGCTGGGCGTTCGGGCGGCTCGGCCTCCGCGGTCCGGGCGAGCACCCTGGTCAGCGCGTCGGGCGCCATCGCGGCGGGGGCGAGGTCGGACAGCAGGTTGCCCCCGGTTGCCTCCATCACGCGGTCCATGCGGCGGCAGTCGGGGCAGAAGTGCAGGTGGGTCGCGACGACCATGGCCAGCCCCTCGGGCAGGGTGCCGGCGGCATAGGCGGCCAGCGTCGCGTCGGTCGGGTGATGCGTGCTCACGCCAGGTCCTCCAGCGCCGAACGCAGGCGGGCCATCGCCAGCCGCAGGCGCGACTTCACGGTGCCAAGGGGTATGCCGAGCGTCCGCTCGATCTCGGAGTGCGGCTTGTCCTGGAAGAAGGCCAGTTGCACGACTTCCACCTGGTCGGCGGACAGGCTCGCCATCGCGTGCCTGATCCGCGTCGCGGTGTCGGCCGTGTGCAGCAGCTGATCGGCCTGCGCCGGCATATCGGGTTCGTCCGCCGGGTCGGGCAGCAGCGTGTCCGGGTGGCGTTCCTTCCGCACCGCGTCGATCCGCAGGTTCCGCGCGATGGTGAAGATCCAGGTCGCGGGGGCCGCCTTCTCCCGGTCGTACAGCCTCGCCTTACGCCAGACGGCGAGCATGGTTTCCTGCGCGAGTTCCTCGGCCGATCCGTCGGTCGCGCCGGATCGCAGCATCCAGGCTTTCACCCGCGGGGCGAAATGGGCGAACAGGGCGGCGAACGCCTCCCGGTCCGAGCGATCGGCGATGGCGCGGATCAGGTCGGCGTGGTCGGGTTCGGCGATGGTGCGTTCAGCCTGGCTCATGCGGCGGAAGCCGACGAAATGACGCACCCGCCCGATCGCGCGCCGGGGCGGCGGATCGGTCGGGACCGCGAGACGCGGAAAACGGAGCGTTTGACCATTCATGCCCTTTCTACGCGGCCGGGATGGGCTTGGATCACGCGGCGCGCGCCTGATCCAAGCGGCATCCCGCCGCGTAAAGGAGTTGTAGCTGTTTTTGGCTGACAGGGCCTACGAGGGTTGGCATGCGGGATGTGAATGGTGGAGAGCGGCTGAATGTCGCGGTGATCGGCAGCGGCATCGCGGGGCTCAGCGCCGCCTGGCTGTTGGCGCGCCGGCACCGCGTGACGGTCTATGAGGCAGCCTCGCGCCCCGGTGGCCACAGCAACACCGTCGTCGTGCCGACCGCCGCCGGGCGCATTCCGGTCGATACCGGATTCATTGTTTACAACGAACAGACCTATCCGAACCTGACCGCCTTGTTCCGGTATCTCGGCGTGACGACCAAGGCTTCGGACATGAGCTTTGCCGTCTCGATCGACGATGGCGGCCTGGAATATGCGGGCACCGACCTTGGCGGGTTGTTCGCGCAGCCGTCGAACATGCTGCGGCCCCGGTTCTGGTCGATGCTGTGGGATTTGTGCCGGTTCTACCGGGCAGCGCCGCGAGACCTGGCGTCGGTCGATGGCACGATCGGGGCGTATCTGGACCAGAACGGCTATGGGCGGTCGTTCCAGGCGGATCATCTGTTGCCGATGGCGGCGGCGATCTGGTCGGGATCGACCATGCGGCTGCGGGATTTCCCGGTGCGGTCGTTCATCGGTTTCTGCGACAACCACGGGCTGTTGCGGTTCCGTGATCGGCCGGTCTGGCGGACCGTTGATGGCGGCAGCCGGGAGTATGTGCGCGCCATGACCCGTGACCTCGGCGACGGGATGCTGCTGGGACGGCCGGCCGTGTCGATCCGCCGGCTGTCCAGCGGCGCCGTCGTGCGGGACATCACCGGGGAAAGCCGAGCGTTCGATGCGGTGGTGGTTGGGGCGCATGCGGATCAGGCTTTGGGGTTGTTGGAGGATCCTTCCCGGGCGGAGGAGGCTCTGCTGGGGGCGTTTCCCTATGCGCGGAATCTTGCGGTGCTGCACACCGATCCTGATGGGATGCCTCGGCGGCGGCGTGCCTGGTCGAGCTGGAACTATGTCGGCCGTCGGGACCAGCCGGACCAGGCGATCATCACCTATTGGATGAACCGGTTGCAGGGGCTGCCGGACTCGGCGCCCTTGTTCGTGACGCTGACGACCGATGACAAGGCCTGGCGGCCCCGGCCGGAAAGCGTGCTGCACACCGAGGAATACGACCACCCGCAGTTCGACATGGCGGCGATGGCGGCGCAGCGGGAGCTTTGGTCGCTGCAGGGCCAGCGCTCGACCTGGTTCTGCGGCGCCTATTTCGGCGCGGGCTTCCATGAGGATGGGCTGCAATCGGGCTTGGCGGTCGCGGAACAACTGGGTGGCGTGCGGCGGCCCTGGGATGTGGCGCAGGAGAGTGGGCGCATCCATGTGACGCCGGTGCGCGTTCCGGTGCCGGCATGAACTCGGCGCTGTATGTCGGAGAGGTCGTCCATCACCGCTACCATCCGGTGGGGCACAGCCTGAAATACCGGCTGTTCTGGATGCTGATCGACCTCGATGAACTGCCGGTGCTGCCCAGCCTGGTGTTCTCCCACAACAAGCGGAACGTCGTTAGCTTCCACGACAGGGACCACCTGGATGGTTCGGACACGCCGCTGCGGATGCAGGTCGAGGCGTTGCTGCGGCAGGCCGGGATGGAGGCCGATGGCGGCGCGATCCGCGTGCTGTGCATGCCGCGCGTGCTGGGGCGGGCGTTCAATCCGATCAGCGTCTATTTCTGCCACCGCCGCGACGGTGCGCTGATGGCCATGCTGTATGAGGTTCATAATACCTTCGGCCAGCGGCACTCCTACCTGATCCCCGTCACCGATCCCGATGCGCGGGTGATCCGGCAGCATTGCGACAAGCGTTTCTATGTCTCGCCCTTCATGGGGATGGACATGACGTATGACTTCCGGATCGTGCCGCCAGGCGCCGAGACCGCGGTGATCGTCGATGGCGGCGATGCGCGGGGGAAGGTCATTTCCGCCTCCTTCACCGGCCGGCGGCAGACCTTGACGGCGCCGGCGCTGCTCGGCCTGGCCCTGCGGCACGGGTTCCTGGCGCTGCGGGTTCTCGGCGCGATCCATTGGGAGGCGTTGAAGCTCTGGCGCAAGGGACTGGGCTTGCAGCCGCGTCCGGCGCCGCCGGTTGACGCGGTGACAATCGTTGTTCCTCCGAAGGGATGATCCGATGCGGAATTCCATTGGTCTGGGCCGGCGTGGGCTGTTGACCGGTCTCGGGTGTGCGGCGCTGGCTGGGCCGGCCGTCGCGGTGGTGCGGCCGGGGGCGCCGCTGCCGGTGCCGGCCGATCGGCGGCTGGCGTTCCGGATCGTGCGGAATGACAGCGCGATCGGGTCGCATGTGCTGACATTCTCCCCCATGGGCAACGCGCTGGTCGTGCGGGTGGTGGTGGATATCGCGGTGAAGTTCGGGCCGATCACGCTGTACCGCTATTCGCACCGGGCCGAGGAACGGTGGGACGACGGCGCCGTGGTTTCACTCGATGCGGATACCAATGACGACGGCACGGTCAGCCGCACGGCGGTGCGCCGGGTGGCCGATGGCTACAGCGTGGAGGGGCGGGGGGTGGCCCGCTATGTCGCCCCGCCGGACTCGCTGCCGGCCACGCATTGGAACCGGCGGATGCTGGACGTGCCGATGATCAACACGCAGACGGCGGAACTGATGCGGCCCGTGGTGACGCGTGTCGGGGCGTCGCGGGTGGCGTTCGGCGCGGGGGCGACGACCGAGGCCGATCACTTCACCCTGCGCGGCGATGCTGACCTGGATACGTGGTACGACGCGGGACCCGCCTGGGTGGCGCTGCGCTTCACGGCGAAGGATGGTTCGGTCATTCGGTATGAGCGGGCATGATCGTGTTGGGTCTCGGGGGGGGCGTGCCCATATCGGGGATGTAACCACCGTCGGTTCCGATCGGTTTTTGAGGCTGCACCATGCCCCATCATGAGATTTCCTTCCGCACGCGGCCTCTTGTTTCCGGGAGATGTCCGGAGGGAGCGGCGGGATGACCGGGATGCGGATCAAGGGATTGTTCCTCGGCCTGCTGCTGGCGCTCGGCGCCTGCACCGGCAAGCCGGACGGGGTCGAGCCGGTGCGGGGCTTCGACGCCACGCGCTATCTGGGCGTCTGGTATGAGGTCATGCGCCTCGATCACAGCTTCGAGCGTGACCTGACCCGCGTCAGCGCGACCTATACGGCGCGTCCGGACGGCTCGATCGGTGTGCTCAACCGGGGCTATGATCCGAAGAACTGCCGCTGGAAGGATGCCGAGGGGCGGGCGGTGTTCCAGGGGCCACCGGATGTGGGCAGCCTGTCGGTGACATTCTTCTGGCCGTTTGCCGGCGGGTATCACGTGATCGCCCTGGACCAGGAGGAATACCAGTGGGCCTTGGTCTCGGGTCCGTCACGTTCCTATCTGTGGATTCTGGCGCGTCGGGCCAATCTGGACCCGGCGATCCGGGCCGGGCTGGTGGACAAGGCGCGTGGCCTGGGCTTCCCCGTGGGTGAGTTGATCCTGGTGGATCATGCAGAGAAGCCGGCCGGCTGCTGAGGGTGATGGGTCAGGCTGGGTGCAGGTCCGGCACCCACGAGTTCCGTGCTGTAGTACCAATCGGCGTAACCACTGACTCGCCGGACGGTGCCCCTTCGTCGTGGTGGCCGAAGGGCCACCATCTACGACTTTCCTGTTTAGAACAGGGGAAAGCCGTGGGTGGCGGCCGTGCGGCCGCCATGACGGAGATGGCCTCCTCTGCCTATGGCCTACGGCAGCACCTTGCCCGGGTTCATCCGCCCGGTCGGGTCGATCGCCGCCTTCACCGCGCGCATCAGGTCCATCGCCACCGGGTTCTTGTGCGTGGTCATCGCATGCCGCTTCGACTGCCCGATCCCGTGTTCGGCCGAGAAACTGCCGCCCAAGGACACCGCGATCTCATTGATCATCGGCTCCATCGCCCCGGCGCGCTGCACCCAGGCCGGACGGTCCATCATCCCGGCCGGCGCGTGCAGCGACACGTGGATATTGCCGTCGCCGGCGTGGCCGATCGCGGCCATGCGGCCTTCGGGCCAGCGGGTCTTGAGCTCATGCTCCACGATTTTCAGGAACTTGGGCACGGCTGACACCGGGACCGAGGTATCCGTGCCCACCGCCGGCCCCTCGGTGCGGGAGCATTCGGGGTAGTCTTCGCGGATCTTCCAGATCATCTGGCGCTGCGCCTCGCTCTCGGCGATGGCGGCGTCGGAGGCCTCCCCGGCTTCCAGCGCGGCGCCCAGCGTGTCTTCCAGGATGGCACGGAGCGGAATGCTCTCATGCGCCGCGGCCATTTCCAGCATGACGTACCAGGGAGAGCCGAGCGGGAGGGGGATGCGGAGGCCGACGCCGTGTTTGGCGGCAGTTTCCATCGTGAAGCCGCCGCAGAGTTCGAAGGCGATGACCTCGGCCCCGCTTTCCATGACGCGGGAGAACAGGGACAGCGCGGCGTCGGGGGAGGGGACGGCGACGAAGGCGGTCTCGACCCGCTTCAGCGCCGGCTGGAGGCGCATGGCCGCGGCGGTGATGATGCCCAAAGTGCCTTCACCGCCGATGAACAGATGGCGCAGCGCATAGCCGCTGTTGTCCTTCCGCACGCGGCGCAGGTCATCAAGGATGCGGCCATCGGGCAGCACGACTTCCAGCCCCAGCACGAGTTCGCGCGCATTGCCCCAACGCAGGGTGCGGATGCCGCCGGCGTTGGTCGACAGCATGCCGCCGATCTGCGCGGTGCCCTGCGCGCCCCATTGGATCGGGAACAGGCGTCCGGCCTCGGCGGCGGCCTGCTGGACGTTCTGCACGACGCAGCCGGCTTCCGCGATCAGGGAGAAGTCGCGGGTGTCGATGTCGCGGATGCGGTTCATCCGTTCCAGCGACAGGACGACCGAGCGGGGGCCATTGGCCAGCGGCACGGCCGCGCCGCACAGGCCGGTGCGCCCGCCGGCGGGGACGATGGACAGGCCCTCGGCCGCGCAGCGCTGCACCAGTTCCGAGACTTCCTTTGTGGTGCCGGGTCGCAGCACGGCCTCCGGCACGCCGCGATAGACGCCGCGCCAGTCGACGGCATAGGGGGCGATGTCTTCGGCGGCGGTCAGCACATTTCCCGGACCGATCAGGTCAGCCACGGCGGCGAGGGAATCCATCGGTTTCGCACCTTTCGTTGGGTTGGACGTCGTTGCGACGGTTCATGCCGCAGGGACCGGCGGCGGACAAGCTAGCGGCTGGTGAGCCGGCTGAAACTCACGATGCAGGCGACGCCTGCCATGCCGGCCGCGATGGTCAGCGCCCAGGTCGTGCCGCCATCGCCCAGGGCGTTGAACACCAGCCCGACCATCGCCGCGCCGATCGTCTGCCCGGTCAGCCGAGCGGTCGCCTGCATGCCGGAGGCGCTGCCGGTGCGGGCGGGCGGCGCGGTGGTGATGATCGCGCGGTTGTTGGGCGTGTTGAAGAAGCCGAAGCCCAGGCCGCACAGGGTCATCCGCCAGACGATGTCCCAGGGCGTGGCCTCGGCCGGCAGGGTGGACAGCAGCGCCAAACCAGTGCCCATCACGATCATGCCGATCCCGCCGAGAAGCCCGGCCGGCCAGCTATCGGCGAGCCGGCCGATGAAGGGCGCGATCAGCGCGACCATCAGCGGCCAGGGCGTCATCAGCAGGCCGGTCATCACCTGGTCCAGGCCGAGATCGTGCTGGAACAGGAAGGGCAGGGCGACCTGTCCCATCGACTGGGCGATGAAGGCGCAGACGGAACTCGCGACCGAGAGGGCGAACAGCGGGATGCGGAGCAGGTCGATCGGCAACAGGGGAGAGGCGCGGGTCATCTGCCGTGTCACGAGGATGGTGCCGGTGACCAGGCCCAGCACCGCCAGTGCGCCGACCAGCCAGGGGGACTCGCCATGGCCGAGTTCCGAGAGCGCCAGCATCAGCCCGCCGAAGGCCACGGCCTGGAGGACGGCGCTGCCAAGGTCGAACCGCGCGCCCGACCTGGGCGTGTCGGGCAGCGACTTCCAGGCGATCAGCGCCGCGGCCAGCCCCAGCGGCACATTGACCGCGAACAGCCAAGGCCAGGGGGCGACCGACAGCACGGCGGATGCCACGGACGGACCGGCGGCGGAGGCGATGGAGCCGATCGTGGCGTTGATTCCGAGGCCTCGGCCGATCCAGCGGCGGGGGTAGATGAAGCGGATCAGGGCGCTGTTGACGCTCATGATGCCCGCCGCGCCGAAGCCTTGCAGGATGCGGGCGGCGATCAGGACGGGCAGGGACTCGGTCAGCGCGCAGAGGACGGAGGCGATGGTGAAGACCACCAGGCCCCAGCGGTAGATGACCCGGTAGCCATGGATTTCCCCCAGCGACGACAGCGGCAAAAGGGAGACGGTGACGGCAAGCTGGAAGGCGTTCACCACCCAGATCGAGTTGGCCGGCGTCGTCTGCACGTCCCGCGCGATGGCGGGCAGGGCGACATTGGCGATGGCGCCGCTGAGCACGGCCAGCGTCAGGCCGAGGGCGATGGTGAGCAGCGCGAGATAGCGCTGCGGGACGGGGAGGCCGTCGGGTTGTGGGGGCGGCTCGCCCGAGACCGATGGGCCTGGGGTCACGGGCGGCAAACCAGAGGGGACCGACCCGGGGCGGGCGGGATCGGCCATCAGGCGGGCAGGACCGCGAGGACCTCGGCCAGCGTCAGGTCGGCGAGGCTGGGACGGCGCAGCACGGTCACCGCGGCGCCGCGCGGGGCGCACAAGGCCGGGTCGGAGTCGTGGGAGAACAGCACGATCGTCGGGCAGCCGACCGTCGCGGTCAGGTGGATCGGGCCGGTGTCATTGCCGATGGCGAAGCGGGCGGCGCGGGCGAGGTCGCACAGGTCGCCCGGGCTGGTCTGGCCGGTCAGGTCAACGGCGGCGGGGATGCCCTGGGCCAACGGCTTTTCCCCGGCGGTGCCGATCACGACGGGGGTCAGGCCGCGGGCGCGCAGGGCCTCGGCCAGGGTGGCATAGGCGGGGACGGGCCAGCGCTTCAGCGGGCGGTGGTCGGAACTGCCGGGGACCAGCAGGACGATGCCATCGGGCAGGCCGAAGCGGGCGATGTCGCCGTGGCACCAGGACAGGTCGGGGTCGGGGATCGCCTCGATCCCGGCCTGGCGCAACTGCCCCGCCTGGCGGTCCATGTCGTGCAGCCGGTCGCGGTCCGGGTCGCGGTCGGGGTGGGAGCAGCCAGGGGCGATGCCGGACCACTCGGGCTTCGCGGATCGTGGAAAAAGCGCCAGGTACTTGGATGACCGGCCGGAGGTCTGGAGGTCATAGACGCGGGTGAAGCGCCCCTCGGCCAGCGTCCGCCGCAACCGGAGCAGGGCCGGCAGGTCCCACCATTTCGGACGTTCGGCGATCATGACGGCGTCGAAATACGGCGCGGTGCGCAGCCATTCTGCATAGGCGCGCGTGGTGAGGACCGTGATGACGGCGTCCTTGTGGTGCCGGCGGATCGCCGCGAAGGCGCCCAGGGACAGGATGATGTTGCCGAACGCACTGAGCTTGATGACCAGGATGCGGGGGTCAGGCATCCGGGTGGTGGCCGCGCGCGGGGGGAGGGGGCGGGAGGGGCATCGCGTTCTCAGTAATACGGGGCTTGTTGCGTCGCAACAGAATCGGGTGGGGCCTGGTCAACGCGGGCCCTTAACCCTTCGTTAAGCACCGCGCCGCCATAGTCCCCCTCATGTCCTTGGCAGTGCGGATATGACGTTTCGGGCCGTCTGGATCATCGGTCTCGTGCTGTTGCTGGTGCCCGGATGGGCGTGGGCGGCGGACCTCAAGCTCGCGACCTGGAACCTGAGCTGGCTGACCATCCGCGCGCCCGGCAGCCCGGGCCTGCCGGCCGATATCCATGCCCGGACCGACGATGACTTCGACCGGCTGCGGGGCTACGCGCTGGAACTCGACGCTGACGTGGTCGCGTTGCAGGAGGTCGACAGTTATGCCGCCGCCCGCCGTGTGTTTTCCGCCGATCGCTACGTCCTGCACCTGACGCATGATCGCCTGAGCCAGAAGGTCGGCGTCGCGATCCGTCGTGGGCTGCGCCATGACGTGCATCCGGACGTGCCGCTGTCGGCGGACCCTCGGACGCGATCGGGCCTGGATGTCACCCTGGCGCTGGCGACCCCGCTCCGCATCCTGGCGGTGCATCTGAAGCAGGGGTGCCGGGACCAACGGGGGGACCGAAAGGGTGGGCGAGACTGCGCGATCTTCCATGCCCAGGCGGACCCCCTCGCGGCCTGGATCGCCGAACGCCAGGCCGAGGGCGGGGGGTTCGTGATACTGGGGGATTTCAACCGCTGGATGGATCGGCGCGATCCGTTCCTGGCGGCGTTGCGGCAGGTCTCGCCCCTGGTCCGTGCGACCGAGGGCTATGCCAGCCGCTGCTGGCGGGACGAGGCCTTCATCGACCACATCCTGGCCGGCGGGGCGGCGCGGGGCTGGCTGCTGCCCGACAGCCTGTCGGTGTTCCGCTACCGCGAGGAGGGGGCCGGCTGGTCGGGCCGGCTGTCGGATCATTGCCCGGTCTCGGCGCGGTTCCGTGTCCCGGCGCCCTGATCGCCTGGAGCGCCTTCAGGCTGACCGTAAACGGTCAGCGCGCTCTGGCCTTTTGTTTGATCGCATGAGTCACGCGCTGTTCCGATTCCGCTCAGCGCGATCATGCTCTATCCCGCCGGCGTGTCGGGCCAGGGATAGACACGATGCCCCGTGAAGGCGTCGAGGCCGCTGACCGCCGCCCCGCCCACGCGCCGCACCAGGCCCGCGAGGTCGGCGTCCGGCTGCGAGGCCCACTCGGTCACCAGCAGACAACGCGGTCGGAAGGTCGGGTTGCGGGGATGGTCCTTGCCGCGGGTCGCGTAGCGGATGCGGGCGGGGCCCGCGACGCCGGCCATCGCCGCCATCAGGTCACTGTCCAGGTCGGCGGGGGCGGCAAAGCGGACGACCGAGATCCAGTCTCCACCCAGCGAGGGCAGGGCGGTCACGGGCGGGGTGATCAGGCGCTGGTCATACAGTGTGTGCGCCTTGTTCCGCCGCTTCTCCATCAGCGGTCCCATGTAGGGATCGCGCCCGCGCATGCCCTGGTAGCGCGGTGTCTCGAACAGCGACCAGTCCGGCACCTCGTAGAGGTCGAACAGGTTCATGTCCCCGCCGAAGACCCGGTAGCAGGTGCAGGACAGCAGCCCGACCTCATAGACATCCGGCGCGTGGCGGAAGGCGTACCATTGGAGGAAGGGGTCGACATCCGCCTCCTCCAGGTCGAGTTCGGCGGTGTAGAGCAGCGGCGTCATGGCGGGTCCTCCGATGCGTTTCCTGTATCGTCGGCCGGTGCGGGCCGATCCGCAAGCGGTCGGTTGCGGCCCGCGCGGGTGGTGCATGGCGTGCCGGAGTGGCATGGTCGAAACGTTGAAATCGGATCCAGTGAAGCCGGGGATTGAGTGATGAGCCTGATGAAGGAAAGCCGGAACAACGCCACCATCCGAGTCACGGACCGGGTTTGGTCGACCTTGCAGGATCATCGCATCGCGTTTCGGAAGCTGGATCGGGAGAAGGTCCGGGCGATCGTGCTCGACAAGAACGTGGTGGTCGAGGAGTACACGACCGTCTCGACCACGCGGCTGCAGACGATGGGCGCGCACAGCTACCTGATGGACAATGTCGTGTTCGAGTCCGTCGGGCGGTATTGTTCGATCGCCCATGGGGTCGCGGTGATGGGCGTCCGCCATCCCTTGGAGTCGGTCACGACGTCGAATGTGACCTATGTGGCGCGTCTGCAATCGGCGATCTGGGCGCGCCAGGACTTCCTTGGCGCCGAGACCTCCTTGCGCGCGCCCCGCTCCCTGCAGGAAACGCTGCCGGTGATCGAGAACGATGTCTGGATCGGCAACAACGTCCTCCTGAAGCGCGGGATCACCCTGCACACGGGCTGCGTCGTCGGCGCCGGCTCGATCGTTACCAAGGACGTGCCGCCTTATGCGATCGTCGCCGGCAACCCGGCCCGGATCATCCGCATGCGCTTCAACGAGGACCTCGCGGCGCGGTTGCTGGCGAGCGCCTGGTGGGAAAAGCACCCCAAGGCCGTGATGTCGGGCAACCTGCAGGACCCGGAGCGGTTCCTTGATGAGATCGCCGCGGCCGAACCCCATACCTATCGCACCCTGACCTGGCGGGACCTGGTGTCAGGGGAATCGGGTGAAGCCCTT
>DIUL01000131.1 GCA_002422345.1 Acetobacteraceae bacterium UBA6159
GTGATTGACCGGACAGCAGTGTGGGCAGATGATTTTTCATCGAGACTTTCTTTCCGATCTATTTCAATTGACCCAAAATTAACGGTCTTATACCGAAAGATCGTGCAAGTATGACAATATTCATTCATGCCCGAGACGATTCGACGAGGGCGGCATAGCCAAAAATCGTGACTCTTATAATCAATGGAGAAACACTCTTGTGGCGTCCCATAGGGGTCATGTCTTCGGAGCAGACCGGTCCCGATCAATGCAATAAATAGAAATATTGAGGAAAATACTGCCGTGAAACCCGTCGTCCGATTTCTTCCAGGACGAGCCAGGAAGAATGCAAAGAACACCGAATGAACAGGAAGTTGCTTGTCGTCGATGACCAGGTCGGGTTGACCCGGGTGATCAGCATGGTCGCGGAGGAACTCGGCTATGAGACAAGGGTCGCCAACACCTCCATGGATGCCACCGATCTTTTCGTGACCTTCCAGCCGGACGTGGTCATCCTGGACATGATCATGCCGGAGAAGGACGGTATCGATGTCCTGAACGAGATGCTGCTGACCGGACTGAAGGCCAGGCTCGTGCTGACCTCGGGGCTGAGCCAATCGTTCCTGCGCCTGGCCGAGGGCGTGGCGCGGTTCCACGATATCGAGCGCGTGGAAATCCTCCGAAAACCTTTCAAGCGGGACGAACTGGCGGATCTGCTGCGCTGACGGCGCGGGGCAGGGCGGGTTGCATTTGGCCGGGTCGACGCGATCTGGGGGGCAGTCGTTTGATCACGAACGACCCAGCAATGGGAGATGCCCCATGATCGAGCTCCGTCCTTTCGCCAGCCTCGGCCAGTTCAAGAATGAATGGCTGAACGCCCGCCATCACTTCAGCTTCGGCGGCTACCGTGACCCCAAGCGCATGGGCTTCGGCCGCCTGCGCGTCTGGAACGATGATGAGATCGCGCCGGGGACCGGGTTCGATCCGCATCCTCATCGCGACATGGAGATCATCACCTATATCCGCGAAGGTGCGATCACCCACCGGGACAACCTGGGCAATGAAGGCCGGACCGAGGCGGGGGATGTCCAGGTCATGCACGCCGGCACCGGGATCGTGCATGCCGAGATGAACCTGGAGCCGATTCCGACGCGGCTCTTCCAGATCTGGATCATGCCCGACCGGACGGGCGTCGCGCCGGGCTGGGGGACGCGGCAGTTCCCGCGCGAAGGGGACGGGCTGCGCCTGCTCGCCAGCGGCCAGCCGGAGATGGGTGACGCGCTGCCGCTGAACGCGGATGCGTCGGTCTGGGCCGGTTCCCTGGCAGCGGGGGGTGAGGTGCGGCACGCGTTCGGCCCCGGCCGCGGCGGGTATCTGGTGCCCATCAATGGCGCGGTGACGGTGGACGGGGTCGCGGTGGGGCCGCGCGATGGCGTGGCGATCTCGGACCTGTCCGAGGTGACGATCACGGCGCAGGAGGCGGTCGAGTTGGTCCTGGTGGATATTCCGGTCTGATACCAGCCGACCTTGGCGATGACCCTCGCGGTCTCCACCGCGTCATGCCGGGCCCCCGGGTCCAGCCCGAGGACAGGCTCCGGTTCGGCACCCACGACTTTCTCTCGTCCGGAACAGCAAAGTCGTGGATGGTGGCCCGGAGCCTGTCCTCGGGCCGGCTCTTCGCCGGACCCGGGGGGCCACCACGACGAATGAGCACTGTTCGGAGAGTCAATGGTTACGCCGCCTGGTATGAAACCGGACGGCATCGCCTCTGGCTGCCGAACGGTGATGCATCGTCGTGGCGGCCCCCCGGGCCTGAGCGGTTAACCCGCCGCGATGTCGCGCCAGCCTTGCGTGACGGCCCAGGCCGCCGGGTCGAAGGCGAACCAGTTCCCGCCGCCCTGGCCTGGCTGGTCAAAGCGGCGGGAGATGTCCTCCCCCGACAGATGCGCCAGCAGCAGGGCGCCGACCCCGCCATGCGCCACGATCGCGATGTCGCCGGCTGAACGGTCGGCGGCCACGATCCCCCGGACGCAGGCCACGATCCGTGCCTGGGCATCGCACGCGCGTTCCCAGCCGCGGATGCTGTGCGTGGGATGGGCGAAGAAGGCGTCGGCCGTCGCCTCGAATTCAGCCTTCGGCAGATAGCCGGTGGCGGAGCGGTCGTTCTCGTGCAGGTCCCGGACCCGGGTCGCCGGCAGGCCGGTGGCGGCGGACAGGATCGCGGCCGCGTCAGTCGCCTTGCGCTCCTGGCTGCTGAAGATCGCGGACAGGCGGGCGACGGCGCCAGATCGGTTGAAGGCTTCGTGCCGGCGCCTGCCTTCAGCCGACAAGGGCCAGTCCGGCACCGGGACCGTCGGATCGATCACGACCTCGGCATGGGTGATGAACAGGACAAGCCGGGTCACGTGCCGTGGAACCGGTCGCCCGCGTCACCCAGGCCGGGGCGGATATAGCCGCGTTCGTCCAGGCCGCGGTCGATCGCGGCGGTGATCACGGGCACGCCGGGGTGGGAGGTGGTGAAGCGGCGCAGGCCCTCGGGCGCGGCGAGCAGGCAGGTGAACAGGACCCGCCGGACGCCGGCTTCCCGCAGGCGGTTCACCGCGCGCACCGCCGATCCGCCGGTGGCGAGCATCGGATCGACCAGGATCACGGCCCGTTCGGCGACATCGGGCGGGAGCTTCAGGTAATACTCCGCCGCATCGAGCGTCGTTTCGTTCCGGGCCAGCCCGATATGGCCGGCGGCGGCGTCGGGCAGGACCTCCAGCATCGCCTGCTGGATCGCGTTGCCCGCGCGCAGGATCGAGACCACGCAGGGCGGCGGGCCGGCCAGGAACGGGGCCTGCATCTTCTCCAGCGGCGTTTCGATCTCGATCCGGGTCAGCTTCAGGTCGCGTGTCGCCTCATGCGCCAGCAGCAGGCTGATCTGGCGGGCGGCCTGGCGGAACAAGGCGGTCCCGGTGCGGCGGTCGCGCAGGATGGTCAGCGCGTGCGCCGCCAGGGGATGGTCGATGACCGTCACCGAGGGAAATACATCTGTCATGACAACCCGCTATCCTTCATCCCGTGCCCCTGGCGTGTCCGGCCCAATTCTGGAACAGTTGCCTGAATTGCAATCAGGAGGAAACACCATGCCAAGCGACAGGAAAACAGCCATCGTCACCGGGGCCGCCAGCGGGATCGGCAGAGCCATGGCGATGGGATTGGTGGGGGCGGGGTTTGATGTGGTGGCGGTGGATCGCAACGCCGCCTTGCTCGCCACCATGCCGGCCGAGGCCGCCGGCAAGCCGGGCTCCGTCACGCCCTGCCAGGCCGATCTCTCGGACCAGGCGTCGTTCGACATGATCGTCGCCGCGGCCCTGGCCAAGTCGGGCAAGATCGATGTCCTGGTCAACAACGCGGGCATCGGGCAGGCGTCGGTGCGGGAGACCTATGGCAACAACCCGATCCGGTTCTGGGAAGCGACGCCCGACCATTGGGCGCGGTTCGTGGCGGTGAACGCGACGGCGCCGATCATGATGGCGCGCGCCGTGGTGCCGCACATGATCAAGGCGGGGCAGGGGCGGGTGATCACCGTCACGACCAGCCTCGGGACGATGGTGCGGGAGGGTTATCTTCTGTACGGGTCATCCAAGGCCGCCGCCGAGTCCGCGATGGCCGTCCTGGCCGCCGATCTGGTGGGCACGGGCGTGACCTCGAACGTGCTGGTGCCGGGGGGCGTGACGGATACGCCGCTGGTGGGTTCGGCCCGCGGCAACCGGGACAAGATGCTGAAGCCCGAGATCATGGTCCCGCCGCTGCTGTTCCTGGTCTCGGACGCGGCCAAGGGCATCAACGCCAGCCGCTTCATCGCCGCCGACTGGGACACGACGCTGCCCGGTCCTCAGGCCGCCGAGAAGGCGCAGGTGCCGATCGCGTGGCTGGGCATCGCGCGGATGCCGATCGAGCCGGGCTAACGAAAACGGCCCCGGGGTTTCCCCCGGGGCCGTTCCTTTTCCAACCCTGGTGGGGTCGGATTACTTCCAGCTCGCCAGCATCGCCAGCAGCAGCAGCGCGACGATGTTCGCGATCTTGATCATCGGGTTCACCGCCGGGCCGGCGGTGTCCTTGTAGGGGTCNNCGCCGGTGACCGCGGCCTTGTGCGCCTCGGACCCCTTGCCGCCGTGATTGCCTTCCTCGATGTACTTCTTCGCGTTATCCCACGCGCCGCCGCCCGAGGTCATCGAGATGGCAACGAACAGGCCCGTCACGATCGTGCCCAGCAGCATGGCGCCCAGGGCCGCGAAGGCGGAGGCCTTGCCGGCGATGACAGCGATCACCACCCACAGTGCGACCGGTGCGGCGACCGGCAGCAGCGAGGGGATGATCATCTCCTTGATCGCCGCCTTGGTCAGCATGTCCACCGCCGCGCCGTATTCCGGCTTGGCCGTGCCTTCCATGATGCCCTTGTTGTCGCGGAACTGGCGGCGCACTTCCACCACC
>DIUL01000013.1 GCA_002422345.1 Acetobacteraceae bacterium UBA6159
GCCGTCAACCGGACAGTAGTGATTCGAGAACACACTGGTGTTTTCGATCCATCCGTCGCTGCCCGCGACAACGATGGAGGAGTTCGTTGCCTACGCGAAGGCCAACCCCGGCAAGATCGCCTTCGGGTCCTCCGGGACCGGCACCATGACCCAGATGACGTGTGAGAGCGTGAAGGCCGCGGCCAAGATCGACATCCTGCATGTCCCCTATCGCGGCGGAGCCGAGGCGCTGAGCGACTTCCTCGCCGGCCACGTCCAGGTCCACTGCGAGGGCAACATCCTTCCCCACGTCAAGGCCGGAAAGGCTCGGCTTTTGGGCGTGGCGGACAACGAACGCCATCCGGACTTCCCCGATGTCCGCATGCTGAAGGAAATCTGGGCCGAGGCAGACTCCGTCAGTTGGGGCGGCCTGTTCGGACCCGCCGGCGTTCCAGACGCGATCGTCCGCCGCCTGAGCGCGGAAATCCAGAAGATCGCCAAGGACCCGGCGTTGAAGGAGCAGATGATGAAGATCGCCGTCCGGCCCGCCGGCAGCACGCCCGAGGAACTCGCGGCGGAACTGCGGAAGGACTACGAACGCTATGGCAATCTGGTGCGGGCGCTGAACATCCGGATGGACTGAAACCGGGTTGGGAATCGCCTGTTTGTTGTTGCACGGCCTCGAGAACCGGCTCATGCTCCCCGGATCGTGGCAACAACTGAAAGGAGGTGATCCTGTGTCTCATTGTTCGGTGGCTTTCATTGCCGTGACCTGGATCGCCGGCGCAAACGCGACGGCCTAGACTATTGGGTCCGGCAACGGACGTCATAAACAATGCGAAGGCCCCTGGGGTGACCCTGGGGCCTTCGGCATGTCAGGTGGGGGAGAAACCATCATGACCACGCGCTGTCCCTGGGCCGAAAAGGGCGACGACGCCTACAAGGCCTACCACGACACCGAATGGGGCGTGCCCGTCCACGACGACCGCACCCTGTTTGAGTTCCTGACGCTGGAAGGCGCCCAGGCCGGGCTGTCCTGGCACAGTGTCCTGATCCGCCGCGAGGGCTACCGCGCCTCCTTCCACGGCTATGACATCGACCGCGTCGCCGAGATGACCGAGGAAGAGCTGCAAGGCCTGATGGCGGGCGCGCCGATCATCCGCAACCGCCTGAAAATCTGGTCCGTCCGCGACAACGCCCGCATCGCCCAGGACGTCATCGCCGAACACGGCAGCCTGGACACCTATATCTGGTCGTTCGTCGACGGAAAGCCGATCGTCAACACCTGGACCGAGCACACGCAGGTACCCGCGACGACGCCCGGCTCCGATGTGATGAGCAAGGCGCTCCGCAAGCGCGGGTTCCGTTTTGTCGGTTCCACCATATGTTACGCGTTCATGCAGGCGACCGGCATGGTCAACGACCACCTGACCACCTGTTTTCGCCACGGCCATTGATTCCAGGAGACTTAACGATGCGCAATGACGAGGAAATCTGGCGGCTGGTCGACGCCAAGCAGGACGACTTCATCGCCCTGTCGGACCGGGTCTGGGAAATCCCGGAACTCTGCTACGCCGAACACCAATCCTGCGCCGAACATACCGCGATGCTGGAAGCGCAGGGCTTCCGCGTCACCCGCGACGTGGCCGGTATCCCGACCGCGGTGATGGGCGAGGCCGGGGAAGAAGGCCCGGTCATCGCGATCCTCGGTGAGTACGACGCGCTGCCGGGCCTGTCGCAGGAAGCGGGCGTTGCCGAACCCCGTCCCCTCCCTGGCCCCGGCTACGGCCACGGCTGCGGTCACAATCTGCTCGGTTCCGCCTCGATGCTCGCCGCTACCGCGGTGAAGGACTACCTGGAGAAGAACGGCATCAAGGGCCGCGTCCGCTACTACGGCTGCCCGGCTGAGGAAGGCGGCGCCGCCAAGGGGTTCATGGTCCGCGAAGGCGCGTTTTCCGACGTGGACATCGCGATCTCCTGGCATCCGTCGTCGTTCAGCGGGGTGAACGAGCCGATCTCGCTGGCCAATACCCGCATCGATTTTTCCTTCACGGGACGCGCTTCCCACGCCGCCGCCGCGCCGCATCTGGGACGCAGCGCACTGGACGCGGTCGAACTGATGAATGTCGGCGTGAACTACATGCGCGAACACATGCCGTCCGACGCGCGGGTTCACTACGCCATCCTGGACGCCGGCGGCATTGCGCCGAACGTGGTGCAGGCGCATGCCAAGGTCCGGTACCTGATCCGTGTCCGCAACCTGCCCGAACTGAACCGGTTGATCGAGCGGGTGCGGAAGATCGCCCAGGGCGCGGCGCTGATGACGGAAACCTCGGTCGAAACCAAGGTGATCAGCGCGGTGTCCAACCTATTGGGCAACACGCCGCTGGAAAAGGCGATGTACGATAACTACTCCCGCCTTGGCCCGCCGGAATTCGACGAAGCCGACCGCGCCTTCGCCGCCAAGATCCAGGCGACGCTGACGGAGGAGGATATCGAAAGCTCCCACCGCCGAGCGGGACTGCCGATGCGGGACGGCGTGCCGCTGTGCGACACGATCGTGCCGCTGGATGCGAAGACGGCGCCGATGATGGGCTCGACCGATGTCGGGGACGTGAGCTGGGCGGTGCCGACGGTGCAGGCGCGGGGCGCGACCTATGCGATCGGGACTCCGGGCCATTCCTGGCAGTTGACCGCGCAGGGCAAGATGCCAGCCGCGCACAAGGGTCTGGTCCATGTCGCGAAGGCGATGGCGGGCACCGCGCTCGACGTGCTGCACAATCCGGCGTTGCTGGAGCAGGCGAAGGCCGATCATCAGGCGCGGGTGAAGCGGACCCCCTATGTCTGCCCGATCCCGGACGATGTCAGCCCGCCGGTGGGAATGTCCGCCTAGCCGCGATCAGCGGCGGTACCACCAATCCGCCGCCAGGGCGCCCGCCACGCCGCTTCCCACGACCCACACGCGGGAGGCTGCGCTGGTCGCCGCATCGGCGATCACCGCGCCGGAGTAAAGCAGGCCGGACCCAGTGCTGAGCGGAAGCGAGCCGACGGTGTTGGCGGAGAGGTAGTTGGCCATGGCCACGCCGCCGAAGGTGCCGCCCAGCAGGGTGAACATATAATTGAAATCAGTGTCGTTGCCGACCCACTTGTCATAGGCCCATGTCGCTCCGATCGCCCCCAGGCCGCCGGTCGTCACCGCGATCAGACGGCTGCCGACCACGGTGCTGATGGGGATGGGGGCAAGCGCGGCGCCTTCCAGCGGCAGAACGCCCAGCGATTGGGTCATGCCATTGAAGGTTGCCACGCCGACGATCGCACCTGCGGCCATTGCCCAGAGGCGGCCGGTCTGGGTTCCGCCCTCGGGCGGGTCGGGGTGATAGAGGTAGTCACCGATCCAGGCCCCGACGACCGCGCTGCTGACCGCGTAGACTCGGCTGACCGCCACGGCCATTTCGGCGGGGATCATCGAGGCGCCGAGCAGGGTTGCCCCACCGGGCAAGGCGCCGACGCCCAGCGCCGCGGTATTGAAGGCGACAACGCCAGCGACGGCCCCCAACCCTGCCACGACCGTCGCCGTGTTCGGCCCGGCGGCCCAGACCGAATGCGGCAACCAGCTGGGCGGTGGGATCACGGCCGCCGGCGGGAGAGGTGCGGGTGCCGGAGCAGGGGCGGGCGTGGGTGCCGGCGCAGGAGCAGCCTGGGCAGCCCTGGCGGGCGGCGGGGCCGGCCGCGTTGGGGGGGCTTGGCGTTGTTGGGGCGGCTGGGGCTGTGCGTGGACGGGTGTAGAGACAAGACCGGCGATCGCGCCACAGACTACAGCCAAATTCGACAAACGCCGCATACCGGCCCCGTTCACATAATACACTGTTATGGTTACCTATTGGCGCGATTGATACAAGCGGTATTGCAGTCCGTGCGTGTGCAAATTTGTATCGCCAATTGGTTAAGCCATGGTTAATCCGCCGCGTCCTGCATAAGCCGGAACGCCGCTGCCTTGTATACGCCCAGAATGCGGACCTCGGAGGAAAAGAACCCCAACTCTTCCAGCGCGCGGCGCAGGCCCGGCTGCTCGGGGTGGCCGTCGACGTCGCACATGAACTGCGTGGCCGAGAACCGGCCGCCCATCATGTAGCTTTCCAGCTTGGTCATGTTCACGCCGTTCGTCGCGAACCCGCCCAGGGCCTTATACAGGGCCGCCGGGACGTTCCTGACCCGAAAGACGAAGGTCGTCATCAGGTTCGGCGTGGACGGATCGGGATGCGCCGGCTTCGGGGCCATCACATAGAAGCGGGTTGTGTTGTGGGACGCGTCCTCGATGTTCCGACGCAGGATTTCCAGGCCGTAGATTTCCGCCGCGAGGGATGAGGCGATCGCCGCGTCTTCCTTGTTGCCCCACTCCGCGATCAGCTTGGCGGAGCCGGCGGTGTCACCCTCGACCACCGGGACGAAGGCCCGTTCCTTCAGGATGCGGCGCACCTGGCCCAGCGCGACGGGGTGGGAATGCGCGCGCTTGATGTCGTCGATGGTAGATCCCTTGATGCCGAGCAGGCAGTGCTCGACCCGCTGGAACTGTTCGCCGATGACGAACAGGCCGGATTCCGGGAGCAAATGATGGATGTCGGGCACCCGCCCGGCCAGGGTGTTCTCACAGGGCAGCATCGCGAGGTCGGCGCGCTTGTCATGAACCGCCTCGATCGCCGCCTCGAACGTCTCGCACGGCAGGGTTGTCATGTCCGGATAGGCATTGCGGCAGGCAAGGTCGGAATAGGCGCCGAGGACGCCCTGGAATGCGATGGTACCGGTCATGGGATCAGGCTTTCGGGTTCAACAGGGTTCGGGCGCGTTCCAGGTCCTCGGGCGTGTCGACCCCGAACAGGCCGTGCGCCATACGGGCGCAGGCGATGCGCATGCCAGCCTCCATCGCCCGCAACTGCTCCAGCTTTTCCCGCTGTTCCAGCAGGCTGGGCGGCAGGGAGACGAAGCGGGCCAGCGACGCGCGACGGAACGCGTAGATGCCGATATGGTGCCACCGCGGGCCTTCGCCCCAGGGGATCGGCGCGCGGGAGAAATACAGCGCGGGCGCGACATCGGCGCCGTCCGGAAAGGCGCAGACAGCCTTGACGAAGGACTCGGTCATCGCTTCGTGATCGGACAGGATCGGCACGACCAGGGTGCCGATGTCGATCGCCGGATTGGCCAGCGGCGTGACCACCAAGCGCAGCTGCGCGGGATTGAGCGTCGGGACATCCCCCTGCAGGTTGACCACGACATCATGCCGGCCGTCCGGGTCGAGGGACAGCAGGGCGGCATGGACGCGATCGGTGCCGGATGGCAGGGCCGGATCGGTGAGAACCGCGATGCCGCCGGCGGCGCGCACGGCGTCCGCGATCTCCGCATCGCCGCAGGCGACGGCCACGGGGCCGATATCGGCTTCCCGTGCGCGGTCCAGCACATGGACGATCATCGGCTTGCCGTGGATGTCCGCCAGAGGCTTGCCAGGGAGTCGGGCGGCGGCCATGCGGGCCGGGATGATGACGATGGGGTTCACGGCGCGCGGAAGGTCCTGGAATTGCCCGGCGGGAAATGGCCGGCAGTGGCTTGAAGGTCTGTAATCGTTTCCCTATGGTGCGCGCACCTTATGGATGCGATCGGATTGGCGCAACGGCGCGACCGCCCTTGGCCAACAGTCGGCGCATCCAGTGTATGACGACGGGCATCGCATGACGACGGGGACGTTGGGCCGACATGGATAGTATGGAATTCAACAAGGGCATTGCCGCGCTGCTGATCGCTGGCATCGCCTTCTTCGTCACCGGGACGATCGGTACGATCCTCGTCCACCCGCACAAGCCCGATCACCCGGTGCTGAACATCGCGATGCCCGAGGCGTCCGGGAGCAAGGAAGCCGCCAAGCCGGTTGAACTCGCCCCGATCGCGCCGCTGATGGCCGCCGCGGATGCGGGCGCCGGCGAAGCCACCGCCAAGAAGCTGTGCGCGAGCTGCCACACCTTCACCGATGGCGGGAAGAACGGCGTCGGCCCGAACCTGTATGGCGTGCTGGGTGCGCCGCATGGTCAGGGTGCGAACGGCTTCAACTTCTCGGCGGCGCTCAAGGGCGTCGCGGGCAACTGGTCGTATGAGGACATGAACAAGTGGCTGGCCAAGCCCAGCACCTTTGCTCCTGGCACCCGCATGGCCTTCGCCGGCATCAAGGACGACAAGCAGCGCGCCGACGTGATCGCCTATCTGCGCGGTCTGTCCAAGTCGCCGATGCCGCTGCCCTGATCGGACCCATGGATCGCCTGATCGCGGCGGCCGAGGCAGCGGCGGATGTAGCCGCCGCCGCCATCCGGCCCTTCTTCCGCGCGGGCGTCGCGTCCGACCTCAAGACCGACCGTTCCCCCGTCACCATCGCCGACCGCACCGCCGAACTGGCGATGCGGGCCGTGCTGTCGGAACGGTTTCCCGACCACGGCATCCTCGGCGAAGAATTCGGCCTCGACCGCCCAGAGGCTCGGCTGCGCTGGGTGCTGGACCCGATCGACGGTACCCGCGCCTTCATCACCGGACGGCCCACCTACGGCACCCTGATCGGGCTGCTGGAAGACGACATCCCCATCCTTGGCATCATCGACCAGCCCGCGACCGGCGAACGCTGGGTCGGTGCCCGTGGCCGTCCGACCACGTTCCGCGGGTCGATGGGCGGCACCGCCGGCTGCCGGCCCTGCGCCGATATCGGCAACGCCGAACTCAGCTGCACCAGCCCCGAGATGCTGGGTGACGACACCCCCCGCTGGAACCGGCTGAAAGACGCGGTGCGGCGGAACTACTGGGGCGGCGACTGCTATGCCTATGGGCTGCTCGCGCTGGGCCAGATCGACGTGGTCGCGGAATCCGACATGAAGACCTGGGACTGGGCCCCGCTGGTTGCGGTGGTCGAGGGTGCTGGCGGTCGGGTCACCGATTGGTCCGGCAAGCCTTTGCGGGCCGATGGCGATGGTCGGGTGCTGGCCGTGGGGGATCCGGCTTTGCTGGGTCCGGTGGTGGGGTTGCTGGGGGGCGGGTAGTTCGCCCCCTCGGTCCGTGCCGTGGCTTACCCCCCACCCCGGCCCTCCCCCTCAAGGGGGGAGGGGTGTTTGATCGGAGGTTGAGACCCCATGCGCGCTTTTGCCGTAGCCTCCCTGTTTGCGACCGCATGGTTGTGCCAGCCTGCCCTGGCGGCGGACCAGCCGGTCACGCGGAGCCATGGGATCACCATCCTCGGTAAGCCCGCTCTGCCGGCGGATTTTCCGCATTTTCCCTATGTGAACCCGAGCGCGCCCAAGGGCGGAGAGGTCTCCCTAGCCGCCGTTGGCACCTTCGACGGGTTCAACCCCTTCATCCTGCGCGGCACGGCTGAGGCTCGCACCATCGCGCCCTGGGTCATCCTGCCGGGCGGATCCGGGTCCGGCTCGTCGATCGGGCATGTGTGGGAGAAGCTGCTGACCCCCTCGGCCGATGAGGTGGCGACGGCGTATGGTCACCTGGCCTCGGTGATCGAACTGCCGGCCGATCGGATGTGGGTCGCCTTCGAAATCCGGACGGAAGCGAAATTCTCCGACGGCCGCCCGGTCACGGCCGAGGATGTCGCCTGGACCTTCCGCACGCTGCTGGAAAAGGGCCGGCCCAGCTATCGCATCCAACTCGCCGACGTGAAGAACGTGGAAACCGTGGGAGAGCGCCGGGTCGTCTTCCATTTCAAGAACAACGAGAACCGCGAACTGCCCCTGCTGGTCGGCGGGCTGCCGATCCTGCCGAAGCACTTCTTCGAGGGCCGGGACTTCACCAAACCGCTCACCGATCCGCCCGTCGGCTCGGGTCCCTATCGCATCACCCAGTTCGAGCTGGGCCGCAGCGTCGTCTACGAACGGCGGCCGGACTGGTGGGCGGCGAACCTGCCGACCGGTGTCGGGACCAACAATTTCGACCGGGTACGGTTGGAGTATTTCCGGGACTCGACCGTGGCGATGGAGGCTTTCAAGGCCGGCAAGGTCGATATCCGCAGCGAGAACATCTCGAAGAACTGGGCAACCGCCTATGATTTCCCGGCGGTGAAGACGGGGCTGGTGGACAAGCAGGTGTATCCGCACAAGCTCCCCGGCGGCATGCAGGGCTATGCGATGAACACCCGCCGCCCCGCCTTCGCGAACCCCCTGGTCCGCCAGGCGCTGACCGAGATGTTCGATTTCGAGTGGACCAACAAAAACCTGTTCTACGACGCCTACACCCGCACTACGAGCTACTTCAGCAACTCCGACCTGGCATCGTCCGGCGTGCCGGAGGGCGCGGAGCTGGCTCTGCTGGAACCGTTCCGCAAGGACCTGCCGCCCGAACTGTTCACCCAGCCCTACAGGCTGCCGGTCACCGATGGGTCCGGCAACAACCGCGACCAGCTTCGGCGCGCGATCGATCTGCTGCGGCAGGCGGGGTGGCAGATCAAGGACCGGAAGGTGGTGGATGCGAAGGGGCAGCCGATGTCCTTCACCATCCTGCTGCCTGACCCGTCTCTGGAACGGCCGACGCTGCCCTATGTGCAGAACCTCCAGAAGCTGGGGATCGACGCCAAGGTGCGGACGGTTGATCCTGCGCAGTATCAGAACCTGACCGACGACTTCGATGTCGACGCGGTCATGCTGATCTTCTCCCAGGGTGACATCCCGGGCACGGAGCTGCGGGATTACTGGAGCTGCGCGTCCAGGGACACAAAGGGCAGCACGAACATCCCGGGCATCTGTGAGCCGGCGATTGACGCCCTGCTGAACAAGGTGATCACGGCCGAGGACCGGGACACCCTGATCCCCGCCGCCCGAGCCTTGGATCGCGTGCTGCTGTGGCGGTATTTCCTGGTGCCGAACTGGGGCAGCCGGGACTTCAAGGTCGCGGTCTGGGACCGCTTCGGCAAGTCGGACGCACCGATCCGGGAAGGCGTGAACTTCGACCTCTGGTGGGTCGACGCCACAAAAGCCGCTGCGACCGACGCCGCTCGGCGGCGCTGAGGCTCTGGGGGGAATTGCGCCGGCGGAACGGCGCGCCACCAACCACGACGTCGGTGGCGGCAAGCAGGCGTTTGATCATGACGCCACAGCGCATCAGGCCCGAGGGTGTGCCTTCCGCCAGACTTCCATCAGCCGGTCCGTGTCGACGGCGGTATAGCGCTGGGTTGTCGACAGGCTGGCATGGCCCAGCAGGTCCTGGATCGAGCGTAAATCAGCCCCACCCGCCAGCAGATGGGTGGCGAAGGAGTGCCGCAGCGCGTGCGGCGTCGCGTGGTCGGCCAGCCCGTTCAGGCGCCGATAGGCCCGCATCGTCCGCTGCGCGACCGCCGGGTTCAGGCGCCCACCGCGTTCGCCGACGAACAGCGGGCTGGCGGGCTGGCGATCGGGGTGCAGGGATAGCCAGGCGGCCATCGCCTCCCGCACCGCCGGCAACACGGGGACGATCCGTTCCTTTGATCCCTTGCCCATCACCCGCAGCATCGCGTCCGATCCGGGCAGGGGGGCGTCGCGGACGTCGAGGCCCAGCGCCTCGGAAATCCGCAGTCCGCAGCCGTACAGCAGGGTGAACAGCGCCGTGTCCCGCGCCTGGGTGGTGGCTTTGTCCGAGACCTCTCCGATATCGGCGGTCAGGGCGCTCGCTTGGTCGGCGGCGAGCGGGCGGGGCATCGGGCGCTTGGATCGGGGGGTGGAGACGAGCTTGATCGCCGGATTATCGACCCCGTGCCGGCGTGCGAGAAAGCGGAAGAACGTGCGGACTGCCGCCAGATGGCGCGCGCGGGTCGCGTTGATTGCCCCGTCATTGGCCTGATCGGCGAGCCAGGCGCGGATATCGGCCTGCCGCAGGGCAGCCAGCGCAGCCAGATCGGGTTCTCCGCCCAGATGGTTGGTCAGGAAGCCGAGCAAGGCGGCGATGTCGGCGCCGTAGGCCTCAACGGTCAGCGGGGACGCCTGCCGTTCCTGGCCGAGCCAGGTCAGGAAGGCGGCACGGGCCTCGAACCCGGTCATCAGCGGCCGAGGGTGGCGGCGACGGCCTGCCCCAGGAACGCCAGCGCGGCGGTGCCTTGGCCGGGTTCGAGAGCGCGTGGGTCTCGGGCGAGGAGAGCGAGGAGGGCTGGTGGGCCGGAGCGGGGGGTGAGTAGCGGACCTTCGTCCCCGTCACTCGCCCCCACCCCGTTATTGGCCCCACCCCCGTCATCCCCGGGCCTGTCACGGGGACCAATAGCCGCACCGGTGCTTGTGCTGGTCCCCGGGACAAGCCCGGGGATGACGGGGTGGGGCATGACCGGGCGGGGAAAGACAAGATCGAGCATGCGGGCGGCGGGGGCATCACCCCGGCGGAACTCACCATCGCCCATCAGGGGGTCATCGTCAGACCGACCCCCATCCACAATGGCCCCATGCCCAGGCACGGCCACAAGCACATCCTGCCCGGACAGCCCTGCGGCCTCTCCGTGCAGCAGCCGAGCGTGTGTGGTGGAAGCGCGGAAGCGGACCTGCCGACCGGCCATCAGGCTTGCAACGGACCCGGCGGGCAGCATCCGCAGCCGGGACGCTTCACCGATCCCCTCCACGCACAGGCCCACCGCGTCCACGCCTAAAATGCCGGGCATTTCATCGTTGATGCAGTCCAGCGGATCGGCCGACCGCAGCAGCGCCAGAACCGCCCGCTGCACCCGTTCCGTCATCCCCACCGCCGCTCGGCCCGCGGCCAGCACATCCTCGGCCTGTTCGGCCATCAGGGCGGCGTGGGCGCGTTCGGCGCGCAGCATCGCGGCCATGTGGTCGGCCAACGTCTCCCCATGCACCCGCCGAGGCGGGGCGAGGATGCGGTAAAGCGCCGGATTCTCCGCCAGCCAAGCGGGGTTGGCACGCAGGAACGCCGCGACATCCGCCGCCGCGACGACCTCGTCCCGCTCCCGCGGCTGGGGCATGGGCGTCAGGCGATCGTCTGGCCGGTCTTTGCCCAATCCGACAGGAATGCCGCCAGACCCTTGTCCGTCAGGGGATGGTTGAACAGCATCCGCAGCGTCGCGGGCGGGACCGTCACGACATGCGCGCCCAGCTTGGCCGCGTCGACGACATGCATCGGGTGGCGGACCGAGGCGACCAGGACCTCGGTCTTGAAACCATAATTTTCATAAATCGTCATGATGTCGGCGATCAGTTCCATGCCGTCCTGGCCGATATCATCGAGCCGGCCGACGAAGGGGCTGATGAAGCTCGCGCCCGCCTTGGCCGCCAGCAGTGCCTGGGCCGCCGAGAAGCACAAAGTCACGTTCACCATCGTGCCTTCGTCCGACAGGCGGCGGCAGGTGCGGATGCCGTCGGGCGTCAGCGGGACCTTGATGGTGACGTTCTTGGCGATTTTCCGCAGGACCTCGGCTTCCCGGATCATGCCTTCGTAGTCGGTCGCGGCGACTTCCGCGCTGACCGGGCCGGGTACGATCGCGCAGATTTCCGCGATCACATCCACGATTTTTTTACCACTCTTGGCCACAAGAGAGGGATTGGTCGTGACGCCATCCAGCAGACCGCTGGCCGCGAGCGACCGGATCTCGTTGGTATCGGCTGTGTCGACGAAAAACTTCATTCCAAAACTCCCGTTGCCGGCGGCGCCTTTAGGACAGGCGTGGTTACGGCTACCATACAGCATGTCGAGCCAGCGCGAAACGCAGGATACGGAAAAGCGCCGCCGCGTGGCGGTGATGCTTCCCTATCCTTTTGATAAGCCTTTTGATTACCGTGTTCCGCCGGAGCTGGACCCGCATCCGGGCGACGTCGTGATGGTCCCGCTGAACCGGCGAGAGGAAATCGGGGTCGTCTGGGACTCCCCGCCCGACCCATCCGTGCCGGACCATAAGCTGAAGCCGCTGATCGCCCTGATCGACACGCCGCCGATGGGGGAGTCGCTCCGCCGCTTCGTCGACTGGGTCGCCTCCTACACCCTGTCCCCGCCGGGAGAGGTGATGGCGATGGCCCTGCGTGTCGTCCGCCAGCAGGCCGGCCCTTCGAGCGGGTGGAGCCGTATTAACCCCTTGCCCGCAGATGTCCGGATCACGCCCGCCCGCCAACGCGTGCTTGATGCGTTGGAGAAGACCGAACCGCGATCAACCTCCGACCTGTCCCGTGCAGCCGAGGTCGGAACCACCGTCATCCGCGGCATGGCGGATGCCGGCCTGTTGCGCTCGGACCTGATGCCCGAGGCGCCGCCCTTCGCCCTCCCCGATCCCGCGGTCATCGGCCCCGTGCTGTCCGACGAACAGGCGGTCGCCGCGACGGCGTTGCGGGAGGCGGCTTCGGTACGGGCGTTCAGCGTGACGCTGCTGGATGGGGTGACAGGCTCGGGCAAGACAGAAGTGTATCTGGAAGCCGTGGCCGAATGCCTCCGCCAGGGGCGGCAGGCGCTGATCCTGCTGCCGGAGATCGCCCTGTCCTCCCAATGGTTGTCCCGGTTCCAGCGCCGGTTCGAGGTGGCGCCGGCCGTCTGGCACTCCGACCTGTCATCCCGGATCAGGCGGATCACCTGGCGCGCGGTGGCCGAGGGCCAGGCCCCCGTCGTCGTCGGCGCCCGGTCCGCGCTGTTCCTGCCCTTTCCCGACCTGGGGCTGATCATCGTGGACGAGGAGCACGAGACCGCCTTCAAGCAGGAGGACGGGGTCGTCTACCACGCGCGCGACATGGCGGTGGTCCGCGCCCGCTTCTCCCACGCCCCCGCCGTCCTCGTGTCGGCGACGCCGAGCCTGGAGACGGTGGCGAATGTGGAGGCGGGGCGGTATCGGAAGCTGCATCTGCCGTCCCGGCATGGCGGCGCGACCCTGCCCGAGATCGTGGCGGTGGACCTGCGCGATACGCCGCCCGAGCGGGGCCATTTCCTGGCCCCCCCGCTGATCAAGGCGGTGCGGGAGACGCTGGCGCGGGGGGAACAGGCGATGCTGTTCCTCAATCGCCGGGGTTATGCGCCCCTGACCCTCTGCCGGCGCTGCGGGCACCGGATGCAATGTCCCCACTGCACAGCCTGGCTGGTGGAGCATCGCGCGCGCCGGGAACTGCAATGCCACCATTGCGGCCACGCCGTCCCGATCCCCCCTGAGTGCCCCGCCTGCCACGCCGAACACAGCCTCACCCCCGTCGGCCCCGGCGTCGAACGCATCACCGAGGAAGCCACCAAGCTATTCCCGGACGCTCGGCTTCTGGTCATGGCGAGCGACACGATGCCCGGCCCCAACGCGGCGGCCGAGGCGGCGCGTGCGATCGAGGCGCGGGAGGTGGACCTGATCATCGGCACCCAGATCGTCGCCAAGGGCTGGCATTTTCCGCATCTGACGCTGGTGGGGGTGGTGGATGCGGACCTCGGGCTGGCGGGCGGTGATCTCCGGGCGGGGGAGCGGACGGTGCAGTTGCTGCACCAGGTGGCCGGACGCGCGGGCCGAGCCGATGCGCCGGGGCGGGTGCTGTTGCAGACCTTCAGCCCCGAGCATCCGGTCATGCAGGCTCTGGTCGATGGCGACCTGGACGCGTTCATGGCCAGCGAGGCGGCGCAGCGGAAGCCCGGCAACTGGCCCCCCTATGGGAGACTGGCGGCGCTGATCGTCAGCGCGGAGTCGGCGCAGGCGGCGGATGAACTGGCTCGGGATCTGGGACAGGCGGCACCGTACGGCGATGGGGTGATGGTGCTGGGGCCAGCGCCGGCCCCGCTGTCGATCCTGCGCGGGCGGCACCGGCGGCGGCTGTTGTTGAAGACGCGGCGGGATATCGCGGTGCAGCCGTTGTTGCGGGCGTGGCTGGCGAAGGTGCCGGTGCCTCGGGGCGGGCGGGTGGACGTGGATGTTGATCCGGCTTCGTTTTTGTAGAAGAAGGTTGGGGCTGCGGGCGGTTCACACGAACGCTGTCGCTGCGGCAACATCTCCAGGCTCAAGCATCGGGTAGTCGGCAAGGATTTCGTCCTGGCTTGCGCCCTCCGCCAGTAGATCGAGAACATCCCGGACCCGAATACGCAGCCCGCGCAGGCACGGACGGCCACCGCATTGTGCGGGATCGATGGTGACACGGTGGAGTTCGCTCATGGTGAATGCCTCGATCGGGTTGTGGCAGCCTGCTCAGTCATGGGGTCAATGGCACGGATTGGATCGGCGGTCCGTCCCACCAATTCATCATCCTTTCCGATGACATCATGGACTCGATCGCCCATGTAGGCGTCCTGACGGAAAGGATGTTGGACATGCCCGCCGATCACGACCTCGTTGCCCTATGGGAAGCCCATTGCAGGTATGAGTTCGAGACCCGCGACGTCGATGCCACCATGGCGACAATGGTGGGCGAACCCTACGTCAACCACGTCCCCACCATGACTGGCGGGGTGGGGCATGATCAGCTCAAGCGGTTCTACAAATACCACTTCATCGGCGGGAACCCCGAGGACACGACCCTGAGTCCGGTCAGCCGCACCGTCGGCGCCGACCAGATCGTCGACGAGCTGCTGTTCAGCTTTACCCACACCAGCGAAGTCGACTGGATGCTCCCCGGTGTCGCCCCCACCGGGCGGCGGGTCGAGATCCCCTTGGTCGCGATCGTCCGCTTCCAGGACGGCAAGGTCGCGCATGAGCATATCTATTGGGACCAGGCCTCGGTCCTGGTTCAGGTTGGGTTGCTGAACCCCGCCGGACTGCCGGTCTCCGGCGTCGAGACCGCGCGAAAGGTCGTCGATAAGTCGCAGCCCAGCAACCTGATGATGGGGCGGTGGGCGAGCAGTGAGGGGAAGCCGATCTGACCTGACCGGCTCCCCCCGAGCTTGGCTCAGGCCTTGGCGACGTTCCAGAAGACCGGCATCGCGCCCTTCAGCATCCCGGTCAGGCTTTTCCGCCAGGCGGCCGGCGGCAGGTACTGGCCCAGCGGGATGAACGGAACGGTTTCGAAGGCGTGCAACTGGATCGCCTGGTCCAGTTTTTTCTGTTCAGCGGGATCGGTGCTGTCCATCCAGCGGCTGCGCATGGTTTCCATCTCGGGGTCGGTCGGCCAGCCGAACCAGGCCTTGTCGCCGTTGCCGCGCAGGAAGGACGCGAAGATCGGGTCGCGGTAGTCCGCCGCCGGCGCCCCGTACGGGAACATCGACCAGCCGCCCTTGTCGACCGGGTCCTTCTTCACGCGCCGTTCCACCACCGTGCCCCAGTCGACCGAGCGTTCGTCGACGTTGATCCCGACCTCCCGGAAGGCAGCGACGGCCACGTGGCTCATGGCGTCGTAGTAGACCTGATCGGTGGGATGCATGAAGGCAACCGGCTCTCCGCCATAGCCGGCTTCCTTGAGCATGGCCTTGATCTGGTCCTTCTTCGGACGGTTCCGCAGCCGGTCCATTCCGGCGTCGCTCGCGGACGGCGTGCCGGGAATGAAGAAGCCGACGGGCGCGCGGAACAGGCTGGGATCGCCGCCCATCACCGCGGTCATCACGTCAACCTGGTCGATCGCGGCCATCATGGCGCGCCGGACGCCGGCATTCGCGGTCGGGCCGTGCAGGAAGTTCGGGCGCAGGCCGCCGAACGTGCCGTAGATGTCGATCGGCGCGACTTCCACCGTGCCCTTGGATTTCAGCATCGCGATCAGGTCGGGCAGTGGGGAATCGAGCCAGTCGACCTCCCCGCTCGCCAAGGCGCCGGCCGCGGTCGCGGCATCGGGGATCACGCGCCATTCGACCCGGTCGACCATCACGCGATAGCCGCCGGCGCAGAAGCTCGCGGGCTCCGGCCGGGGGTTGTACTTGTCGTTGCGCGCGAAGACGGCGCGATGGCCCGAGACATATTCGTCCGGCACGTAGCGGAACGGGCCGCTGCCGACGACCTCGGGGATCTGCTTGAAGGCGTCGGTGTTCGCCAGCCGCTCCGGCATGATGATCGGGGAGGGCTGGGTCTTCGCCAGCGCGTAGGGCAGCGCCGAGAACGGCTTCTTCAGGCGCCAGACCAGCGTCTTGTCGTCCGGCGCCGTCAGGTCGTCCATCCGTTCGGCGATGGTCTGCCCGATCGGGTCGCGCCGCATCCAGCGCTTGAGCGAGGCGACGCAGTCGCGGGCCAGCACGGGCGTGCCATCATGAAACATCAACCCGTCGCGGAGCTTCATGGTCCAGCGCAGGCCATTGTCCTCGACCGTGTGGCCCGCGACCATCTGCGGCATCGGGTTGAGTTTCTCATCACGGCCATACAGCGTGTCGAACACCATCGCCGCCGCGTTGCGGGTCACCTGCGCGGTGGTCCAGACGGCGTCCATGGTCACCAGGTTACCCTGCGGGACGTGGATCAGGGTGGTTGCCTTACCCCCGATGGCGGGCTGCGCGAGGGCGGGTCGCGCGAGTGTGGCCGCCGCGGTGGCGGTAAGGAAGCTGCGACGTTGCATCGGACGGTCTCCGGTTCTTTGCTGGGGGTGATGGAGCCGAGGGCGCGGCGCGGGTCAAGGGGTTTCGGATTCCGTCGCTTGCTCGGCCAGGCACCGGCTATTCGGCCCGGATCGTCACCTCGACGGCCAGCGCCTTGATCTCGGTCAGGACAACCCGCAATTCGGCGGGAGACGGGATCGGTTCATCGTCAAGGCCCGGATAGCGATAGGCGTGGCCCCAGTCCGACAAAGGAACCATCCGCTCCACCAACTCGGTCAGATCGGGGAATGCCGGCACGACGAGATCGCGAAGCACCTCCATGTCATGCGTTTTGCGGAAGGGGGTCCGGGCGAGAACAAGCAATCCCTTGATCAACTTCTCGGCTGCCTGTTGGCAGTGATAGGCGGCGGCCTCCGGGATCGGGTCCGCCCCGGCCAGGCAGGCTTCAGCCGAACGGATGTCCCGATCAGCCACCAACACCCAGCGTCGTGCGATCAGCCGGTGATCACCGTCGGGCGGGATCATTGGCGCTCGTATACCACCACGCCCTCCGTGCGAGCGGCATAGGGAACCGTGCCCACCACGCGGCTGAACCGGTCGAATGTCCGTTCTCGCATAGGGATGATGTCGGCCGGCTGGCGATAGGGCCGACGAGCTTCCCGGCCGGCGCGCGCGGTCACCCTCTCCGGTGGGGTATCGTCGTCAACAACCACCAGCAGATCGATGTCGCTATCGGCCGTCGCATCTCCGCGGGCGGCCGAACCGAACAGGATCACGCGGCGCGGCCTGAAATAGGCTACGACCGGATCAAGCAGTTCCGCTGGCACGCGTGGGACAGCCATGGCTGGATCGCCTAGCTCAGGACGACCCAACAATACCACGAACGCGGGCACCCACGAGGTCTTTTGATCGTGTTGCCCCCGTTCTTCTCCCCTTGCGGAAGCGGGACGCCAGCGCGGATAACGCCGTCAGGCCGATGGACGGAGAACGCACGATGAAGATGAAAGCCGCGGTGCTACGCGAACAGGGTAAGCCGCGCCCCTATGCCACCAGCATGCCGATGACGATCGAGGAAGTGGACCTCGACCCGCCCGGCCCTGGTGAGGTGCTGTACAAGATCATCGGCGCCGGCCTCTGCCACTCCGATCTGTCGACCATCGAGAACCTCCGCCCCCGCCGCATGCCCACGATCCCGGGCCATGAGGCCGCCGGCATCGTGGAGGCGGTCGGCCCCGGCGTCGTCAACTTCAAGCCCGGCGATCACGTCATCAGCGTGTTCGTGACCAGTTGCAACGATTGCCGCTATTGCAGCGGCGGCCGTCCCAATCTGTGCCAAAGTTCCTTCGGCTCCCGCGCCGACGGGACGTTGATCTCAGGCGCGCGCCGGCTGTCGTTGAACGGGGAGCCAATCTACCACTACAGCGGCCTGTCGGTCTTCGCGCAGTACGCGGTCGTGTCGCAGAACGCGCTGATCCGCATCCCCGAGGACATTCCGCTGGAGGACGCCACGATCTTCGGCTGTGCGGTGGTGACCGGCGTGGGCGCGGTGCTGAACACGGCTCAGGTGCCGCCAGGCGCGCAGATGGCTGTCGTGGGCCTCGGCGGCGTGGGCATGAATGCGCTGATGGGCGGTGTCGTCGCCGGCGCGGAACGGATCGTCGCGGTCGACCTGAACGCCGACAAGCTGAAACTCGCGCGAGAACTCGGCGCCACCGACACATTCCTGGCGGGCAATGACGATGTCGTGGGCGCGATCCGGGAAGCGACGCAGGGCGGGCTCGACTACGTCATCGAAACGGCGGGGTCCGTGCCTGCCATGAACCTCGCCTACGCGATCGCGGCGCGCGGCGGCATGGTGGTCAGCGCGGGGCTGCCGGCGGCAACCGCGACGTTCTCCTACCTGCACGGCGCGTTGGTCTCGGATGAAAAGAGCATTCGCGGCAGCTACATGGGAAGCTGCGTGCCGAAGCGCGACATCCCCCGGTTCCTGGCACTTTACCGGCGCGGCAAGCTGCCGGTGCAGAAGCTGCGCAGCGGGTTCATCAAGCTCGATGAGATCAACGAGGGCTTCGACCGTCTCTCCGACGGCCTGGTGCTGCGGCAAATTCTCCAGCCGCACGCGGCCTGAAACGAGACGGCCCCCGGAAAGATGTGCTCTCCGGGGGCCGGTCCTTCGATTATTCCGCCTTCATGTTGATCTGCTTGATCAACTTGCCATAGCGGTCGTAGTCGTTGCGCAGCAGCGTGGCCATCTGTTCCGGCGTGCCGGGGTTCGGACGCAGCGCAAACCGCAGCAGGAACGACTTCATGTCCGGCTCCCGCGCGACCTTGTTCATTTCAGCGGCCATCCGGTCGATGATCGGCTTCGGCGTGCCGGCCGGGGCGAGCATGCCGAACCAGGCGACATAGTCGATTTCCGGATACACTTCCTTCACCATCGGCACGTCCGGGAAATTCGGGTGCCGTTCCGCGTCGATCACGCCCAGCAGCTTGGCCTTGCCGGCACTGACCGACGGCAGCGTGTTCGGATCGGCGTGGATCTGCACGACGCCGGCCAGGAAGTCGGCCAGCGCCTCTCCGCCCCCACGATACGGGACATGCAGGATGTCGGTGCCGGTGATCAGCTTGAAATACTCGGCCGTGACGTGCCCGTGGGAGCCGACGCCGGCGGTGCCCCAGCTCAGTTTGCCCGGGTTCGCCTTCGCGTAGGCCACGAAGTCGCGCAGGTTGTTGGCCGGCACGGACGGATGCACCGCGAACAGCAGTGTCCCGTCGGTGAACTGCGTCACCGGCGCCAGGTCCTTGAAGATGTCGAACGGCAGCTTCCGCAGATGCGGCAGAATGACCACCGATAGTGCGGGCGTGACGACGAACGTATAGCCATCGGGCGCGGACCGGGCTGCCGCCTCCAGGCCCAGGGCACCGGACGCGCCGCCCTTGTTCTCGATCACGACCTGCTGGCCCAGGCCGCGGGACACCTTCTCGGCGAACGGGCGCATGGAGTTGTCGGCGGACCCGCCGGGTCCGAAATTGACGATGACCTTGATGGGCTTCTGGGGCCAGGCCGGCGCGGTCTGAGCGATGGCGCCCGTGGACATGGCGGCTGTGGACATGGCGGCGAGCGCGACCAGGCCGAAGGCGGCCTTGATCAGTCGGGAAAACGGCATCAACTGCTCCTGGAAGGACGTTTCGACCCTTGTTGGGCCGTAGGCTTGGGGTGCCGATGGCGGAAGCAGACTACAGGCCAGACGGGGCCGTTGTCACGGTGCGCCCGCGTGATCCGGCGGCTTTGGCATGGTTTCGCAAAACCAAGGCGCGCGCCCCGCAGGCAAGGCCCTTCAGGCGCCGGCCTTGGCCCGTCGTTCCTGGATATCCGCCATGGTTCGCATAACCAGATCGAGCATCTTCCCAAGCGGGAACGGCTTGGGAATGCAGGCCACGACGCCCGGCGGCGGCGGATCGGTGCCGTGCCCGGTCATGAAGATCACGCCCAGCGCGGTCTTCTCATCCCGTTCGGCCAGCGCTCGGCGCGCCAGGGAGGTCCCATCCTCCCGCGGCATGCGGATATCCGTCAGCATGACGCCAATCTCGGCATGCGCCCGGAGCAGCACCATCGCTTCCGCCGCGGACGACGCAGTCAGGGTGGTCAACCCCTCCAATTCGAGGCCCATGGCCGTTTCCTCGGCCAGCATGATCTCGTCATCGACGACCAGGACAGATAGGGTCAAGGCCTTACAACCTTCTGGAATGTCGACACACGTGATCGACACTTGCAATACTGGCAGCATTTCGCTAATTTAGCAAGAGTGGTGACGCGGGTAGCAATGTACTCTGTTCGAACGAATGTGGACGCACGTACGCTGACACGGAACGGGGTCCGATCCTGGTCCTGGGCAGCCGCGTTTATGGCGTGGATCGTCATCGCGGTCATCGCGATCGCGCTGGGAGAAGCATACGTATCGCAATACCGCAAGGAACGCATCCAGGAGGCCACGCAACTCTCGAGCGTCGCGGCCGAAGCGCTCGAACAATCCCTGTTGCGCTCGGTTGAGGCGATGGAGAGCATCCAGTCCCTGATGCAGACCCGGGTGAACCTGGAACGGGCCGGGGATCGGGCCGGCGCCGTGGCGATCGGGGAATACCTGCGCGGCATCGCGCGGGAGGAGAAGTTCGGCGTCCTCCAGCTTGCGATCATCCAGGCGAATGGCTGGCTGCAATGGAGCACCGTCGATTTCTCCGACCCGGTCTGGCTCGGCGACCGTGAGCATTATCTGGTACACCGCGACGGGCAAAAGGGGATGTCCATCAGCAGCCCGCTGATCGGTCGGGCCTCGGGCCGATGGAGCGTGCAGTTCACCCGCCCCCTGCTGAACGACAGGGGAGAATTCGACGGGGTGATCGTCGTCTCCTTCGATCCGCTGAAACTGTCGAAAACACTGGCCGACCTGCGGTTCGGAGAGAACAGCGTCTCCGCCGTGCTCAGCATCCCGCATGGGCGGCTGATCGCGCGCAGCGCCGACGCCGAGAACCAGCTTCGCCGCCCCGCCAATCCCAACCTGCCAGTGCTGCTGGCCGCGCGCACCAATCCATCGGGCTCTATTTTCGCAAAAAATGCGGTCACCGAGCGGCCCATGATCATGTCCTATCGCGTGATCGGGAATCTGCCGCTTCTCGTGCTGATCGGATTGGATGAGGACGCCGCACTCGCGGATGCGGAGTCCTTCGCCACCTGGGTCCATACGGCGATCTTCGCGACGCTTCTGTCCGCCGCCGCCTTGCTTGCCTTCTTCGCGCAGCGGTCGGCGCGGATGCGCTCCCGGATGGAACTGGACCTGACCCGGCAGGACGCCATGGCCGCGGAAATGGCGCGGACCCAGATCGCCCGGCTGCTCTCGGGCCTGCCGGCCGCGGTCTACCGGATGAACATTTCGGCCGCCGGCGACGTCCAGGCCTTCGAGATCACCGAGATCGCCGCTCGCCTGACCGGCTACGACATGAAGGAACTCACCACCCGCCAAGGCTGGATGGAGAAGGTCGAGGGCATGGATGCCACCGCCTGGACCACCTACTTCCGCAACGTCGTCTATGACGGAGAGGCCAGCGTCGAGTACCACTTCCGTCACCGCGATGGCACGACGCTGTGGTTCCGTGACCAGGCCCGCGTGCTGGAAACCGATCCGAGCGGGGAGGTCTCGATCGTCGGCTATGTTTCCGACATCACCCGTGAACGCACGATCCAGGCGCAGGCCTTCGCGGCCTCCAAGCTCGCGACGTTGGGAGAGATGGCCACCGGCCTGGCGCATGAACTGAACCAGCCGATCGCCATCATGTCGCTGGCGGCCGAGAACGCGTCCCAGATGCTGGAGCGGAAAGGCGCCGAGGGCATCAAGTTCGCCATCCAGCGCATGGGCCGGATCGCCGAACAGGCAACCCGTGCGCGCACCATCGTCAACCACCTGCGGATCTTCGGCCGCCAGAACGATGAGGGCCTGGGCCCGATCAACCTGCACGAGATCGTCGATGGCGCCCTGGCCCTGGTCGGCAGTGCGTTGCGCTCGGCCGGGGTCACGGTTGGTATCCGCATGACCGGCACCATGCCGCCGGTGGTGGGCCAACTGGTCCTGGCCGAACACGTGATGGTGAACCTGATGCTCAACGCACGCGACGCGATGGATCACAATCCGCCAGACAAGCCGCGCCATCTGACCATCAGCGCGTCCCACAATCCGGCGACCGGAACGGTGACGCTCTCGCTCCACGACAGCGGACCGGGCATCAAGCCCGACCTTCTCGACCGCGTCTTTGAGCCGTTCTTCACGACCAAGGAGGTCGGAAAGGGCACGGGCTTGGGACTCTCGATCTGCCATGGCATTATGCGGTCGTTCGGTGGCAATATCCTGGCATTGAACGCGCCGGAAGGCGGAGCGGTGTTCAGCGCTGTGTTTCGACAGGCCGGCGATGAAGACCTTGCCGAACCGGGTGACCCGCAAGGGCACCCCGACACGATATCCGCCGCAGAGAATCGGAGCATTGCCTAGAAATGGCTGAAACCGTCGTTCTTCTCGATGATGATCCGGACTTTGCCGAGGAACTCACCTTGTTTCTGACGGATCACGGTATCCGTTGCGTGGCGGTTACGGACCCCGCCCACCTGATGCCCCTGTTGAGTGAAATTGGGCCAGACCTCCTGCTTTTGGACCAGAGACTTGGCCCAACCACCGGAATGGAAGTCCTCCGCGAGGTCCGGACCGTCTCCACGGTTCCCTGCGTGATCCTGACCGGCATGCAGGACCCGATCGACCGGATCCTCGGGCTGGAACTCGGCGCGGACGACTATATCCATAAGACAGCGATGCCCCGGGAAATCCTCGCCCGTATCCGCGCCGTCCTGCGGCGGGCCAGGCCGGCGGGAAATGGGCGTTTCAGGTCGCCGAACGCGAACTCTACCGCCCGGATGGCACTCGCTGCCACCTGACCTCGGCCGAGTTCGGGCTGCTGCACGCCCTGGTCGAAGGTCGGGGGGAGCCGCTCAGTCGGGAAGTGTTGACCGAACGTGTCTTCGACCGACCCTATCGCCCGGGTGACCGCGCCATCGATGGCCTGGTCGTGCGCCTGCGCCGCAAGGTGGAGCCAGACCCCGATCATCCCTCGGTGATCAAGTCGGCCCGCCAGCAAGGCTATCTTTTCGCAGGATTCTCCTCCGCCCGCACCTGATCCGTGCGTGGCTGCGCCAGCGTGCTTGCCCCAGTGTGGCCGCTTGTGTGGCCGCTGGGGTGGCCGGTGTTTCCACCGGTCCACCGAATGTGATCGACAAAACCGCACATAATCCGACACCCGGCCCGCCGCGACCTGCTCTACAAGACGGGTCATGCATGAAATTTCGCAAAAAATCCTGACCGCCCGATTGTGGTGCTGGCCCGCGGGTGCGGCCCCGGCAACCTGTCGCCGAGCGTCCGATCGGCGGGGCGGGCGGTCCTTGCCCCGCGTCAGCCCTCCCGAGGCGCCTTCCGATCCGAGCGCGCCATTCCCCAAAGCCCGGCACGGTCGCCGCAAATGCGGGTCTTCCCCCTTTCCCTGGGGCGGGAGCCGGCTGGCTGTCGTGTCGTCTTCAAACTGATCTGATAGTACAATCTGAAAGGAAGAAGCTTCGAAATGTCGCTCATTACGACGATCTCGAACCTACGGGTTCGAACCAAGATGCTCGCGGGATTTGGCTGCGTCCTGACCATCCTGGCGGGTGTCGGCGCCGCCAGCGTGATCTCGCTGGAGCGTATCGCCGCCGCGGACGAACTCATCAACCATTATACCGAAGCGCTCAACCTTGCCGATGACATCGACATCAACATGGGCGAGGCTCGGCTCGCCGTACGGGAGTTCATGCAGACCCGAAACGAAGCGCGGGTGAAGGCCGCCCAGGACTCGTTCGCGGTCATCAGGACGAAGATCGACGGGCTGTCGGCCAGCCAGGTGCTCAAGGATCGTCAGAACGTGATCCGGGATATCTCGGGCGCGGTCGACATCTACGAAAAGGGCCTCGGCCAATACGTCACGACAATCCAGCGCTTCTGGGGCGCGGACCAGGACGCGCTGGACGCCGCCGGCCGCAAGCTCCGCGCCGGCGTGGATGAGTTCATCGTGACCGCGACACGGACAGGTGAGACCAGCGCCCAGTTGCTTGGGTTCTCGGCGCTGGAAAGCGTGATGCAGCTTCGCGTCGATGTCATCAACGCCGTCTTCCGGCCGACCCCCGCTTTCGCCAGCACCGTGGAGAGCAGTGTCGGGGAAGTCACGAAGGCGCTGAAGGCCATCGAGCCGCATGCCCGGAACCCGGAACTGCGCGCGCAACTGGCCGGCGCGAACGCAACGGTCGGGCAGTACGTCGACGCCTACCGCAGGATGGTCACCGTGATGGCGGAACTTGACGCCATTCTGGCCAAGGAAATGGTGACCCAGGGCCAGCGCGTCGACAAGCTGGTGGCCGGCCTGCAGGCTGCGTCCCACACCGCTCAGGAGGAGGCATCCAAGGGGATCGACCGGGCAATGGCGTTCGGCGAAACCCTGTCCATCAGTCTTGTCGGACTCGGCCTGGTGGTCGGCGGCAGCCTGGCCTGGCTGATCGGCAGTTCGATCGGCAACGCGATCGGCGGCATGACGCAGGCGATGCGCAAGCTGGCCGATGGCGACAGCTCGGTTGAGATCCCGAGCGTGGGCAAGACGGACGAAATCGGTCGGATGGCCGAGTCGGTGCAGGTCTTCAAGGACAACAAGATCACCGCCGACCGTCTGGCCGCCGAACGGGCGACCGAGCAGGAAGCGCGTGAACGCCGCAACGAACGGGTCAACGACCTGACCCACTCCTTTGAGTCCAAGGTCGGTGAACTGGTCAATATGGTCTCGACGGCGGCCGCCGAACTGCGCGCCACGGCCGAGTCCATGACCGGCACGGCGACCCAGACGACCGAACAGGCCACCACGGTTGCCGCGGCCGCCGAACAGGCCAGCGCCAACGTGCAGAACGTCGCAGGATCGGCCGAGGAGCTTTCCAGCTCGATCGGCGAGATCTCCCGGCAGGTCACCCAGTCGGCCAAGATCGCCGGCCAGGCGGTGGACGACGCGAAGCGCACTGACGCGGTGGTACGTGCGCTGGCCGATGGTGCCCAGAAGATCGGGGACGTGGTGAACCTGATCAGCGACATCGCCGGTCAGACCAACCTGCTGGCCCTGAACGCGACGATCGAGGCTGCCCGGGCTGGCGAAGCCGGCCGTGGCTTCGCGGTGGTGGCGTCCGAGGTGAAGTCCCTGGCGACCCAGACCGCCAAGGCGACCGAGGACATCGCGCGCCAGATCGGCAACATCCAGGACGCCACGAAGGAAGCCGTCGGCTCGATCCAGGCGATCAGTGCCACGATCGGGGAGATCAACGAGATCGCCGCCGCCATCGCGGCCGCGGTCGAGGAACAGGGCGCGGCCACGCAGGAGATCGCCCGCAGCGTTCAGCAGGCAGCGGCCGGCACGCAGCAGGTGACCTCCAACATCAGCGGCGTCAGCCATGGCGCGACGATCACCGGTGCGGCGGCCTCTCAGGTACTTGGCGCGGCGGATGAACTGTCCCGCCAGGCCGAATCCCTGAATGGGGAGGTGCGGGACTTCATCACCGGCGTGAAGGCGGCCTGACCGCTGCTCGATGCCCGGGTGGCCGCCATGGCCACCCGGCACGGGGCCGCAAGGGATGCCGCGGCCTTCTAGTACACAACGGCATTTGAGCGTCTGTTTCGTCGCCCACCGCCACGCGCCGGCGTTGTCGCATCGACCACATACGTTTGTAATATATAGATATTATGGGAAAATCCTCTCGCACGACCACGCGCCCATAAGGTACGAAGCGAAATCTTACGGAGCGGCATGTGCGGTTGAATGACCCGCCAAGAGTACGACCATCCACCAATGTTGCCGGGAAATGAATCTGCGGTTGCATTCGTAACCGGTCCGTTTTTCCTCGGAGAGAGCCTAAACTGATGAAACGACTTCTCGACCGGCCGATCGCCACCCGTCTCGCGATCGCCTACGTGGTTTTCCTGCTTCCCATCGCTTTCCTGCTCTACACGGTCGTCTCCGACCGCGTGGCCCAGATCAACACCGCCCGTCTCGAATTGACCGGCAGCCGCGGCATAGCCCTGCTGGCGCGGGAACTGGAACAGACGGTCACCGCACAGCCCGGCGCCTCGACCGACTGGCTGGGAGAGCGTCTGGCACGCATGGACCTGAGCGTGGACGGCGCCCTGCCGGCGACCGACGTGGCCACGACCATCCGTACCTTGAGCGCCCCGAACCTGAGCCGGGAAGACGCCGGCACCGAACTGCTGCGCCTGATTGGCCAGGTCGCCGATGCGTCCGGCCTGACGCTCGATACGGATCTGGATTCGTACTACGTGATGGATGTCGCGACCGGCAAGCTCCCGGCGCTGCTGCATGAACTCGCGGGACTGACGCCTCTGGCGGGGCAAGGGCGTGAGGCCGGCTTCGTCATCCGTGAGGCCCGCATAACGGCGCTGCTCGCCGCCACCCGGTCAGCCCTGGCGACGGCCATCAAGGCGAACGCCGACGGCGGCACGAAAGCGGCTGTTGGCGGTCCGGGGGCCGCGGCGGATGCGAGCGTCAAGGCGGCTCTGGACGTCCTGCGCACCGATACCGCGGCGCATGGCAACGTTGCGCTGAACGATCTGGCCCGGCTGCGTGTGGCGGCCAGCGCCGAACTGGATCGGCTGCTCCTCGCCCGGATCGGCCGCCTGCAGACCGCCCTGATGGTCAACCTCGTCGTGGCCGCGGCGCTGTTCGGCCTGGGCATCCTCTACCTGCTGACGGCGATCCAGCGTGGCACCGCCCGCCCGATCAGCCAGATGGCAACCGCGATGCAGCGTCTGGCCGAGGGCGACCTGTCGGTGGCGATCCCGGCTGAAGGCCGCAAGGACGAAGTCGGTCAGATGGCCTCCGCCATGGCCGTGTTCCGTGACAACGCGACCGAGGCTCGGCGTCTTCAGACCGAAGCCGTCGCCGAACAGCACGCGAAGGACCGGCGCCAGGCGGTGCTGGATCAGCACACGGCCGATTTCAGTGCGAAGGCGGCGAACGCGGTCGAGGCGCTGGGCAACGCGGCGCGGGGCATGATGTCCCGGGCGGGCGAAGTCTCGGGCGCGGTCGCCCGCACGCGGGAACTGGCGACTCAAACCGCCGATGGCGCGTCCGTTTCCACCCGTAACCTGAGCGCGGTGGCGGCGGCGTCGGAGGAAATGTCGGCCAGCATCGCCGAGATCGGGCAGCAGGTGTCGCGGGCCACGACCGTGGTGCGGCAAACCGTGGACCAGGCCTCGGCCACCGGGCGCAAGGTGGAGGAGCTGGCGGGGGCCGCCGATCGCGTCAGCCATGTCGTCCAGTTGATCAACGACATCGCGTCGCAGACCAACCTGCTGGCGCTGAATGCCACGATCGAGGCCGCGCGCGCCGGAGAGGCCGGCCGAGGTTTCGCCGTCGTCGCCGGAGAAGTGAAGGCCTTGGCGACCCAGACCGCGAAGGCGACCGAGGAGGTCGGAACGCAGATCGCCTCCATCCACGCCGCGACAGCCGAGGCGGTGGCGGCGGTGCGGGAAGTCGCGCTGTCGATCCAGCGGGTGGACGAGGTCGCAAGCGCCATCGCCGCGGCGGTGGAGGAACAGGCCGCCGTCACCCGGGACATCGCCCTGAGCGTGCACACCACCACGACAGCAACCGAGCAGGTGACCCGGGCGATGCAGGATGTGTCGTCGGTCTCCTCCGACGCTGATGGCGTGTGCGCGGGCATGCGTGTCGAAGCGGACCAGGTCGGCCGGACCGCCGAGGTGCTGCACACCGAGGTCATGGCCTTTCTGTCCACCATGGCCGCGGACCAGAACGCGGACACCGGATCAGGCCGCAAGGCCGCCTGACCCGCCCAGGCGAAAAAACCGCCTGCCCGATCGGCTCCGAGGTGCTGCCACCAGCGCCTCGGGGCCGATTTGTTTGTGGCGCCTGTGGTGAGTTGTCGACCCACAACACTACTGTCCGGTTGACGGC
>DIUL01000092.1 GCA_002422345.1 Acetobacteraceae bacterium UBA6159
CCAAGGATGACCGTGGTTGGCGGGGCCGACTTCCATGAGTAACGCACGCTTCCAGCTCCTGGCAGCCGTGCTGGGCGAACTCGGGCAGGCACAGGCTCGCTCGAGTAGCCACAGCACCCCCCCTGTGGCTACACCTGTGGCTCCGGTTAGTGCATTGAAATCACACGCAATAGCCACAGTAGCCACAGTAGCCACAGTAGCCACACGAAATGGGCATATCTGTCGAACTGAGTCTGAAAATCCCTGTGTTCCGCTCCTGGATCACGAAGACGACAACGGGGAGGAAGCGCCAGTACAGTACCCTTCAAATAATGTGGCTAGTGTGGCTACTGTGGCTACTCCTATTGAAAACAAGGCGCTTTTTTGTAGCCACATGGATGAGGGCTGTGGCTACCGTGGCTACTCTCCGGACCCGTGCGGCGATCCTGGAGCGGGTGACGCTCGTGATGCAGCTGTCCCGATCGCAGACCGTCATCTTGATCGCCTGAGAACCGCCGGTATACCGCAGGAATGGCTGACCGGACTGGCATCGATGTCGCGGATGGCCGTTCCTGCCGGCATCTCCCCTACGGACTGGGAGGGCTTCGTGAGCGGCGGTGCCCGCCTGCTGGAGGAGTGGGGTGCGCAGTTGGCCGCTTTGGACTGGACGGCGGCCGATCTGTTTGCGTTGCACCGCGAACGGCCGATGGACCGCTACGACCATGCGGGTCTCGTGAGGTTCCTGGGCAAGAAGGGGGTCCGGGCCGTCACGACCATGTCGGCGACGTTGGCCACGAAGTCCGGGTCGACGCAGACCTTCCACCGGCGGACGCCGATGAACACGGACTGGGTGCTGATGTGGGAACTGGGGGATGGTGACCGCTGAACCGGGATGCTGGCGCTGTTCCTTCGGTGACCCTCAAAAAACCTCGCGTCATCGTAGAGGAGAGTACTATATCGTAATACATGTGTATTGTTTTTCCGAATCGCGTCCGCTATATTGCAACCATGATCTTTGACACAGTGCATCTGAAACCATCGACCGACCGCGTGACGGCCTGGCTGCTGGCGACACAGGAGCGGATGCCGTTGATGGTGCCGCATCCTGCTGGCGCCGAGCAGGATTCGCGTCTTCGGTGGAAGCGTTCGCTGCGCGCACCGGTGGTGTTCCGCTCGCTGAGCCGGTTGCTCACACGGAACACGTCGGCGTCGCATCGGGGATCATCCGCGTGACCCAGACCGTGCTCAGCAACCTCCGCCCGCGCTTACCCGTCCTCGACCTGCGCACCGCGCGTCCGGCACCGAAGACAGCTGATCGTGAGTTGCTGACCGGGGAGCACAAGGCGTGGCGTGCAGCGGTGCTGTCGCGGGCCGGCCATCAGTGTGAGTGGGTCGAGCGTGGCATTCGCTGCGAGCGATCGGCGCCGCAGCACCGGCTCTTCGCCGACCACGTCATCGAACGAAAGGATGGTGGCGCCGCATTGGACGTCGCCAACGGCCGTTGCCTATGCGCCAGCCATCACGGTCTAAAAACATTCCGGGAGCGCGCGAGACGGATGGCACGGCCGACGTAGAAGACCCGGGGGGGGGCTCAAATCTCTAGGGAAAGAGAAAATCTTTCTACCAAACCGGGGCCACCCACGGATTATTTTCGGCTAAAAAAGGAGTGCACCAGGGTATGGCCGCAGGGCTGGTCGAGAGCAGGAAGGTGATGGCGGCAGAGGGGGCCGAGAGCGCCGTCTTGTCGCCCGTGGTGCGCATGATCCGCATCGATGGCCTCACGCCCTACGCCCGCAACGCGAGGACCCACTCGGCGGAGCAGGTGGCGCAGATTGCCGCCTCGATCCGCGAATTCGGCTGGACCAGCCCCATTCTCGTCGATGGCACCAACGGCGTCATCGCCGGTCACGGGCGCCTGCTAGCCGCCCGCAAGCTGGGGCTGGTCGAGGTGCCCACCATCGAGTTGGGGCACCTCAGCGAGACCCAGAAGCGGGCCTATATCATCGCCGACAACCGCCTGGCCGAGGCTGCGGGCTGGGACGATGACCTGCTGCGGCTGGAACTCGCCGACCTGCGCGAGGGTCGGTTCGACCTGACGCTGACCGGGTTCGATGCGACGGAACTCGATACACTGCTGGCGCCGGGTGCAGACGACGGTGGCGCTGCCGGGGACAGTGACGCCGCCGATGAGGTTCCTGAACCCGTCGCGGAGCCTATGGTCCGAGCCGGCGACCTCTGGCTTCTCGGGCAACACCGCCTGCTTTGCGGTGACAGCACCAATCCTGCGACGGTAGCGCGCCTGATGGCCGGCGACGTGGCGGCGCTGTGCTTCACCTCCCCGCCCTACGGCCAGCAGCGAGCCTACACGACGGGTGGGATCAGCGACTGGGATGCGCTCATGCAGGGTGTGTTCGGCGCATTGCCGATGGCCGACGACGGGCAGGTGCTGGTCAATCTCGGCCTCGTCCACCGCCACAACGAATGGCTGCCCTACTGGCAGGGCTGGCTCGACGGGATGCGCGCCCAGGGCTGGCGCCGCTTCGGGCTCTACGTTTGGGATCAGGGGCCGGGCCTGCCCGGCGACTGGGGCGGCCGGTTCGCGCCGTCGTTCGAACTGGTGTTCCACTTCAGCCGGGTCGGGCGCAAGCCCAACAAGACGGTGCCGTGCAAGTACGCCGGCCAGGACACCCATCTGCGCGCCGACGGGCATTCCACCGCCATGCGCAAGGCGGACGGCACGGTGGGCGCCTGGACCCACGCCGGTCAGCCGACCCAGGACTTCCGCATCGCCGACAGCGTGATCCGCATCGGCCGGCACAAGGCGCGCGGCATCGAGGTCGAGCACCCGGCGGTGTTTCCGGTGGCGCTGGCCGAGCACGTCCTCGCGGCCTTCACCGACGCGGGCGATGTCTGCTTTGAGCCGTTCTCGGGGTCGGGCACGACGCTGGTCGCCGCGCAGCGGCTGGGGCGCCGGTGCCGGGCCATCGATCTGGCGCCGGCTTACGTGGACGTAGCCCTGCGCCGCTTCCGCCAGTTGTTCCCGGACGTGCCGGTCACCCTCGACGGCGACGGGCGGACCTACGACGAGATCGCCGCCGAACGGCGGCAGGAGACGGCATCATGCTGATGGTCGAGACATGGCCGGTGGCGCGGCTGATTCCCTACGCCCGCAACCCGCGCAAGAACGACACCGCGGTCGAGCAGATGTGCGGCGCGATCAAGGAGTTTGGCTTTCGCATCCCGATCGTCGCGAAGTCCGATGGCACCGTGGTGGACGGGCATCTCCGGCTGAAGGCCGCCCAGCGGATGGGGCTGACGGACGTCCCCGTAGCGCTGGCGGACGACCTTTCCGAAGCACAGATCAAGGCCTTCCGCCTGTTGGCCAACCGTTCGGCGAACTGGGCGGCGTGGGACGATGAGTTGCTCTCCTTGGAATTCCAGGACCTGCGCGATCTGGGCTTCGACCTCGGCCTCACCGGCTTTGACGCGGGCGAGATCGCCGCGTTCCTGGCCGATCCCGTCGGTGGGCTGACCGATCCCGACGATGTGCCGACGGTGCCCGAACACCCCGTCAGCCGATTGGGCGATGTCTGGGTTCTCGGCGGTCACCGTCTGATCTGCGGCGACTGCACCGATCCCACGACGGTCGAACGGGTGCTGGCCGGCGTCACACCGCATCTGATGGTCACCGATCCCCCGTACGGCGTCGAATACGACCCCACCTGGCGCAATCGTGCCGGCGTCTCCGCCAGTGCCCGCACCGGCGCCGTGCTGAATGATCATCGTGCTGACTGGCGCGAAGCCTGGGCGTTGTTCCCCGGTGACGTGGCTTATGTCTGGCATGGCGCCCTACACGCCGCCACGGTGGCGGACAGCCTCACCGCCTGCGGCTTTGCCATCCGCGCGCAGATCGTTTGGGCGAAGGAGCGCCTGGTCATGAGCCGCGGCCATTATCACTGGCAACACGAACCCGCGTGGTACGCTGTCCGCGGCACCGGCCATTGGACGGGCGATCGTAAGCAGACCACCCTCTGGTCGATCCCCAGCCGCGACCAGGACGCGGTGACCACCCACGGCACGCAGAAGCCAGTGGAGTGCATGCGCCGTCCGATGCTGAACAACTCCTGCCCGGGCCAGGCCGTCTACGAGCCCTTCAGCGGCTCGGGGACCACGATCATTGCAGCCGAAACCACCGGCCGCGTCTGCCATGCGATCGAACTCGATCCGAAATACGTTGATGTCGCGGTCACCCGCTGGCAGGCGTTCACCGGCAAGGAAGCGCTGTTGGACGGAACCGACCGGACCTTTGCAGCAATAGCAGGGGAACGGGCTGCGATTACTGAGCAGGACACCGCATCGGCGGATCAGGCCGCAGTTGCTCCCCCCTGCCAGCAGGAGACGCCCCATGGCCGGACGGCCTGAGTTCACGCCCACCGAGCCTCAGCGCGCCCAGGTCAAGGCCATGGCGGCCTACGGCGTTCCGCAGGACGACATCGCAAAGGTCATCGGCTGTTCCGCCCCGACCCTGCGGAAACATTTCTGGCAGGAACTCGACACCGCCGCGATCGAGGCCAACGCCAAGGTCGCGCAGTCGCTGTTCCGCAAGGCCGTCGAGGGCACGGGCAAGGAAGCCGTTACTGCCTGCATCTTCTGGCTCAAATGCCGCGCGGGCTGGCGGGATGTGGCGATCGAACCGGGGAAGAAGGAACAGGCCGAGGCCATCGCCCGTACCGCGGAACACGGCAACGAGTGGGAGGCGCTGCTGAACTGACATGACCTGGTCCACCGCCTGCCCGGACTGGGGTGATCGCCTCCGCGCTGGCCGCTCCCTGGTCCCCGACCTGCCACTGGATGACGCCGCCGCTGCCCGCGCGGT
>DIUL01000093.1 GCA_002422345.1 Acetobacteraceae bacterium UBA6159
CCAAGGATGACCGTGGTTGGCGGGGTGGACTTCCATGAGTAACGCACGCTTCCAGCTCCTGGCAGCCGTGCTGGGCGAACTCGGGCAGGCACAGGCTCGCTCGAGTAGCCACAGCACCCCCCCTGTGGCTACACCTGTGGCTCCGGTTAGTGCATTGAAATCACATGCAATAGCCACAGTAGCCACAGTAGCCACACGAAATGGGCAGATCTGTCGAACTGAGTCTGAAAATCCCTGTGTTCCGCTCCTGGATCACGAAGACGACAACGAGGAGGAAGCGCCAGTACAGTACCTTTTAAATAATGTGGCTAGTGTGGCTACTGTGGCTACTCCTATTGAAAACAAGGCGCTTTTTTGTAGCCACATGGATGAGGGCTGTGGCTACTGTGGCTACTCTCCGGACCCGTGCGGCGATCCTGGCGCAGGTGACGCTCGTGATGCAGCTATCCCGATCGCAGACCGTCATCTTGATCGCCTGAGAATCGCGGGTATACCGCAGGAATGGCTGACTGGACTCGTATTGATGGCGCGGATGGCCGTTCCTGCCCGCGTCCCCTCCGCCGACTGGGAGGCCTTCGTGAGCGGCGGTGCCCGCCTGCTGGAGGAATGGGGTGCGCAGTTGGCCGCGCTGGGCTGGACGGCGGCTGACCTGTTCGCGCTGCACCGGGAGCGACCGATGGACCGCTACGACCATGCGGGCTTGGTGCGGTTCCTGGGCAGGAAGGAGGTCCGGGCCGTCACGACCATGTCGGCGACGTTGGCCACGAGGTCCGGGTCGACGCAGACCTTCCACCGCCGGACGCCGATGAACAGGGACTGGGTGCTGATGTGGGAACTGGGGGATGGTAACCGCTGAACCGGGATGCTGACGCTGCTCCCTCGGTGCCCCTCAAAAAAACCCGCGCCATCGTAGAGGATAGTACTAGATCGTAATACATGTGTATTGTTCCGTCGGTTCGAAGCTGCTAGATTGTCACTATGATCTTTGACATCGTTCATCCGAAGCCCTCGACCGACCGCGTGACGGCATGGCTGTCGCTGACACAGGCGCGCATTCCGTTGACCGTCTCGCATCCTGCGGGCGTCGCGCATGACCCGCTCGGTCGGAACCGGCGCTGGCAGAGGTCGTTGCGGGCGCCGATGGTGTTCCGTTCGCTGAGCCGGTTGTTCACACGGAACGTGTCGGTGTCGCACGCGGGATCACCCGCATGATCCAGACAACCCTCCGCAACCTCCGCCCGCGCCTGCCGGTTCTCGACCTGCGTACGGCACGTCCGGCACCGAAGACAGCTGATCGTGAGCTGCTGACCGGGGAGCACAAGGCGTGGCGTGCAGCGGTGCTGTCGCGGGCCGGTCATCGCTGTGAGTGGGTCGAGCATGGCGTTCGCTGCAGCCGGGCAGCACCGGCGCATCGCCTGTTCGCCGACCACATCATTGAACGCAAGGACGGTGGCCCAGCGTTCGATGTCAGCAACGGCCAGTGCCTGTGCTCGAGCCATCACGGTCTAAAAACGTTCCGGGAGCGCGCGAGACGGATGGCACGGCCGACGTAGANNTTCTACCAAACCGGGGCCACCCACAGATTATTTTCGACTAAAAAGGAGTTCACCAGGGCATGGCCACAGGGTTGGTCGAGCGCAAGAAGGCAATGCCGGCAGAGGGGGCCGAACGCCCCGTTTCGTCGCCCGTGGTGCGCATGACCCCCATCGACGACCTGGTGCCCTACGTCCGTAACGCCCGCACCCACAGCGCCGAGCAGGTTGCGCAGATCGCCGCGTCCATCAGGGAATTCGGCTGGACCAACCCGATCCTCGTCGACGGCGGCAATGGCGTCATTGCCGGTCACGGGCGCCTGCTGGCGGCGCGCAAGTTGGGGCTGGTCGAGGTGCCGGCGATCGAGTTGGCGCATCTGAGCGAGACGCAGAAGCGTGCCTACGTGATTGCTGACAACCGCCTGGCCGAGGCTGCGGGCTGGGACGACGACCTGCTGCGGGTGGAACTCGCAGACCTGCGTGCGGATGGGTTCGACCTGGCGCTGACCGGGTTTGACGCGACGGAACTTGATACGCTGCTGGCACCCGGTGCGGACGAGGGTGGCGCTGCCGGGGACAGTGACGCCGCCGATGAGGTTCCTGAACCAGTCGCGGAGCCTGCCGTTCGTGCCGGCGACCTCTGGCTTCTCGGGGACCATCGCCTGCTTTGCGGCGACAGCACCGATCCCGCAGTCGTGGCGCGCCTGATGGCCGGGGACACCGCGTCACTGTGCTTCACCTCCCCGCCCTACGGCCAGCAGCGCGCCTATACGACCGGCGGGATCAGCGACTGGGATGCGCTTATGCAGGGCGTGTTCGCCGCGCTGCCGATGGCCCCGGACGGGCAGGTGCTGGTCAATCTCGGGCTGATCCACCGCGACAACGAGTGGCAGCCCTACTGGCAGGAGTGGCTGGGATGGATGGCCTCGCAGGGTTGGCGGCGGTTTGGGTGGTATGTGTGGGACCAGGGACCCGGCCTGCCCGGCGACTGGAATGGCCGTTTGGCGCCCAGCTTCGAGTTCGTGTTCCACTTCAACCGCCAGTCCCGCCGTCCGCACAAAATCGTGCCTTGCGTCTGGGCGGGGCACGTGAACAGCGAGAAGGGCGGCCTGCGGGCAAAGGACGGGACCGTGGGTGAGTGGACCCATGCTGGCCAGGGCGTGCAGGAGATGCGCATCCCGGACAACGTGCTGCGGATCACCCGGCACAAGGCGCGGGGCATCGAGACGGAGCATCCCGCGGTGTTCCCAACCGCGCTGCCGGGATTCGTGATGAACGCCTATTCCGATCCGGGTGACGCAGTGTTCGAGCCGTTCAACGGCTCGGGTAGCACCATCATTGCGGGTCAGCAGACCGGGCGGCGGGTGTGCGCGATCGAGTTGGCGCCGGCTTATGTCGACGTGACGCTGCGGCGGTTCCGCCTGCTGTATCCGGATGTGCCGGTGACGCTGGAAGACGATGGCCGGTCCTACGACGCGGTCGTCGCGGAGCGGCAGCAGGAGATCGCATCATGCTGACGGTGCAAACCTGGCCGGTTGATCGCCTGATCCCGTACGCGCGGAACCCGCGCAAGAACGACGCCGCCGTCGACCAGATGTGCGGCGCGATCCGGGAGTTCGGTTTCCGTATCCCCATCGTCGCCAAGTCCGATGGCACGGTTGTGGACGGGCACCTGCGACTGAAGGCCGCCCAGCGCATGGGACTGACGGACGTGCCGGTCGCATTGGCCGATGACCTGACCGAACCCCAGATCAAGGCGTTCCGCTTGCTGGCGAACCGCTCCGCCAACTGGGCGGCATGGGACGATGAGTTGCTGGCGTTGGAGTTTCAGGACCTGCGCGATCTGGGCTTTGACCTCGGTCTGACCGGGTTTGACGCGGGCGAGATTGCCGGGTTCCTGGTCGATCCGGTCGTTGGCCTGACCGATCCCGACGATGTGCCGGCGGTGCCCGAGCATCCGGTCAGCCGATTGGGCGATGTCTGGGTCCTGGGGTCGCACCGCCTGATCTGCGGGGACTGCACCGATCCCGCGACGGTCGAACGCGTCCTGGCAGGCGTCACGCCGCACCTGATGGTCACAGACCCTCCCTACGGCGTCGAATACGACCCGACCTGGCGCAATCGCGCTGGCGTCTCCACCAGTGCCCGCACCGGCGCCGTGCTGAACGACCATCGTGCGGATTGGCGCGAGGCCTGGGCGCTGTTCCCCGGCGACGTCGCCTACGTCTGGCATGGTGCCCTCCACGCCGCCACGGTCGCCGACAGCCTCACCGCCTGCGGCTTTGCCATCCGCGCGCAGATCGTTTGGGCGAAGGAGCGCCTGGTCATGAGCCGTGGGCATTATCACTGGCAGCATGAACCCGCGTGGTACGCTGTCCGTGGCACCGGCCATTGGACGGGCGATCGAAAGCAGACAACCCTGTGGTCCATCCCCAGCCGGGACCAGGACGCGGTGACCACTCACGGCACGCAGAAGCCGGTCGAGTGCATGCGCCGGCCGATGCTGAACAACTCCAGCCCGGGCCAGGCCGTCTACGAGCCGTTCTCGGGTTCCGGCACGACGATCATCGCCGCCGAGACCACCGGCCGCATCTGTTGCGCGATCGAGATCAGCCCCGCCTATGTCGATGTCGCGATCACCCGCTGGCAGGACTTCACCGGCAAGGCAGCGCTCCTGGACGGCGACGGTCGGAGCTTTGCAGCGATTGCAGGGGAACGGGCCGCGAATACGGTGCAGGGCAGCGCAACGGCGGATCAGGCCACCTCCACCTGCCAGCAGGAGACGCCCCATGGCCGGACGGCCTGAGTTCACCCCCACCGACGCCCAACGCGCACAGGTCAAGGCCATGGCGGCCTACGGCGTGCCCCAGGACGACATCGCCAAGGTGATCGGTTGCTCGTCTCCGACCCTACGCAAGCACTTCTGGTCCGAACTCGACACCGCCGCGATCGAGGCCAACGCCAAGGTCGCGCAGTCGCTGTTCCGCAAGGCCGTGGAAGGCACCGGCAAGGAAGCCGTCACGGCCTGCATCTTCTGGCTCAAGTGTCGCGCCGGCTGGCGCGATGTCGCAGTGGAACCTGGGAAGAAGGAACAGGCGGAGACCATCGCCCGCACCGCTGCGCAAGGCACCGGCTGGGAGGCGCTGTTGAATTGATGGGCTGGTCCACTGCCTGCCCCGACTGGGGTGAACGCCTCCAGGCTGGCCGTTCCCTGATCCCCGACCTGCCGCTGGATGACGCCGCCGCTGCCCGCGCAGTGGCGATCTTCAATCGACTCCGCCTGCCCGACGTGCCCAACCGCCCTGCCCTGGCCGACGCCGCCGGGGCATGGCAGCGCGATCTGTTCGGTTCCTACGATGCCGCGACCGACACCCGCGCCATCCGAGAGTTCTTCTGTCTCGTCCCGAAGAAGTCGTCCAAGACCACCACCGGCGCGGCCATCATGATCACCGCCTTGTTGATGAACCGTCGGCCCCGCGCCGAGTTCCTGCTGGTGGCCCCCACCCAGGAGGTGGCTGATCTGGCCTTCCGCCAGGCCGCCGGCATGGTCGAGGCTGATCCTGTGCTGGCCGCCAAATTCCACGTCGTCGAGCACATCAAGCGCATCTCCTACCGCCCGACCAAGGCGTTCCTGAAGGTGAAGTCTTTTGATCCGAAAGTGGTCACCGGATCAAAGCCCTCCGGCGTACTGCTGGATGAGTTGCATGGGATCGCGGAGGCGCATGACGCCGACCGGGTGATCGGCCAGTTGCGGGGCGGGCTGCTGCCGAACCCGGAGGGGTTCCTGCTGACCATCACCACGCAGTCCGAACGCCCACCGTCCGGCGTGTTCCGGACGGAGTTGCTGAAGGCACGCAAGGTGCGGGATGGGGCGGCCACGCTGCCGATCCTGCCGATGCTCTATGAGTTCCACGATGGTATCGATTGGAAGGATCCGACCAACTGGTGGATGGTGCTGCCGAACAACGGGCTGAGCGTCTCGGTCGATCGCCTGCTGCCAGACTACGAGGCGGCGGTGGAGAGCGGTGATGCCGAACTTGCGCGCTGGGCCAGCCAGCACCTCAACGTGGAGATCGGGCTTGCCCTGAAGTCTGATCGCTGGCGCGGGGCAGATCATTGGCTCGGGGCGACCGATGCCACGTTGACGCTGGAGGGCCTGCTGGAACGGTCCGACGTGGTGACGATCGGTATCGACGGCGAGGGCTTGGACGATCTGCTGTCCGTTGCCATCCTTGGCCGGGAGACAGCCGAACGACGCTGGTTATCCTGGTCGAAGTCCTGGGTGCACGCCTCCGTGCTGGAACGACGTAAGTCCGAGGCAGCCCGCCTGCACGACTTCGAACACGACGGTGACCTGGTCATCGTCGAGGACATGGAGGACGCGTTCACGCAGGTGGCCGCGCTGTGCGCCGAGGTCGAGCAGTCGGGCCTGCTGGCGCAGGTTGGCCTCGACCCGATGGGCGTGGGTGCCATCGTCGATGCTCTGGCCGAGGTTGGTATCGCCGGCAACGACCGCGTCGTCGGCGTCCCCCAGGGCTGGACGTTGAACGGGGCGATCAAGACCACCGAGATCAAACTGGCCTCCGGGGCGCTGCTGCATGCGCCGCAGCGGATCGTGGACTGGGCGGTCGGCAACGCGAAGGCGGAACCAAAAGGCAACGCGATCACCATCACCAAGCAGGCGGCGGGGACCGGCAAGATCGACCCGGTGATGGCACTGTTCGACGCCGTCGTGCTGATGTCGCGGAACCCGGAGGCGGAGGGGCGGTCGATCTACGATGACCCGGCCTTCTGGGCGGTGCTGGACGAAGCGGTCCCGGCGCCAGCACGAACCTGGGACCCCGCGGTCCTGCAGCACATGGGCCATCCGTTGTTCGACGAACACAAGCGCCGGTTCGAGGAATGGCAGGACGCGCAGGCTGACGACGGATGGTGATCCGAGCGAACGCACTCACGCGATGGCCAACCTCTGCTCCGTCCAGACCGATCGCCAGGAGAATGTCACGTTTGGCGCCTGCCATTCAGCTTGCTGATTCGCCATCGGCACCGTGACATCAGCGGTGGAGTCACGGCCGACGGCGCCGCCACCCGCGTGCGGCAGGTGGCGGCGTGATCGGGTCAGTCGGGGGCGTCAGCCGGTGACGCGGTAGATGCTGTAGGACCCTTTTGCCCCCTCCTTGCTCGGCCCGACCTGACGGACGCGGTCGAGCACATCAACCTGGGTGCCCTCTCAGCTATCCCCTCGTTTTTCTCTCGTGATAACAACAGAGTAGGCTGGGGCACCAAGTCGTCTGGACGGACCCGGCGATGGTCAGCGCGCTGTATGGCGATGCGGGGGAGCGGCCGGCGGAGGCCTGGGACCCAATGGTGCTGGGGGACATGCGCCACCCGCTGTTCCTGGAACACAAGCGCCGGTTCGAAGTCTGGCAGGACGCGCAGGGTGACGAGGACGGGTGGTGATGCGTGGGAAACATGCCCACTGCCAACCTCTGCTCCGTCCAGACTGATCGTCAGGAGAATGTCACGTTTGGCGCCGGCCATTCAGCTTGCTGGTTCGCGACCGGCACCGTGACATCAGCGGTGGAGTCACGGCCGACGGCGCCGCTACCCGCGCGCGGCAGGTGGCGGCGGGCTCGCGGCGTCAGCCGGTGATGCGGTAGATACTGTAGGACCCCTTGGCGCCCTCCTTGTTCGGCCCGACCTGGCGGACACGATCGAGGACATCGACCTGGGTGCCCTTCTTCTTCAGCCCGGCGAGGAAGCCCCTGACGGTGTGTGATTGCCAGGCAGTGGCCTCCATGATCTGGGCGATGGTCGCGCCCTCGTCCCGGTGCAGCAGGGCCAGCACCGCCTGCTGCTTGGTCCCCTCGCGCGGGCCACGCGGCGTGCCGGCGAGGCGAGCGGGTTTGCCGGCCAGGGCAATCTGCAGGGCGGCCATGGGTCCCTCCAGGGCGGCGATGATGTCGGTCTCGCGGTTGGTCTCGTCGGTCCAGGCGGCGAGCACCGCCTGCACCGCCTGCCGCAAACCCCCGCGTGTCGGCGGTGTGGGCGCAGCGTCGAGGGCATCGGCCACCGCCGCGGCTTCGCGTGCCACCCCGTCCTCCGTGGCCGTGTCGGGCAACGTCGGCGCGTCGGTCGGGGCGTCCGACAGTCCGATCGCGGCGAGACCCTCCGACGTTGCGCGCAGCATCAGGACCGCCCCGTCCTCACCAGTGCGCCAAGCGTAGGCGCCGTCGGCGATCGGCGCCGGCAGTTCCTCGACCAATCCCCTGTTCAGCAGGGACCGGACCACCTTTTGGCGGGCGGCGGCAGGCAGGGATGGAGGACGGACCAGATGATCCTCGCGGGTCGCTGCGTGCTCCAGCACCGCGCGGGCGGTATCGGAAAGCTTGATGGTTGTCTGGGTCATGATCGGGTCTCCTGGGTAGGGAGGGCGACCATCGCCCTCCTACGACCCGGAGCCCCGCCGGGCCGCACCCGGTCGGGGCCGTAGCGGGAGGGGGGCGTTTAGACCCCGAGGAACTCCGTGATCTCTTTCAGGCGTTCGGTGATGAAGCCGAGGCTCCCGGCATCGCCCCAGGTCGCCCGCTCGGGGTTGGTGCCGAAATGGTCGTCGCTGGCGGCGGCAATGCGGGCCAGCAGGGCGTCGATCTCGGCTTTGCCCGCCATGAATGCGGCCAGGGCGCCTTCGTTGCTCTTCGGGGTGGTGGTCATCTGGTCCTCCATCCGCGGAGGGTTTGTTCTCTCCGCGTGATGGACCATTCGCGCCGGGGTGCGCGCGAGCCAAGCGGGATCGGGGGTTATTTCATTACGAATATATCGAATACCGCATCCCGCTCTGACCGGCACAGGTTGGGCTGACCGCGTCATCCAGCCGGAGGGGCACCGAGAGCGGCCAAGCCAGAGGTGTCCCTGACGGTGCCGCAGCAGTCCTACGGGCACCGACGAACGGAGCTCCAAACGCGATGTTTATCGGGGCCGGACGGAAGCAGAACTACCTGCAACCTCACGCAGTCGGTCTGCCACTCGCAGTGTGCTGGTCCTCATCGGCGTCGACGCCCTCGTCGATCTCCTGGATCCGGGGCCCAAGTGTTCTGAACAACTCCGAGCGGAGTACCTTTTCGATCCCCATCGCCTTTTGGATGACGGAGGTCGAATTTCTCAAGGACCAGTCATTTCAAACGTTCAGATTGCGACAGCCGCGGCGCCTGCGTGTTGAGGCCGCCTCGGGCTGAGCGATCGTCTCTGTCCCGAGTGATGGCGAACGGAATGACCGTCGCTGTCCCGACCGGCCGCACTTTCGAGGGTTCCGCCTCTCGACCGCATCGTTCGGCGGCGATCAGAAGTTCCAAGCGGGAGAGGCATTCGTGATACGCCCCGTTGTGATCGAGATACCCATCGGGGCGTAAGTAGTATGGGCCAACCTCACCAAGCGTGAACTCTGGCGATAGCGTCGAGGATAGCTCGCTATGCCGCACCGGTGGCGAACGGCACGCAAGGCCTGCCGACGCCAAGGGGCGTCAATGTAAACTATTGAACCATTTAACGATATTTTCGTATTTACCGAGCGTTGACGTATCACCATAAAGACCGGAAATGAACGTGCCGCGATGACTTCCGCCAGCGACCGGAACACCTGTAACCAACCCGCCGCCCGCGACCAGAGCGGGGAACACCATACCGGGATGGATCGCCTCATCGGCAAGCCCATACTCAAAGCGGATAGGTGAGTCATACGCCCAGTAGGTAGCGCGATTGGCAGCGAAGTGACGAAGAAACGCGCTGTTCTGGGTGGCGGTGAAGTGATCGAAAAATCCGGGAACCAGTAGATCCGCTCCCGTCGGGAAAGGCTTGCTTTGGTCGAAGTCGATCTTGTAGTCTGTCCAGAATTTTACAGCGAGATCTTGGTATTCGGGCCGGATAGCGCTTTTCATCAGACCCTTCAGTCCATACTGGAGTTCATAACTCCCCAGCGCGACCATCATGCAAAGCGATATCCAGTTCGGCTGCTCCGGATAGGACGCCACCCCCTGGGGCAGGGGAAAGGTCTGAACTCCCGCCCAGAAACGCCAGGCTTGATTCAGATCGTTGAACGGGCTGGCCACCGCCGTTCCCGCGATCGGACGGGATTGCATGCGCAATGCCTGATGCAGCCATTGCGTATTGATCGCGCCCTGTGACCAACCATGCAGGAACAGCTTCGACGCCGAGAAGCCCAGTTTTCGCATGGCGGCCTGCCCTGCCGCCAAGATGTCGAGACAGGTTCGAACGGTAGTCCCCTTGACCGCGTAGGCTTCGCCGTGGCCATCGCGAAAAGGCCCCTTGCCAACATAGTCCGCAGCGACGACGGCATAACCTTGCGCGGCAAAGCGATGAACATTGAAGAGCGTTTCCAGCGAATCCACCGCGTCCGTCAGCTCACGGCCAGGGTCTGCCAGAAGCGTCAGGTTCGACGGCACCTGATCGAAGGACAAAATGGTGCCGTGCTGCCAAGAGACCAGAGGAACCTCTGTCTTCGCTCCAACGGGCAACGCCAAAAGGCCGCTGACCTTGAGTTTCTCGCCGGTTTCGGGACTCACCGTAGAGGTGACAATCCGATGAAGATCGACATCGAAGCGCGCGCCGTGCGTTTTCGCGTCAAAGGCTGGCAGGATAGCCGGCTTATTGAACAGCGGGTAGGCCGTGGCCACCAAGCGGTCCAACCGCTCGGCACTCACGCGGCATGAACGATCGACGCCATCGACGTCAAAGGTCCCGATGTCGCTGCCGGCGGGCGTGGCCGCATTCGCGTCCTGCCATCTGGCCGCGAGTGCACCGGCACCTAGAACCAGGGCACGCCGCAGCCTATCAACCTCACCCTTCGGCTTATCTTCTTGCTTGCGGTCAGACGAACCAGCGACGAGCTTTTCCGTAAGCAGCATATTACAGATCCTGATGTATCGTGAAGGTCACGAACCTTACCGAAGGCTCCGGCTTGGAGTGGTCGGCAAAATCAACTACCGCACCGATCCGCGACCGCAAGTGTAATGCGTCGCCGATGGCCCGACATTGATCCAAATCAAGGAGCGTTCCTCGCGCTTCACACATGCTGACTTGGCGTGCGCCGGCGGGTAAAAGCAGTCGGCACGTCGTCGCGGCCTTCATGGGCACCGCCTTCGCCCAGGACACCGCCGACGCCGCCAAGACCCAATGGCGCANNTGAAGCTTCATTCCACCAATGGCCTGGAGCGGCTCAATGGCGAGATCAAGCGCAGGACCGATGTCGTGGGGTCTTTCCCAACGACGACGCGATCTTCAGGCTCGTGGGGTCCATACCTGTTGGAACAGAATGACGAATGGGCGGTTCAGCGCGGCCGATACATGATCCTGGAAACCATGGCGGGCATCAGCGATGATCTCGCCATCGGGTTGCCCGCAATGGTGATCTGATCAGCCCAACCCACAAGGGGACCCGACAACCGGCAGGCAGTTCTTACACCACACAATGGGACACGATCCTTCAGCCCGTTGTCACGTACTCCGTCACCCGATTGTCCTGCACGGAGAGTCAGGGGAATCGGGTGAAGCCCTT
>DIUL01000047.1 GCA_002422345.1 Acetobacteraceae bacterium UBA6159
TACACCACGCATCGGGACACGATCCTGGGTGCAGGGTTCAGGTGCTGGATGGCATCATGATGCGCACCCATGATTTATAGAAGTCTAGATCTAATTTGATGATCGGGCCCCGCTCTGTGGGAAGCATTCCGCCAGCGGACGGGTGGCGCTGGTCACGCGTGAACGGTGTTGACCGTGGAGAAGATTGCAGGAGGCACGCGCAAGGCGGCTGCATCGTCGAATCGCGAGCCGAATTTCCCGAAAATACAGTCTAATTTCAATTGTCTAAGATTGTTGACCAAATTGGCTAGGTCAACAGGTCCAGAGACAACCGGCGTGCGGAGACCGGTTTTCCGGGTTCGTTCCACCACTGTGGGTCAACAGCCTACGGCGCAAACCCGTGGAACTATTGGGTTTTTCTTTGTCGGACGCAGGCAAAGAGACGCCTCTATCGGGGGGAACTGGCGGAGGGAGTGATACCGGGAACAAATGGTCTCTGGGTAGCGGAAAGTGGTCTTCTCACACGATATCAATGGGATGGACCATTTCGGCTGCTCCGGTAGTGCCGCGAGAGGACAGCATCGGCCGTCCTCTCCTTAGTGCCCTGTGCAAATCTTCCTAGCCACCTCGGGCGAGCCTCAATGGGCCAAATCGGGCAATCGCGCATGGCCCGCCTGAACGCCCGGGCCGAGCGTGGCGATGATGCGATCCTCTAGGGTGCGGGCGAGGTTGGAGCGGTAGTGCACGCCGTCCATAAAATTGGCCGGGTCGCGGGTGACGGCGTCATCCACCAGTGCATCCACGAAACCGCCCGGTCGAGGCGCGACCGCCGCGGCCAGTGCCGCCTTGCAGGCCTGGACCACCTGCTCCTCATTGCTTCCCGCCCGCGCCATCAGCTGAGCAAAGACCGGCGGCATGACCAACACCATGCGTGCATTGGCCGGCAGTTGCGCCACCACCCGCGTAAGCCGGTCGAGCCAGGGAAAGCGGGGCGGCAGCACGATGTTGGACAGGTCCTCGATCGGCACCGGCATCGCCTCGACGAAGATGAAGTTCCGACCCAGCGTGTAATCCGAATAGCCCACCGGATCGGAGCGGGTGCGCGACCCGAGGGCCAGTTGCACCCGCCACACCGCGCGGTCCAGCGATTTGCTGTTCAGCACATGGCGTAGGTAGTCCAGGTCGCCGCCATACAGCCAGAACGGAAACGGGTACCGCAGGGGCAGGTCCAGGGTCTGCGCGCACCAGGACGTATCGGTCGTCAGCACGATCGCGCCGATCTTCTCCCGGCGGGTGCGAAACCAGTCGAGGATCGCCATTTGCTCGCGCGGGCCCGTCGCCGGGATGGTCAGTTGGGTGAACCGCAGCCCGGTGGCCGCGGACAGTCGATGAGGATCGATCAGTTGCCCGGTCGAGTTCCCGATCACCGCCGAATCGAACGCGGGATCGCGCGCTCGGCTGACATGGGCCGTCCGGGGTGTGTTGTCGCTGACACCGACGATGCCCAGCGTTGGAAAGCGGCCGGTGTCATAGGGATCGATCAGCAACAGAAGCACGAACAGCGACCCGCCCAGGCCCAGGAAGGTCGCGGCGAAGAGGGTGATCCACCGGCGCCACGGCCGGGCGTCAGAACCGGAAGTAGATGAACTCATACGACCATAGTCCTCCATCGTGGTGAACTGCCCCTCGAGACAGAGCAGATCGTACTTTGTCTCCATTGGGAATCGGGTCGGTGAGGCGGACACCATGCAGCGTGGTATCTGGAGGCAAAGCCGCTCCGCCGCCAGACATCAGTGTCTCACATATGATGCCATTGAGGTGGAACACCGGAGGCTTGTCGAGCAGGTGCTGCGCCGTGCCGGCAAGGGCTATGTGCTGGGTGTCGCCTCGACGCAGGCCTTCCATCCTGGGGCAAGCCGTGCACGACGAGGGGTGCCGTCGCAGAGATCGCGGCACGCGTCAGGCTACAAACTGGCACCGCCTATCGGCTGGGGCGGGCGCCAAGGGCCCCCGATGGTATGACTGGTGTTATCTGGAGTTGGCGGACCTCGACGCGAGCGAACTAGCCCATCTTATTCACTGCATGTCTGTAATTCGCTGGCGGGCGTAGCGTAATCGTTTGATTTAACGTATAAATCTGGGTGTCGAGACCAACATCTGCCGTATCGGACGGTGCGACACCCGCCATGGTCGAAGATACTCCGCTGCCGTTCTCGTTGCCATCCGTGCGCCGCAAGAAAGTCACCGCCGCCTTCGATGGTGGTCGCATCACCTTCGACGGCGGGGTCCTGCTGCTGGTCGTTTGCGGAACGATCGTCGACTGCGATGACTACGACGTTATCGCCGCCTGGCGACGAAGCGCATCTCGATTTCCTTCAGCGCCTTGCGCCGTACACGCACGGCGTACCCGGCGGACGCTGGCTCATGATCCTGATGAATCGGATCGTTCCGACCTTGTTCCAGGAGGCGTTCACCAGTTGGGTGCGCGATACTTGGCCGGAGCGTTCGGAGTTCGTTGCCATCGATGGCAAGACTTCCCGGCGCACTCACGACCGTCCAACGGGAGAGCCGCCGCTGCATCTGGTATCGGCGTTCGCCACCACGTCGCGGCTGGTGCTCGGCCAGGAGGCGGTGGCGGATAAATCCAACGAATTGACCGCGATCCCGGTCCTATTGGCGTGGCTGGCCGAGGCCGACAGGCTGCGCGGCGCGCTGGTGTCGATCGACGCCGTCGCCACCAACCGGACCAACGCCGCGGCCAGGCGCCTGCGTCGCCCCCATGACAGCCTCAGAAGCCATAGGACCGCTGGGGTTAAGTTGCCCAGAGAATGGATCAGTGGGAAGCGCGGCGGCCTGCCGCTCCTCATTGTCCGGGAGAGATTCAAAGAATAGCATGGATTGAACCTCTTGCCGGGCGACTACACGGGCTCCCCGGCATCCCGACCTTGCAAGGGTGCCGTCCGGTATGATGAGCTGTTTGGATGTCGTCGCTCGGCTTTGGGCGCTCGCGAAGCTTCCGGCGGAGGCATGCGGTGCGGTTACGTTGACCGGTGCCGAACCCGTTCTCCCGTCATCCTTTCGCATCGGCACAGCAGCGCAGGCTTCGATTGCCGCAAGCGCCCTGATGGCCGCCGAAATACATCGGCTCCGGTCCGGCGAGCAGCAGGAGGTCGCGGTCGATATGCGCGACGCCGCCATTCTGTTCCGCAGCGAACGCCATGTTGGTCTCGACGGGGTTGCCCTGCCCGAGCCCATGGACGCGTTGTTCGGTCTCTATCAATGCGGGGACGGAAGATGGGTTCGGTTGCACACCAACTTTCCTCATCACCGGGACGGCATTCTCCGTGTCCTTGGCGGCATTCCCCATGACAGGCAGGCGGTGACGCAAGCTTTGCGGTCCTGGACGGCGGCGAGATTCGAGGATGTCTGCGCCGAAGCCGGTCTTGTGGTGACGATGGCACGCAGCTTTTCTGAATGGGACGCACACCCACAGGGACGGGCGATCGCGAATATTCCGCCAGTGGTCATTGAGCGGATAGGAGATGCGCCACCACGATCTTTCGAGCCCGGTCAAAAGCGTCCCCTGAGCGGCGTGCGTGTGTTGGATCTGACCCGCGCTGTTGCGGGACCTGTCGCCGGACGGTCGCTGGCTTCGCATGGCGCGGACGTTATGCTGGTCACCGCACCCCATCTCCCATCGATCCTTCCGCTCACCATGGATACCGGTCGCGGGAAACTTTCGGCGCAGCTGGATCTTCGCCAAGCCGCGGCGCGCGAAACTCTGAGAGGACTTTCGAGCACCGCTGACGTATTTCTCCAGGGCTACCGGCCAGGTGCCGTTGCGGGCTACGGCTTTTCGCCAGAGGAACTCGCCGCGATTCGGCCCGGCATGGTTTGCGTCACACTCTCAGCCTACGGTCATTCAGGCCCATGGCGTGGCCGGCGAGGGTTCGACTCGCTTGTGCAGAACGCGAATGGCATGAATCTCGCCGAGGCGGAGGCAGCCGGAGAGGCAAAGCCGAAGCCGCTGCCCTGTCAGGCCAACGACCATGCCTCGGGTTATCTGCTCGCCTTCGGTGCCATGGTTGGCCTGTATCGCCGCGCCACAGAAGGGGGGGCCTGGCATGTGCGCGTGGGTCTCGCCCCGACAGCGCACTGGATCAGGAGCCTCGGACGGTTGGAAGGTGGCCTGGCAGCGCCAGATCCCTCGGTATCCGATGTCACGGATCGATTGGAGCAAATCGACAGCGGCTTTGGCCGCCTCAAGGTTGTGCGGGACGCCGTGCGGATGTCAGTAACACCGCCATCCTGGAGCCGCCCAAGTGTTCCGCTTGGAACTCATGCCCCAAACTGGGGTCACGATATGGAACCGTGAGGTGGGTCCCGGCATCTCGGTGGCCCAACAAATCGGCGGCGGTCGCTTGGTTCCGGTTTGTAGACACCCGGGAAGAACTCATCCTGCCAGGGCCGCATGCGGAGCGGACCGCCGACACCGAGGCAACTCGGGGAAATCAGCAGCTCGACGAATTGGATGACTCTTCAGGCGTGCGGGCGATTACGAGCCGGTTTCGACACCACCGATGAGCCCCGCCCATTTGCTTGTTGCAGCCCCACTGCCATCCACAGCTAGCAGCACCCGGGCGCTCGGCGTCATGCCGAACTCGGCGGCGTAGCGCACCATGTNNGGTCTTGATCATCAGGCCACCGGTCTGTAGGTCTCGCTTGCCCATCTCGGCGATGGCGCGTTCGGCCTGCACCCAACGGGCATAGGCCATGCAGTAGGCAGCCAAGGCAACCCGATCGACCGCCTCCAGTGCCCGCAACGCGTGCAAGCCGTGTGCGACACGATCCCAGTCGGTGCGTGCGTCCAAGTTCAGGTGGTCGGGTGGTTCCGGCATCGCCGTGATAGGCCGGTCCGGACGGGCCACTTGCCTGGGTTGCCCTCGATCAGTTTCAGATGGGTGGGCTTCGGCTTGCGCCTGCGGGTCGTGACACTACCCAGTCGCGGCAAGATTGCAATGAAATGATCGTAGTACGCGCTTGGCTCCCGCGCACCCCAGCGCGAATGGTCCATCACGCGGAGAGAATAAACCCTCCGCGGATGGAGGACCAGATGACCACCACCCCGAAGACCAACGAAGCCGCCCTGGCTGCCTTCATGGCGGGCAAAACGGAGATCGACGTCCTGCTGGCTCGTATCACCACCGCGAGCCACGACCACTTCGGCACGAGCCCCGAGCGCGTGACCTGGGGCGACGCCGGGAGCCTCGGCTTCATCACCGAGCGCCTGAAGGAGATTACCGAGTTCCTCGGGGTCTGACAGCCCTCCCGCGACGGCCCCGACCGGGTGCGGCCCGGCGGGGCTGCGGGTCGTAGGAGGGCGGTGGTCGCCCTCCAGACCGAGGAGACCCGATCATGACGCAGACCCCGATCAAGCTTTCCGACACCGCGCGCGCCGTGCTGGAACACGCTGCTACCCGCAAGGACCATCTGGTCCGTCCTCCAAGCCTTCCAGCCGCCGCGCGCCAGAAGGTGGTCCGGTCCCTGCTGAACAGGGGGCTGGTCGAGGAAGTGCCGGCGCCCGTCACCGACGGCGCTTACGCCTGGCGGACCGGCGAGGACGGGGTGGTTCTGATGTTGCGGGCCACACCGATCGGGCTCGCGGCGATCGGGCTGGTCGACGCCGGCAGCCTCCAGGAAGCCCCTACCGACGCGCCCACGTGGCCCGATACGGCCACGGAGGATGCGGTGGCACGCGAGGCCGCGTCGGTGGCCGATGCCCTCGACACGGCGCCTGCACGCGGGAGTTTGCGGCAGGCGGTGCAGGCGGTGCTCGCCGCCTGGACTGACGAGACCAACCGCGAGACGGACATCATCGCCGCCCTGGAGGCACCCATGGCGGCGCTGCAGATCGCCCTGGCCAGCAAGCCTGCCCGAAGCATCGCCACGCCGCGTGGCCCGCGCGAGGGGACCAAGCAGGAGGCCGTGCTGGCTCTGCTGCGCCGAGAGGAGGGAGCGACCATCGCCCAGATCATGGAGAATACGGGCTGGCAGAGCCACACGGTGCGCGGCTTCCTTGCCGGGTTGAAGAAGAAGGGCACCCAGGTTGATGTGCTCGACCGCGTCCGTCAGGTCGGGCCGAGCAAGGAGGGGGCAAAAGGGTCCTACAGCATCTACCGCGTCACCGGCTGACGCCCCCGACTGACCCGATCACGCCGCCACCTGCCGCACGCGGGTGGCGGCGCCGTCAGCCGCGACTCCACCGCTGATGTCACGGTGCCGATGGCGAATCAGCAAGCTGAATGACCGGCGCCAAACGTGACATTCTCCTGGCGATCGGTCTGGACGCAGCAACGGTTGGCCGTGGGAAGGTTTCCCACGCTTCACCACTCATCGTCGTCAGCGTGCGCATCCTGCCAGACCTCGAACCGGCGCTTGTGTTCCAGGAACAGCGGATGGCGCATGTCCCGCAGGACATCCGGGTCCCACGCCTGCAATGGCGCCGGATCGGGTTCGTCATACAGTGCCATATACAAGGCTGGGTCCTCGTAGATTGACTGTCCCTCCGCCTGCGGGTTGCGCGACATCAGCACCACGGCGTCGAACAGCGCCATCACCGGGTCGATCTTGCCAGTCCCGGCTGCCTGCTTGGTGATCGTGATGGCGTTCCCCTTCGGCTCCGCCTTCGCGTTCCCCACCGCCCAGTCCATGATCCGCTGCGGTGCGTGCAGCAGCGCCCCGGATGCCAGCTTGATCTCGGTGGTCTTGATCGCCCCGTTCAGCGTCCAACCTTGGGGTACGCCGACGACGCGGTCGTTGCCGGCGATACCAACCTCGGCCAGAGCATCGACGATGGCACCCACGCCCATCGGGTCGAGGCCTACCTGTGCCAGCAAGCCCGACTGCTCGACCTCGGCGCACAGGGCCGCCACCTGCGTGAACGCCTCCTCCATGTCTTCGACGATGACCAGATCGCCGTCGTGTTCGAAGTCGTGCAGGCGGGAGGCCTCGGACTTGCGCCGCTCCAGCACCGAGGCGTGAACCCAGGACTTCGACCAGGACAGCCAGCGTCGTTCCGCCGTCTCCCGCCCCAGCACCGCCACGGACAGCAGGTCATCCAGCCCCCCACCGTCGATACCGATCGTCACCACCTCGCAGCGTTTCAGCAGGCCCTCCAGCGTCAACGTCGTGTCCGTCGCGCCCAGCCAGTGATCCGCTCCCCGCCAACGATCGGACTTGAGCGCCAGGCCGATCTCGACGTTGAGGTGCTGGCTCGCCCAGCGGGCGAGTTCGGCATCGCCGCTCTCCACCGCCGCCTCGTAGTCCGGCAGCAGGCGATCGACCGAGACGCTCAGCCCGTTGTTCGGCAGCACCATCCACCAGTTGGCGGGGTCCTTCCAGTCGGTACCATCGGGGAACTCATACAGCATCGGCAGGATCGGCAGCGTGGCTGAGCCGTCGCGGACCTTGCGGGCCTTGAGCAACTCCGTCCGGAACACGCCGGACGGCGGGCGCTCGGACTGCGTGGTGATGGTCAACAGGAACCCCTCTGGGTTCGGCAGCAGCCCGCCGCGCAACTGGCCGATCACCCGATCGGCGTCGTGCGCCTGGGCGATCACGTGCAACTCGTCGAGTAGCACGCCGGAGGGTTTCGATCCGGTGACCACTTTCGGATCAAACGATTTCACCTTCAGGAACGCCTTGCTCGGGCGGTAGGTGATGCGCTTGATGTGCTCGACCACATGGAACTTGGCGGCCAGCACGGGATCAGCCTCGACCATGCCGGCGGCCTGGCGGAAGGCGAGGTCGGCAACCTCCTGCGTGGGTGCCACCAGCAGGAACTCGGCGCGCGGACGACGGTTCATCAACAAGGCGGTGATCATGATGGCCGCGCCGGTGGTGGTCTTGGACGACTTCTTCGGGACCAGACAGAAGAACTCCCGGATGGCACGGATGTCGGTCGCGGCATCGTAGGAACCGAACAGGGCACCGACCAGATCGCGCTGCCATGCCCCGGCGGCGTCGGCCAGGGCAGGGCGGTTGGGCACGTCCGGCAGGCGGAGTCGATTGAAGATCGCCACTGCGCGGGCAGCGGCGGCATGATCCAGCGGCAGGTCGGGGATCAGGGAGCGGCCAGCCTGGAGGCGTGCACCCCAGTCGGGGCAGGCGGTGGACCAGCCCATCAGTTGAGCAGCGCCTCCCAACTCGTCCCTTGCTCAGCGGTGCGGGCGATCGATTCCAGCTGCTCCTTCTTCCCCGGCTCGATCGCCACATCGCGCCATCCGGCGCGGCACTTCAGCCAGAAGATGCAGGCCGTTACGGCTTCCTTGCCCGTGCCCTCGACCGCTTTGCGGAACAGCGACTGCGCGACCTTGGCGTTCGCCTCGATCGCGGCTGTGTCCAGTTCCTGCCAGAAGTGTTTCCGAAGTGTCGGAGACGAGCAACCGACCACCTTGGCGATGTCGTCCTGCGGCACGCCGTAGGCCGCCATGGCCTTGACCTGGGCGCGCTGAGACTCGGTGGGCGTGAACTCAGGCCGTCCGGCCATGGGGCGTCTCCTGCTGGCAGGTGGAGGTGGCTTGATCCAACGAAGCGCTGTCCTGCTCGGTATTTGCAGCCCGTTCCCCTGCAATCGCGGCAAAGGTCCGGTCAGTGCCGTCCAGCAGCGCTTCCTTGCCGGTGAACGCCTGCCAACGGAGAATCGCGACGTCGACATAGGCGGGGCTGATCTCGATCGCGTGGCAAACGCGGCCGGTGGTTTCCGCGGCAATGATCGTGGTCCCCGAGCCGCTGAACGGTTCGTAGACGGCCTGGCCCGGGCTGGAATTGTTCAGCATCGGCCGGCGCATGCACTCCACCGGCTTCTGCGTGCCGTGGATGGTGGCTGCGTCCTGGTCGCGGCTGGGGATCGACCAGAGGGTTGTCTGCTTGCGATCGCCCGTCCAATGGCCGGTGCCCCGCACAGCGTACCACGCAGGTTCATGTTGCCAGTGATAATGGCCGCGGCTCATAACTAGGCGTTCCTTGGCCCAGACGATCTGGGCGCGGATGGCAAAGCCGCAGGCGGTGAGGCTGTCCGCCACCGTCGCCGCGTGCAGGGCGCCATGCCAGACATAAGCGACGTCGCCGGGGAACAGCGCCCAGGCTTCGCGCCAATCAGCACGATGATCATTCAGCACAGCGCCGGTGCGAGCGCTGGCAGAGACACCAGCGCGATTGCGCCAGGTCGGGTCGTATTCAACGCCGTACGGAGGGTCTGTGACCATCAGATGCGGCGTGACGCCAGCGAGCACCCGTTCGACCGTTGCGGGATTGGTGCAGTCGCCGCAGATTAGGCGATGCGACCCCAGGACCCAGACATCGCCGGGGCGGGTGACGGGGTGTTCGGGCACGGCCGGCACGTCGTCGGGATCAGTCAGGCCGACAATCGGTTCTGCCAGGAACGCGGCAATCTCGCCCGGATCAAATCCGGTCAGGCCCAGGTCGAAGCCCAGATCACGCAGGTCCTGGAACTCGAGGGTGAGCAGGTCATCGTCCCACGCCGCCCAGTTGGCGGAGCGGTTGGCCAGCAAGCGGAAGGCCTTGATCTGGGCTTCGGTCAGGTCGTCGGCCAGCGCCACCGGCACGTCCGCCAGGCCGAGACGCTGGGCGGCCTTCAGCCGCAGGTGCCCGTCGATGACGGTGCCGTCCGACCGCGCCACCACAGGGATGCGGAAGCCGAACTCGCGGATGGCGGCGCACATCTTGTCCACCGCCGCGTCGTTCTTGCGCGGGTTGCGGGCGTAGGGAATCAGCCGCGCCACCGGCCATGTCTCGACCATCAGCATGATGTGGCCTCCTGCTGCCGATCCGCGACAACCGCCTCGTAGGTCCGCCCATCGCCCTCCAGCACCACAGGCACATCCGGATACAGCAGCCGGAACCGCCGCAGCGTCACTTCGACATACGCCGGCGCCAATTCGA
>DIUL01000080.1 GCA_002422345.1 Acetobacteraceae bacterium UBA6159
AATGGACAACCGGAGAGGCCAATCCCCGCTTTATCGTCACCTCACTGCCATCGGGGGCGATCGATGCAAAGCACCTGTATGAGGTGATCTACTGTGCGCGTGGCGAGATGGAGAACCGGATTAAGGAATGCCAACTCGACCTGTTCGCCGATCGGACATCGGCGGCCACGATGCGGGCCAATCAGCTGCGGCTGTGGTTTGCTGCGTTCGCCTATGTGCTGCTCTGCGCGCTGCGCCGGATCGGCCTGGCGCATACCCAGTTCGCCACCGCGACGTGCGGCACGATCCGATAGAAACTGCTGAAGATCGGGGCGCTGGTGCGGGTCAGTGTGCGGCGCGTCGGGGTGGCCATGGCGTCCGCCTGTCCGTTCCAGCATGAATTCGCCCTCGCACACGCCTTCCTGCGACGAGCGGGGGCCTGAGCCGGCACGAAGCAGACACCGCAAGCGGACATGCCCCAGGCCAGCACCGCCTCGATGCGATGAGAGGTGGGGTTTGTCTGGTTGGAAGCCAATCGCTGGTTCTTCCGCCTGTTGATGCAATCCGGATCTAGGCCTGGCTTCAGGGCAGATGCGGGCGGAGACCCATGTGAGAAATGCGGGTTAGGTGTGACCACCAAACCCGCCGGGCTCAGGCGCATGCCAAGTCAGCGTGTGTGAAGCGCGAGTAACGCTTCTTGATTTGGATCAATGGCGGGCCATCGGCGGCGCATTACATACTCGCGGTCGTCGATCGGTGCGGTAACTGATATTGCCGAACACTTCAAACAGCAGCCTTCGGTAAGGTTCGTGACCCTTATTACACATCAGGATCTGTAATATGCTGCTTTCGGAAAAGCTCGTCGCTGGTTCGTCTGACCGCAAGCAAGAAGATAAGCCGAAGGGTGAGGTTGATAGGCTGCGGCGTGCCCTGGTTCTAGGTGCCGGTGCACTCGCGGCCGGATGGCAGGACGCGAATGCGGCCACGTCGACCGGCAGCGGCATCGGGACCTCTGGCGTCGATGGCGTCGATCGTTCATGCCGCGTGAGTGCCGAGCGGTTGGACCGCTTGGTGGCCACGGCCTACCCGCTGTTCAATAAGCCGGCTATCCTGCCAGCCTTTGACGCGAAAACGCACGGCGCGCGCTTCGATGTCGATCTTCATCGGATTGTCACCTTGACGGTGAGTCCCGAAACTGGCGAGAACCTCAAGGTCAGCGGCCTTTTGGCGTTGCCCGTTGGAGCGAAGACAGAGGTTCCTCTGGTCTCTTGGCAGCATGGCACCATTTTGTCCTTCGATCAGGTGCCGTCGAACCTGACGCTTCTGGCAGACCCTGCCCGTGAGCTGACGGACGCGGTGGATTCGCTGGAAACGCTCTTCAATGTTCATCGCTTTGCCGCGCAAGGTTATGCCGTCGTCGCTGCGGACTATGTCGGCAAGGGGCCTTTTCGCGATGGCCACGGCGAAGCCTATGCGGTCAAGGGGACTACCGTTCGAACCTGTCTCGACATCCTGGCGGCAGGGCAGGCCGCCATGCGAAAACTGGGCTTCTCGGCGTCGAAGCTGTTCCTGCATGGTTGGTCACAGGGCGCGATCAATACGCAATGGCTGCATCAGGCATTGCGCATGCAATCCCGTCCGATCGCGGGAACGGCGGTGGCCAGCCCGTTCAACGATCTGAACCAAGCCTGGCGTTTCTGGGCGGGAGTTCAGACCTTTCCCCTGCCCCATGGGGTGGCGTCCTATCCGGAGCAGCCGAACTGGATATCGCTTTGCATGATGGTCGCGCTGGGGAGTTATGAACTCCAGTATGGACTGAAGGGTCTGATGAAAAGCGCTATCCGGCCCGAATACCAAGATCTCGCTGTAAAGTTCTGGACAGACTACAAGATCGACTTCGACCAAAGCAAGCCTTTCCCGACGGGAGCGGATCTACTGGTTCCTGGATTTTTCGATCACTTCACCGCCACCCAGAACAGCGCGTTTCTTCGTCACTTCGCTGCCAATCGCGCCACCTACTGGGCGTATGACTCACCTATCCGCTTTGAGTATGGGCTTGCCGATGAGGCGATCCATCCCGGTATGGTGTTCCCCGCTCTGGTCGCGGGCGGCGGGTTGGTTACAGGTGTTCCGGTCGCTGGCGGAAGTCATCGCGGCACGTTCATTTCCGGTCTTTATGGTGATACGTCAACGCTCAGTAAATACGAAAATATCGTTAAATGGTTCAATAGTTTACATTGACGCCCCTTGGCGTCGGCAGGCCTTGCGTGCCGTTCGCCACCGGTGCGGCATAGCGAGCCATCCTCGACGCTATCGCCAGAGTTCACGCTTGGTGAGGTTGGCCCATACTACTTACGCCCCGATGGGTATCTCGATCACAACGGGGCGTATCACGAATGCCTCTCCCGCTTGGAACTTCTGATCGCCGGCGAACGATGCGGTCGAGAGGCGGAACCCTCGAAAGTGCGGCCGGTCGGGACAGCGACGGTCATTCCATTTGCCGGCCATCGGGAGAGGGGCGATCAGGTGCAGAACGCTGCCCGCGTGCCGTCCGATATGCAGGCCCCACGGCTGGGGCGATATGAACGGCTGCCCGGTTGGCAGCCAATCATTGGTGGACCGGCTTGTTGATGCGATCCAGAGCGGGGACCGACCTCAGCGCCACGCGGGTAAAGAGCCTTGTGAGAAATGCGGGCTAGTGGCGATGCGATCAGAGCCGTGCCCGGGGGTGGCGCTGGCGCTGGCGACGGTGGTCCTGCCGACGCCGGCTACCAGCGCCTCGCGTGCCGTGTGCCTGTGGCCGATTGCGAATTCGGCGACCAGGTGCCGCGACATCGCGCGTTCCTGCCCTATTCGTGGCGCAGTGGAACACAGGATTGACCCAGGGGAGGCATAAGAAGAACAACCCGGAGTCCCTGCCGCCTAATCATGTGGGCGGCGAGGATGTACAATCCGAACCTCCCACCCGCGTCTGAACTGGATCAGGTGATTGGAACGGATATAATGCGGAATAAGCGCTCGCAGGCGGCAGTAGATGATATCACGAGGTCTGAGCTTCGGACACGACGGACGCCTGAGGTGCGAGACAGCGGGTGCACGTTCCGCCCCGCGTGCCGCAAGCAAAGGAAACGGCGGATCTGCCATCGCGGCCAGAAGCATATCGGTGATGGCGGGGGCGGATGGCCGCTGGAAACGCCCCGGGAGGATCGAAAAGACGCTACTGTCACTGGCGGTGTCACACTTAGCGCAAGGGGGCGAACCGTTGAACGAGCTGCCCTATCCGCTGGCGCCACCCGATCCTCCGGTTCTGGGATGCGATTCTGGAGGCTGTCAGCACGCTCGCGGAGTTCATGTTCGTCGGGCGGCGCTTCTACATCTCGCACTGCCTCTAACGCCGCCTTTAATGTTGCATCCTTGAAGGTAGGTCACGGCCATGTCCGAGTCAGGCGGGTTCCCGGTCCGGTGGTTTCTTGGGGTTCCCTTCACCCCCATGACCCTGCCCTTGGCGGCCGACAGGATCGCCGCGCGCGATCCGGCTGAGCCGTTCTACTTTGTCACGACTCCTAACGCCCAGCATCTCGTGGCAACTTGGCGCGGCAGCGCGCAGTTTCGGGCTGCGCATGACTGGGCCTGGATGGTGCTGAATGACAGCACGATCCTGGGTCTTATCGCGGACAAGCTGTTCGGCGAACCGATGCCGGTCGCGGCGGGCAGCGACCTGACCGTCTACATGTTCGCGCATCACATCCGGCCTGAGGATACGCTGACCATCATCGGCGGCAGCGAGGAGGTAGAGCGGCGCCTGCGCAGCCAGTTCGGTATCCAGACGATCGCGCGGTTCGATCCGCCGATGGGCTTCTATCACGACCCGGCGGAAATCCAGCGATGCGTGGAGTTTGTCCTGGCCCATCCTGCCCGGTACGTATTCTTGGCCGTGGGTGCGCCGCAGTCGGAAGCCGTGGCGATGGCGATCCAGGCGACCGGCCAGGCTACCGGCACGGCGTTGTGCATCGGGAGTTCCCTGCATTTCGTGACGGGAGTGATTCGGCGTGCGCCAGAACTGGTGCGACGCCTGCGTCTGGAGGCGCTGTGGCGGCTGCTGCTGAACCCACGCCGCCATGCTCGCCGGGTGTTCATCGAATCTCTGCCGGTACTGTGGATCGCGCTGCGGGTCCGGCTGACCCCGGCCGAACGACGCACTCATCACCGGCCCCATCGGGGATAATGGGCGCCACGCAGGGAGGCCTGTCTCCCGGGGCCCGGGGTACTGCTTCGGCCGCAGGGGTGATCCTGCGGCAGGCCGTTGCGGCAGTGGCGGCCGGTCCGTCCCGGTGTCTACCAGCAGTGCCTCATGGGCCAACGTTGCGACGCGTGCCACGACGTGGATCGGACGAATTGCGCGGTTGCCGGTGGCTGCGTAGGAGCGGTCTTCGGTCCAGGCTGCAGGTTGCTCAAGTAGCAATGAAACAACCCCCAAACCCGCTTGGCTCCCGCCGCCCCCAGCGCGAATAGTCCATCACGAGGACAGAACAAACCCTCCGCGGATGGAGGACCAGATGACCACCACCCCGAAGAGCAACGAAGCCGCCCTGGCCGCCTTCATGGCCGGCAAAGCCGAGATCGACGCCCTGCTGGCCCGCATTGCCGCCGCCAGCGACGATCATTTCGGAACCAACCCCGAGCGGGTGACCTGGGGCGACGCCGGGAGCCTCGGCTTCATCACCGAGCGCCTGAAGGAGATCACTGAGTTCCTCGGGGTTTGACCTACCGCCGCCCGCGACGGCCCCGACCGGGTGCGGCCCGGCGGGGCTCCGGGTCGTAGGAGGGCGGTGGTCGTCTTCCGCGCCCAGGAGACCCGATCATGACCCAGACAACCATAAAGCTTTCCGACACCGCCCGCGGCGTGCTGGACACATGTCTGATCTGGCCCTCCTAGACACCACGCCGGAACTGCGGGGACTGTACTCTCTGGTCGCCATCTGGGCGCATGGGTTGATGGCGGTACCAAGTTTGGCAGTTCAGCTCCATGCAGGCGCGTGGCACAAAAAGTTGCAGCCAACGTTCTCCGACGCCATCGCCTCCGTCCGACGTGTCCTTTGGGCGCCGCGGGGCTTTTCCGTATCCCGGTAATGGACCGAAACCGTGCAAATTCCGGCCGGATTGCTAACAGGTTCGTGGAGACTCTCTGCCTGGTCGCGAGAATTGCGAAAGTCGAGCTCAGAGAGAACGAGGTCGTGGTGCTATGCTCTCATCGCGTGGAATTCTGAGCAGTGCGACGGCCGCGAAGCCGAGCGTTCCCGCCGCTAGCGCGAAACCAATGCCCCATTGGTAGCTACCAGTCACGTCGACGATGAATCCGGCCAAAAGTGGCCCCAGTACGGCAGAGATGCCAGAGGCGGTGAAGAAGATGCCAAGGATCGTGCCCAGGTTTTGTACACCGAACAATTCGATCAGTACCGCCGGCATCAGCGCAATGCGAAGGCCGTAGCCAAGACCCAGCATCATCGCGAAGCCGACCAGCCAGACATAGGAAGGCGCAATGATCCAGAGGAGATAGCTCGCGGCCATCAGGAAGACCGAGACCTTGAACAGCCGCGCCGTGCCGATCTTGTCCGCAAACACACCGATGCCGAGACGGCCGAAGATGCTCACCCCGCCCAACAACGACAGCAGTGCTGCTCCCGCCACCTGACTCCCGCCATGGGTGACGACATAGGCTGGTAAGAACACGAACGGCACGAATAGCGCGATCGTCGCCAACACCCAGGAGAAATACAGCATCAGGAACTCGAATGAGCGCACGATACCGCGGAGGGGACGCTGAACGCCCGCGGCAGGAAGCGGTGCCGGGCGCACCAGCATTGCTGCAAGACCGAGCAGTACGGCGCAGCCCGCCCCCATGATCATGCTGGTGATACGCCAGCCAAACTGCTCAATGAGCACGGCCGAGAGTGGCGGAACGACCAGCATCCCACATCCGGTACCGGCGGCCGCCGTGCCAAGCGCGGCGTTACGCTGCCGAGTGAACCATCCACCGAGGATCGCAAGCGTCGGCATGTAGGCACAGGCCGCACCCACGCCAACACCAATGCCGTACGTCAGATAGCCTTCCCACATTCGTCCGATGAAGCCGGTAAGCACGAGGCCTCCTCCCATCACAGCCGCTCCCAGGGCGGTCATGACGGCGGGTCCGAACCGATCACCGTAGTGACCGGCAACGGAGCCGGCCAGATAGAAGATTAGTCCGGTGATGGAGAAGAAGGCGGATGTGGCGGCTCGGCTCGCCTGGAATTCGGCGGCCATCGGCGCGAAGAAGGCGCCAAAGCTATACATGGTCCCGAAGGTCACAAAACCGACGGTGAAGGCGGCCAGCACCATAACCCAGGCACGCCGTGAGTCCGGCAGGCTGGCCGCGGATGTTGGCTTCAGGACGGATACGTTCATAGCACTCCTTGCCAGTGCGGCCGCAACGGGGCCTCGCAAGGCGTCAAGATACGAAGCCTTTCGCAGGCACAACACTCCGGTTCGTGCTGTCAGTCGCCTGGGGGAAAGGAACGACAGACTTCACTCGTATCTGCTCAACTCCCCCAGTTTCATGGCTGATATCACTGCTGTCCGGTCAATC
>DIUL01000152.1 GCA_002422345.1 Acetobacteraceae bacterium UBA6159
TGATTGACCGGACAGCAGTGACTTCATCTACGAACACAAGGCCGCGACGAAGGAGGTCGATACGGCCTCGGTCCGCGGGCGGGCGGTCAACGCGATGATGGTGTCGTCATCCGCCGCCGTCGCGGTGCAGGAACGCCGCCGGCTGCTGGCGCGCTGGCTGGACGCCGCGGCCGAACGCAGCAAGCAGGCCGAGGTGCTGGTCCTCGCCAGCGGGCATCTGCGGGAACTGGAACTCGCGCAATGCGCCGGCCAGCTCGCGCGGATCGTCGCGCTGGACCAGGACCCCGCCAGCATCGAGGAGATGAAGCGCACGCACCAGGGCCTCGACACGCTGTTTCCGGTCGTGGCCTCGATCGGGCGAATCATCGTCAAGCCGCTGGTGCATGGCCGCTTCGACCTGGTCTATGCGGCCGGCCTGTTCGACTACCTGGACGACACGACGGCGAAACGGCTGCTGACGGGGATGTTCACCGCGCTGAAGCCCGGCGGGCGGATGCTGTTCGCGAACTTCTGCCACGACGTCGTGGACTACGGCTACATGGAGTCGTTCATGGACTGGCGCCTGCTGGCCCGTGACGAACCGGAGATGCGGACGCTGCTGGACGTGCTGCCGCCGGCCGAAATCGCCAATACATTCGTCTTTCGCGGCCTGAACCGCGCGGTGGTCTACGCGGTGGTCGAGAAACGGTAGAGGCCCCAAGGGGTCGGGGGTTCAACCGGCCTCCGGCACCCCCGCGGCCGCCAGTGCCGCCGCCTGCCGTTCCGCGAGCTTCGCCGCGTTGAAATCGGCGATCAGCTCGTGGAACAGGCGGTGCCAGTTCAGCTCCGCCTTCAGCCGCACGAAGACGCCGCCCAGGCCAATGGCGGAACGATCCATCAGTACGAACTCGCGCGGCGGCTTCACCCCGCCGGTTCGTTTCAGCCCCGCATGCACCTGCTCCGCCACCGCTCGGCCGAACTGCGGGTCGTCGTTTTCCTGGATCGGGCGGACGCGGTCCTGCGTCAGCGGTTCGTACAGGAACCGCGCCCAGAGGTTCAGGACCTCCATCTTTTCCTTGGACAGGTCGGTGAAGCCCCAGGTTTCATAGGCGTGGTGCGCCTTGGCGTCGTCGTTGCCGCGCACCGCCTCGAACAGGTCGATCACGCCCTGCACGAAGCTGGCGCCGAAGACCCGGATCGCACCGAAATCGAGCAGGTTGACGCTGCCATCGGGGCAGACCTGGTAGTTGCCCATGTGCGGATCGCCGTGGATCACGCCGAAGCGGTAGAAGGGAACATACCAGGCGCGGAACAACGCCTCGGCGATGCGGTTGCGTTCGTCCTGGGGTGGGTCTTCCTCCAGTCGGCGCATCAGCGGACGGCCTTCGAGCCAGGTCATGGTCAGCAGCCGCTTGGTGCTGAAGGCCTGGATCGGGGTCGGAATATGCACGCTGGGGTGATCGGCGAGCATCAACCCATACAGCCGCATCTGCGCGGCCTCGCGTTCGTAGTCCAGTTCCTCGCGCAGGCGGGCGGTGAGTTCCTTGTAGATTTCCTCGTGCTGGATGGCGTTGTCCATGCGGTGATAGACGGCCATCGCCAGCTTGAGCTGCCGCAGGTCGGCTTCCACCGTGCTCGGCATATCCGGGTACTGCAGCTTGCAGGCGACATCGGTGCCGTCGGGCAGGCGGGCGCGATGCACCTGGCCCAAGGAGGCCGCGGCCGACGCCGCCTGGTTGAAGGACGCGAACCGGGATTGCCAGTCGGGGCCGAGTTCGCTGGCCATGCGGCGGCGCACGAAGTTCCAGCCCATGGCCGGGGCATTGGCTTGCAGTTGCGCGAGTTCGGCGGCGTATTCGGCAGGCAGCGCATCGGGGACGGTCGAGAGGAACTGCGCGACCTTCATAAGCGGGCCCTTCAGCCCGCCGAGGATGGTCTTCAGGTCTTCCGCATGCGCCGACCGGTTGGTCTTGATGCCCAGCGCCCGCTCCCCCACCACCCGCGCCGCGATCCCGCCAACAGCCCCGGAGGTCCGGGCGAAGCGGCGGAGTTCGCCGAAGATATTGCTACCGGACATGGGACTCTCCGAGGCCAAAACCACGCCCCCCCTCCCCTTGAGGGAGGGCGCCCATGCCTCTCACGCGCCCTTCTCCAGTTCATCGATGAAGCCGGAGATCACATCCAGGCCCTTCATCCAGAACGCGGGGTCGGAGGCATCGAGCCCGAACGGGGCCAGCAATTGCTTGTGCCGCTTCGTCCCGCCAGCCCGCAGCATGTCCAGGTATTTCGCCTGGAACCCCGGATGCCCGCCCTGGAACACCGAATAGAGCGCGTTCACCAGGCAATCCCCGAACGCATAGGCGTACACATAGAACGGCGAGTGGATGAAATGCGGGATATAGGCCCAGTAGACGGCGTATTCGGGTGAGAACTCAAACACCGGCCCCAGGCTTTCCCGTTGCACCTGCAACCAGATCTCCCCGATCCGCTCGGGCAGCAATTCACCGCGGCGGCGTTCATCGTGCAGCAGCGTCTCGAACCGGTAGAAGGCGATCTGGCGGACCACCGTGTTCAGCATGTCCTCGACCTTGGAGGCCAGCATCACCCGCCGCCGCTCCGGACCCGCGCTGTCGAGCAGGCCGCGGAAGGTCAGCATTTCCCCAAAGACACTTGCAGTCTCGGCCAGAGTCAGCGGCGTGCCCGACATCAGGTAGCCCTGCTTGCCGGCCAGCACCTGATGCACGCCATGCCCAAGCTCATGCGCCAGGGTCATCACATCACGCGTGCGCCCATGATAATTCAGCAGCAAATAAGGATGCGCGCTCGGCACCGTCGGATGAGCAAACGCGCCGCCGGACTTGCCGGGTTTCAGCACCGCGTCGATCCAGGGCTTGTCGAAGAACTCCCGCCCCACCGAGGCCAGTTCCGGGCTGAACGCGTTGTAGGCGGTCAGGACACGATCCTTCGCCTCCGCCCAGGGGATAGTCTGGTCGTCGTCATCCGGCAGCGGCGCGTTGCGGTCCCAGTGTTGCAGCTTCTCCAGCCCCAGCCACTTCGCCTTCATCGTGTAGTAGCGGTGCGACAGACGCGGGTAGGAATCCCGCACCGCCGTCACCAGCGCGTCGACCACCCCGTCCTCGACCATGTTGGATCGGTTGCGGTAGCTGCCCGGGCGGTCGTAGTGGCGCCAGGTGTCGATGATCTCCTTGTCCTTGGCCAGGGTGTTGGTGATCAGGGAGAACAGGCGGATGTTCTCATTGAACGTCGCCCCGATCGCCTTGCCCGCGGCTTCGCGCACCGAACGGTCGCGGTCGGACAGCTTGTTGAGCGCCCCGCTCACGTTCAGGGGCTCCCCGTTCACCGGCACACGCAACGCGGCCATCGTCTCATCGAACAGGCGGTTCCAGGCGGAATGGCCCGTCACCTCCTTCTCATGCAGCAGCTTTTCCAGCTCATCCGCCAACTGGTGCGGGCGGAAGACGCGCAGGTCGCGCAGCCAGGGACGGTAGCGGGCCAGCGCCGGGTCGGCCAGCTTGCGCTCCAGCAGCGCGTCGTCCAGGCGGTTGAGTTCCAGCGTGAAGAACAGCAGGTCGCCGCTGATCGCCGTCACCCGCTCGGTCACCATCTGGTAGAACTTGCCGATCACGGGGTCGGAGGAATCACCCGCGAACAGCAACCCGGAATAGGAGGCGACGCGGCCGAGGATCTCCTCGATCCGCTCATACTCCGCGATGGCGGCGGCGAGCTTGGCACCGGACAGATCGGCCAGCCGGCCGGCATAGGCGGCGGCGAAGGCCTTGGCGTCGGCGGCGGCGCGGGTGAAGTCAGCCTCCACCGCCGGGCTGTCGGGGGCGGGGTAGAGATCGGTCAGGTCCCAGGACGGCAGCGCTTCGGCGGCGTTCGACATCAGACGGTGATCCTTAGACGAGAAGGCAATGGCGGGTGAGCCATCATGTAGGGGTGCGGACCGTCCAGGCAAAGGTGGCCCTGTCCGCGTTCCATCCTTGGGGGCGTTGCGCCGTCCTGCGCTTGCCGCTCTGATGGCAGGGACATGATTCCCGCCCGAGGCCCTGCCTCTGGCCCATACCACATAAGCCGGAGGCACCGTGGAGACCTACCCGACCTGGCCGAACCTGGCCGCCATGATGTTCGCCCGCGCCAGGCTTTGGCCGAAGCAGCCGATGCTGCGGGTGTTCCGCGGCGGGACCTGGCAGTCGATCGCCTGGGACCAGTTCGACCGCCTGACCGCCTCCCTCGCCCGGGCGCTGCGGGCGGCCGGGGTCTCGGCCGGCGACCGGGTGGTGATCTGCGCCGACAACCGCCCTGAATACCCGATCGCCGAGGTCGCGCTGATGGCGATCCGCGCCGTGCCGGTGCCGGTCTATACGACCAATACCGTCGACGACCACGCCCATATCCTGCGCGACTGCGGCGCGCGGGCGGCGATCGTCGGCGCCAAGGGGATGGCCGAGCGGTTCCGGCAGGCGGGGGAACGGGCGTCGGGTCTCGACCTGCTGATCGACATGGACACGCCCGAATGGGCGCGCATGACCGCCGACAAGGCCCCGCCCGACGACATCGCGGCCGAGGCGACGCTGATCCCACCCGGCGCGCTGGCCTGCCTGATCTATACGTCGGGCACCGGCGGCGCGCCCAAGGGCGTGATGCTGCCGCATCGCTGCATCCTGTCGAACTGCGTCGGCGCCTTCGACCTGGTGCGGCCGCTGACCCTGAGGACCGAGACCTATCTGTCCTACCTCCCGCTCTCCCACAGCTATGAGCACACGGTGGGGCAGTTCTTCCTCCTCAGCATCGGGACCGAGATCGTCTACGCCCGCGGGGTGGAGCATCTGGCGGCCGACATGCTGACCGTCCGCCCGACGATCCTGACCGCCGTGCCGCGGGTGCTGGAGGTGATCCGCACCCGCGTGCTGACGCAGGTGGAGCGGCAGAGCCCGTTCAAGCGCCGGCTGTTCGACCGCGCGCTCGGGATCGGGCTGAAACGCATCGACCGCGCGCCTTTGTCACTGATCGAGCGTGTGCTGGACCCGATCCTGGACCGGTTGGTGCGCGCCAAGGTCCGCGCCCGCTTCGGCGGCCGCCTCGTCGCCGCCATGTCCGGGGGGGCTCGCCTTGAACCGGATGTGGGGCGGTTCTTCCTGGCCCTCGGCATTCCGATCATGCAGGGCTATGGCCAGACCGAGGCCGGCCCGGTGATCAGCGCCAATCCGCCCCATGCGATCCGGATCGAGACGGTGGGACCGCCTTTGGTCGGCGTCGACCTGCGTTTGGCGGAGGATGGGGAGATCCTCGTGCGCGGTGATCTGGTGATGGATGGATACTGGGGCCGGCCGGAGGATACCGCCGCGGCGATCGTGGATGGCTGGCTGCATACCGGGGATATCGGGGTGCTCGATCCGGATGGGTATCTGCGGATCACCGACCGGAAGAAGGACATGATCGTGCTCTCGGGGGGGGACAATGTGTCTCCCGCCAAGGTCGAGGGCGTGCTGATGGCGGAACCCGAGATCGCGCAGGCGGTCGTGGCCGGCGACGGGCGGGCGGGGCTGAGTGCGCTGCTGGTCCCGGCCGAGGGCTTCGATGACGTTGGCGTGGCGGTCGCGGTGAGCCGAGCGAACCACCGGCTGTCGGTGACGGAACGGGTGCGGAAGCATGCGGTGGTGGAACCGTTCACGGTGGAGAACGGGCTGCTGACGCCGACGCAGAAGATCCGCAGGCTGATGGTGGCCCGCACGCATGAGGAGGTTCTGCGGCGGCTGCATGGGTAGGCTCAGCAGGCCACCACGGTGACATGCCCGGCGGCGCCATAGGGCACGAGTTCGCCGTCACGGGTGATGATGGCCAGGCCGAGCGCGCGGGCGGTCGCGGCGATGATGCGGTCGGCGGGGTCTCGGGGCGGCTGGCCCGGCAGCGCGGCCGAGGCGATCAGCACCGCAGGCGGCATGGGCGCGAGCCGGATGCCGGGCAGGCCCAAGAGGGTCTCGAACCAGACCTCGGGCGGGCGGTTGAGCTGGATGCGGTTGCGATGTGCGAGCGTTGCCAGTTCCCAGGCCGAAATGGGTGAGACGAAGACGCCGGCATGGGTCCTTTGGGCGGCCCGGATGGCGGCCAGGGAGTCCGGCGACATTGGCGCCGCGTCCATCAGCCAGATGGCGGCGCAGGTATCCAGGAGGACGGGTTGGCTCATGACGGGACCCTGTGGCGCGTAGGGTCCGATCATGACCGGGATATCCTTAACGAATACCTAACGATCAGCGTCCCAGAATTCGCCGGTGCCCTCGGTCAGGTCGGTGCCCGGGGCCACGGTCACGCTGCCGCGCATAGCACCCCACAGATCGGGTGGGTCATCGTCGATCGGGACGATCGCGGCGACCGGGCGATTGCGGCGGGTCAGCAGAACGGGGCCGGTCTTGCCGCGGGCGACGTCGTCGATCACCGACAGGCAGCGGCTTTTGAACTCGGTGACGGCGATCGAGGCGGGGTGTTCGGTGTCGGTCTGCATGGCGATGCTCCTGATGGACCATATCATATGGACCAGTTCAGGAGCAACGTCCGTTCCCTGGCCAATCGCCCACGCTTCGGCTATCCGGGGCGGTAAAGGAGCATGCGCCATGACCTATCTCGTTGCCGACGACCTGCCCACTGCCCCCGCGGGTGAACGCTTCCGCGCCGCGCTCGCGCGTCCCGGCATCCTGCAGATGCCCGGCGCCCATAACGGCCAGGCGGCGTTGCAGGCCAAGGCGGCCGGGTTCGACGCGCTGTACCTCTCGGGCGCGGCCATGACGGCCTCGATGGGCATCCCCGACCTCGGCATGATCACCGTCGATGAAGTCTGCTTCTTCATCCGCCAGATCACCCGCGCCACCGGCCTGCCACTGCTGACCGACGGCGACACCGGCTATGGCGAGGCGCTGAACGTCATGCACATGGTCCGCAGCTTCGAGGACGCCGGCGCTGGCGCCGTGCATATCGAGGACCAGTTGCTGCCGAAGAAGTGCGGGCACCTGAACGACAAGAAGCTCGCCGACGCCTATGACATGGCGGCCAAGATCTCCGCCGCCCGCAAGGCCCGCCGCCATCTTTACATCGTCGCCCGCACCGACGCAGCGGCCAGCGAGGGCATCGACGGCTCGGTGGCCCGCGCCAAGCTGTTCCTGGAAGCCGGCGCCGACGCGATCTTCCCCGAGGCGCTGACCAATGCCGAGATGTTCAAGGAAGTCGCCCGCCGCCTGCCCGGCGTGCCGCTGCTCGCCAACATGACCGAGTTCGGGCGCACGCCGTTCTTCACCGCCTCCGAATTCGAGGCGATGGGCTACAAGATGGTGATCTGGCCCGTGTCCAGCCTGCGCATCGCCAACAAGGCACAGGCCGAACTGTATGCCGCGATCAAGCGCGACGGCGGCACGCAGAACATGGTCGACCGGATGCAGACCCGTGCCGAACTCTACGCCACGATTGGCTACCATGATTACGAGGCGCTGGATGCCTCGATCGTGACGACGATCATTCCGACGGCGATGCCGCAGAAGGGGTAGCCGCGGTGAGCCTCCTCCGCCGGACATTCCTGGCCGCGCTGCTGCTGTTCCCCTTGGCCGCAGCGGCCCAGGACGCGCCGCAGCCGGAATTGCCAAAGGAGCCGCTGGTCATCGTCACCCGCGACGGCAAACAGCACCGGTTCATGGTCGAGATGGCGATCTCTCCCAAGCAGCAGGAAGTGGGGCTGATGTTCCGCCCCTCCGTCCCCGCCGACGGAGGCATGCTGTTCGACTGGGGCAGCGCACGCACCTCCATCATGTGGATGAAGAACACCATCGCATCGCTGGACATGGTGTTCATCAACCAGGACGGCACAATCCGCAGCATCGCCGAACGCACCGTCCCCGGCAGCCTGGCCGCCATCGACAGCCGCGGACCGGTCCGAGGCACCCTGGAACTCGCCGCCGGCACCGCGCAACGACTCGATATCAGGGTCGGCGACACGGTCCGGCAACGGATCTTTGGGAACGGGGGCTGAGGCTGGGGGGTAGGAAGCGCTGGGGCTTTGCCCCAGACCCCATAAGGGGCTTTGCCCCTTAACCCCACCAAAGCGGTATTAGGTAGCAAACGCCACCACAAGATACCGGCCCCGCGCCGGGCTGTCCGCTACAATATGCAGCATGGGACACACATTCGTCATCAGTGGACTACGGGACAAGCGCGCCCGCATGGCCGGGGAACTGGCCGTCGTGGAACGGGACCTAGCCAAGCGCCGGGAAGCCTTGGCCACCATAGACGCCGTGATCCGCATGTTCGAGCCGGACTGTAACCCGGACATGATCCCGCCAATCAGACCAACGGGGCCGTCGCTGTTCTTCCGTAACCGCTGCGAGCACCTCAC
>DIUL01000083.1 GCA_002422345.1 Acetobacteraceae bacterium UBA6159
TCGGAGGACGAATAGGCCATCGCGGCCAGCACGAAGGCGACGAACAGGACGCCGATGGCTCGATTCATGAGGACAGGCTCGCATGCAGCGCGGCGCCGGAATGCGGGGCTGCGCAGGAGGGACTAACAATCTTTCTGGGTGCGGATGCGGGGGCCAGCGCCCCCGCCCCGCTTCGCTCCAGGCCCGGCAGCACGCCGCCGGGCCTGGCAGGTCAGCGCGTACCGACGCCGCGCAGTCCGGCAGGCGTGAAGTCGGCGGGACGCGCCTCGATGGTCTGATAGACGCGCGGCTCGTCGTTACGCAGGCCCATCGCGATGTAGCGGCCCGACTGCAGGTCGTGGTGCACCTCCAGGCTCGGGTACAGCATCGGGATGTCGTACCAGTTGATCGAATGCAGCTCCGACACGCGCCATAGCTGGTCGCGGGCATCGTACTTGTCGATCACCAGGATCGACCACGAGTCCTCGTCCAGGTAGAAGGTGCGGCGCTTGTAGCTGTGGCTGGTGCCGTCCTTGAGGGTCGCATCCACCACCCACACGCGGTGCAGCTCGTAGCGCGTAAGGTCCGGATTCATGTGGCCCGCCTGCAGCACATCGGCCATCTTCACCGTGTTGCCGACAAGCTTGTAGGCGTTGTAGGGAACGTAGATCTCCTTCTTGCCTACCAGCTTCCAGTCGTAGCGGTCGATGGCGCCGTTGTACATGTCGAAGTCGTCGTTGGTGCGCAGCCCGTCGGCCGCCGTGCCCGGGTTGTCGTAGGCCACGTTCGGCGCCAGGCGCACGCGGCGCTGGCCCGGGTTGTAGGTCCACGCCTGGCGACGGTCGAGGAACTCATGCACCAGCAGGATCTGCCCCGCCAGGCGCGCGGGCGCCGTCACCGTCTGCAGGAAGTTGAACAGCTTGCCCTGCTCGATCTGCTCCGGCGACTTGCTCAGGCTGCCGTAGTGGAAGTCGTACTGGTACTCGAAGCGCACCGGCGTATAGGTGCCCTGCCGCGTCACTGCGGCCTGGCTCCAGTTCATCGCGTAGGACTCGCCGCGATAGCGTGCAAGGTGGTTCCAGATCGCCTCGGCGCCGTTCTGCGGAATCGGGAAGGGGATGCCGCCGGTCGTGCCTTCGATCGTGCGTCCGCCATCGACCAGCTTGGCGCGGCTGGCGTTGGCGATGGTCTGGTCGTAGTGCCCCTGCGGGAAGGCCGCGCTGCGCCGCGTCGGGTAGACGTTCATCTTCCACGTGGCGTAGGTCTTGAGCATCTCGACCTGACCCGGGGTGAGCTTGTCGGCGTGCTGGGCGTGATTGGCGGCGTCGATGGTGAACAGCGGTTTGTCGGCAGCGAAGGGATCGGCGTAGTGGCCGCCCGCCTCATGCCCAGCGGGCGCGGCCTTGAGACCACCGTCCCAGGCGGGAATGGTGCCCGCCGCATTGCCCGCCTGCTCCGCGCCCATCGGCGTCAGGTCCTTGCCCAGCCGCGACGCATCGGCCATGGCCGGCGCTGACAGTGCCACCGCGAGCGCCGCGCCGAGAATCGTGAGTGTCTTGCGCATGTCGTTTGTCTCCAGATCCGGTGTGGTGCTCAGAACGAATAGCTGACGCTGACCGAGAGGAAGTCGCGGTCGTAGAGGGGGTTGGTGTGGCTGGCGTAACGGGTGCCATCGCTATCGACTCCACTTACCTTCTTGCCGCCGAAGAAGCTGCTGTAGGCAATGTCAGCCTGCCAGTTCTGGCGGTAGTTGAAGCCAAGCCCCAGTGTGACCGCCTTCGCACCTTCGTTGAAAGTCGGACTGCGGCCACTCACGTCGTGCGAGAAGGCGATGCGCGGAGATACGTTCACACCGGCGAACGCATTCGGGTAATCGAAGCGCGCGAGCAAGCGATAGCCCCACGAGTTCTCGGTCATGAAGCAATTCGAGTCGGTCGAGCCAAATGAGGCACTGGTCGAGGATCCCGGCTGCGGCAGATGGCACCCCGCTGCTGCAAACTTCACTCCGGACGGTAATTGCAGCCGGGTGTAGCCGACTTCGCCAAGAAGGACCATCTGCTCTGCACCCAACACCTGAGTGAACGCCTTTGTACCGGTCATCTGCACCTGATGCATCTTCACCCGGCGGTAGCCGGTGATCTCGTCGCCATAGTCGACTGTACTAAGCTCGGCTGGCGTGGTGCCGGTAATCTGGTTCGGGATGCCAAGCGCCGCACCAAGCAACTCCGCAGAGGGAAGCTGAACCGGTTGGTTGTGGCGATAGGAGTACTCACCCTGAAGGGCGACCCCCGCCGGCCCCTCGGTATTGAAGCTCAGGCCGAACAATTTGATGTTCTTCGGGTAGTCAACGAAGTAAGTTCCTCGCCCTCCAGAAGCCAGAGACGTGGCGCAGGCAGCGTTCGTGGCGTTCAAGGCAGAAAGCTGTGTCGCCGTACCAATTGCCGCAGTCGGATTCCCAGGGCTCAGCACGTTCGCCAAGCCGAGAATGTTCGCCTGTGTATGAAGGAAACCGAAGGTCGGAATATCTAGCACGTTGCAGCCCGGGACCGCCGGCGCTACAGGGATACCGGCAGCACCCAACGCCGGCGCGGCTCCGGCAGGCAGGCTGCTCGATATCGAGCCAGGTGCAGTGATTCCTCCCCGATACCCGGATACAAACGGCGTACGGCTGTGATAGTTGACGTGATACAGGCCAATTTCGGTGTGATTCCACTCAGGCAGGAAGGCACGCAGCGCAAAACCGTACTCATCACCATTGCCGGGCTCGCGATCCTTCGACCTAGGCGCGATGAGTGCACCCGCGGGGTCCACAGGGAAGAACCCGGACGGCGGCGCGCCGAGCGCAACGTTCCCATCATTGCGCCGCCCAAAGCCGGTGTACGCATTGGTCCCACCCGCCGACACAAAATCATTCGTGCTGAAGAACGTCCCCGCCGGCTCGATCTTGGTCTTCTCCCACTCGGCCATCCACACGACTTCAGCGGAGACGTTGTCGGTAAGTTCCTGCGAGGCCCAAAGCATGCCGATCGGCGTGAGACCTTCGCGGAGCTCCGAACCGGGCACGCGCAGGCGGCTGACATTGACCGGGTTGAGAATGTTGATGCCGTTCTGGATGAAGGTGCTCTCGCCCCAACTCACCACCTGACGGCCGGCGCGCACGTTGAGCGCACGGCCGCCGACATCGAAGCGACCGCGCACATAGGCATCAAGCAGTTCGGCATCGCGTCCCAGTTCGCCGCGCGCGGCGTTCGTCATGCCGCTCTTGTGCATGAAGGCGTGGTCGTAGAAATAGGTACCGCGGAAGAAAGCACCGAAATTGCGGTAGCTCAGCTCCAGGTCATGCGTGGCTTTGAAGGCCAGCGAGACCATGTCGCCCTTGTCGTACTTGAGGTTGCCGTCGTCCGAGTTGGGATCGCGCGAGGTGCCGCCATTGGCGATGCTGATCAGCGAGGACTCGCGATCCTGCATCCGCCACAGCCCACCCACCGACAGCGTGGTATCGAAACTCCCCGTCACCTCGCCGCTGGCGCTGGTGAACTCGAAGGCGTGTGCCTGGGGGACGGCCATCAGCGCGAGGGCGACCGATGCGGCCAAGGTGCTCAGCGCCAGGAACGGACGGCGCGAGCGAACTACCGGGTAACTCCGACTCATTTGACTCCTCCTCGAGATCAATGCGCCCACCTGGGGATGCGGGCATTCTTATGGGTGCGGCAAATATCCGCGTGCGGCACCTTCTTTGGGTGCAGCGTGTTCTGGATGTCACGAGGTCAAGCATGCGGCCCCGTGCGGAAGCTGTCTCCTCCGGAAAAATACTTACGGGAACAGCGCAGTCCGGCCTTGGTTGACCTTGGAGAGCCTGCAGTTCGGCAAATGCAGCGATCCAAATAACTAATTCGAACGTTTGTTTGAATCCTACAAAGTCCGTGCTGGAAGTCAAGCGCCCTCATGGTTTTTTTGCCCGTTGCGTGTGCAATTTGACGTCACGGTGCCACGCCAACAGAATCCGGGCCTCGGCTCGACCCACCTCACCCTCGCCCACGGTACCGAATGCTCAGTCTGGACAGTGCGTCCGCCCGGCTCGCCGCCCGCTTCCTGATCACCCTTGCACGCGGCCTGCGCGCAGGTGCCACACTTGACCGGACCGCCAGCCCGGCTTTACCCGCCTTCGCGCTGCACCGCGCCCTCGACGCCACCCGTCTGCCTGCCTCTTTCACGGAAACATCATGAGACGCGCCCCTGCCGCCGCCCTTCCCGCCCCCGAACCGACCGAACGCCGCGACTGGGAGACGCTGAAGAGCCTCTTCCCCTTCATCTGGGCCTACAAGGGCCGGGTGTTGTTCGCGCTCGGCTGCCTCATCGCGGCCAAGGGCGCCAACGTGTCGGTGCCGATCATCTTCAAGCACCTGATCGACGGCCTCACGATCACCCCCGAGCAGGCCTTCATCGTGGTGCCGGCGGCGCTGCTGCTCGCCTACGGCGTGCTGCGCTTTTCCACGTCCCTGCTGACCGAGCTGCGCGAGGTGGTGTTCGCGCGCGTCACCCAGCAGGCGGTGCGCGAGATCTCGCTGCGCGTGTTCCGCCACCTGCACGCGCTGTCGCTGCGCTTTCACCTCGAGCGCCAGACCGGCGGACTCACCCGCGACATCGAACGCGGCACGCGCTCGATCGGCTCGCTGATCAGCTACACGCTGTATTCCATCCTGCCCACGCTGATCGAGATCGGCATGGTGATCGGCATCCTGCTGGTCAGTTACGACGCTGTGTTCGCGCTCATCACGCTCAGCGCGCTGACGATCTACATCGTGTTCACCGTCAAGGTGACCAACTGGCGCACCGCGCTGCGGCGCGAGGCAAACGAGCTCGATTCGGCCGCCAACGCACGCGCGATCGACAGCCTGATCAACT
>DIUL01000097.1 GCA_002422345.1 Acetobacteraceae bacterium UBA6159
GGTGATTGACCGGACAGCAGTGGTAATGCATGGCAACCATCTGTCCGATCGCTAGACCGGTCTCAATCAACGTACAGGCTGCGGGTGTACCCGTAAGTGATGCGCCGATCAGACTATTCCAGTAGGGACGGACATCCGCGGCCTGTGCGACAATCTCTCCCATCCGCCGTGGGCGGAGTGTGCCCGCGAGATATAACAATTGCGTTATTTCACCCTCGAGTGCAGCGTCGGTATCGATTGGTGCCTTGATTTCGCGATCCACGTTGCTCTTCCACGTCGTGTCCGCGAACTCAGCCATGACCGCTTGGGCAAGAAAAACAGGATGCCAAGCGCTAGGATAGGCTGGTTTTGGTAGATTGGCCGCTGGCTTGGTAGCGAACGCGGCGGCGGGCTTGATCGTGAATGCCGGCTTGATGAGCTTTAGCGGCAGTTCGCTGACGTCGGATGGCCACTCCACCGCGGGTTCGAGAATGCCAGAGAACGGTAGGAAACCGACCGCGCCCGCTGGCCCGCCTGTCGAAGCCGACCCGACCACACCCTGACTGCCTTGACTCCCCTGGCTACCTTGGCTGCCCTGGCTACCTTGACTGAAGTTGATCGACATCACGCGCGTTCCTTGATGTTGATGTTATATGTCGCGAAGGGGGGATTGCCTTATTCAGGCAACCCGGCCCTCGCAAGCTCGTCCGCGATCTGATTTCGTCGCGATGCATCCCGAAAAGGATGTCTCTCACGCACGGTCCGCACACGAAAATCCGGCTGCACGCGCATCAACCGCGCACCCAGATCATGAGCCTCGGAAATCCGGCCCGAGGCAGCCAGCGCCGCGATGGTAAAGCGCAGACTTGCTGTATATCCAGGCGCCTCCCGGATTGCCTGCTCACCCCACTGGATCGCTTCGTCGTACGACCTGTTTGTATAGTGTGATAGACAAAGAGCGGTATGATATCGAAACGAGAATCGATCGCGAGGTGACAGCTGGATCGCGCGTTCAGCACGCTTCACTGCCTCGGCGGCTTGTCCAACATAGGCATAGGTCCCCGCGCTCCACATCCATGAAGACGCATCGTTCGGCGCGACATCAGTCGCTCGATCAAAAATTCGGACCGCCCCATCGTAGTCGCGATGCAGGAAGGCCCGTGTATGGGCATGCAGCGCAAGCGCCTGGACATTCAGCGCATCTCGGTCAATCGCTGCCCGAGCGGCGTCATCTGACGCCACCGCATCGCTGTTTGGATCAGGTGACCAGCCCTGTCCAACACGCAGAGCATACCAGTCGGCCATCAGGGCATGAGTTGTCGCATAGCCTGGATCGAGCGCGGCTGCCTTTGCCAGTAGTTCGCCCGCCGCACCGTAAGACTCCCGATCCATGCGAAACATCACATCGCGCGCCTGCAGCACCAGATCATAAGCCGTCATGCTCGCCGGATGCTTGCTCTTGATGCGGCGCATCTCGACTTCATGGATGTTCGGTACAATTGTATTGACGACACGTCGAGCGATGTTGTCCTGCGCTTCAAATAACATAAGGGCCTTGGTGTCGTACGATTGCCCCCAGAGCACGCTCCCGCTCTCAGCTTCTGCCAACTGGACTGAAATCCGTACCCATGGTTCGGCGTGGCGGGCGGTGCCGGAAACGACATACCTCACGCCCAGTTCGTTGCCAACATGACGAATATCCAAAGGCATGTCAGAAAATTGACGACTGGAATTGCTCGATACGACCACCGGTTCACGCAAGGTGGCCAGTAATGTCACAATATCCTCCACTAAGCCAGCTGCGAAGTATCCTGGGACGGGGTCAGGGCCGATGGCACGAAAAGGCAGCACAGCAACCCGCGGAGGGCCATCCTGTACGTAGGTTGGCGTAAGGAGCCGACGCGCTGTCGATACGGGCGTCAACTGCGACTTTATGGCAGCCTCACGCAACCGCCCGGCAACCCCCTCCGTCTCCTCCGAAGGCCCAACATCCAACTCCCGCCGCAACACCTCCACGCAAGCATCATACTGCCGGATCGCATCCGCCCGCCGTCCCGCGCGCAGATACACCTCCATCATCAACCGGTGGCTGTCCTCCCGCAGCAGATCCAACGCCAGCATCCGCTCTGCCGCCAGCACCGCCGGATGCACATCGCCCGCCGCCAGGCATGCATCCGTCAGCCGCCGCAGCGCCGCGATCGCCGCATCCGTCACCTCACTGCGCGCGACAATCAACCAATCATCAAAATCCCCACCCACCGGCGGGAACCGATCCAACAGCGACCCGGCGTAGATCTCCGAAGCCTCGGCCAGCGCCGCCCGGTCCGACGATCGTGCGAGCAGCCGGAAGCGCCCGACATCCGTTTCTACCATGCCCGGAATGAAGGCCAGCGTGCTCGGGTTATTCGCGATCACATCGCCGCCTGCGTCCCTTAGCGCGCGCCGCAATACAAGCAACGTTTGTCGCAGACTGTGTCTTGCCTGTTCCGCGCCGCGGTCCGTCCACAACAGGTCGGACACGGTTTCCCGTGTAACCGGTCGTCCGTCCTGCATGGCGAGATAACCCAGCAATGCCTGTGCCTTCCGTGGCAGCGACGTGACCTCGCGTCCCGCAACGCTCAGGCGGAAGCCACCCAAGAGTCTGATCAAGACCGGCGTTGTCATCGTCAGTGGCTATCTCATTGCACGCTGAAATGAAGCAAACCATCCCCGCCCGGGGGACACAAGGGGCTTTGACGCCATTTTTGACGCTCACCGCCCCTCGGTCACTTAAATTTTGACGCCCACTTCGCAACCCACGTGACGCCCCGTTTCGTTCTCTGCTCCCACGCCGCTCGGCCCGATCAACGGGCCCGGGCATAACGGGGAGACTGCGATTATGAAATTTCAATCCTTGATCGTCATCATGCGAACCACGGCGGAGGAACGGTCATGACACCCACCGGCCTCGTTGCCGTCGTTTCGAACGGCGTTCACACCATACCGCCCGTCGTCCGTAAAATGACCCGGCGCGGCTTCGACACGCTCGCCCTCACCACAGTGGAGCCGATGACCGGCCACGAAATCCTGGCCCTGCGGGAGCGGGAGGGGATCAGCCAGGCCGTGCTCGCGCTGCACCTGAATGTCCGTACCAAATTGGTGAGCGACTGGGAGCGTGGGGTGAAGCACCCAAGCGGCCCGTCGTTGAAGCTGCTCGCGCTGATCCGGGTGAAGGGGATCGGGGCGGTCGCGTGATCCATGCGGCGAAACGTACCAAATTCTGTCTGTATCGCCGGTGTTGACGCGTTCCGCGTGCGGTGGAACACTATCGTTAACGAGTTTCTGACGATATCCGTTCCTGGGCGGCACGCATGTGTCGCTTGGGCGCCGCGCGCTGGATGGTGGCCCGTTTCGGTAGCCTGACCGTCGGGGAAGCCGGCCGCCCACGCGTGCCGACCCCCTCACCGCGAAGGATCGCCCCATGGCCATGACGATCACCGGAACCATCGGCACGCTGGTGTCTCTGACCCTGGCGTCCGAGGACCCGACCACGATTACCGGGACGGGCCTGCTGACCGCCGGCCTCAGCGGCGATGCCAGCCGAGCGTGGGACGTCGTGAATGCGGGGACGGTATCGAACGCGGCGGCGTTCGGCTCCGGCATCCGCCTGCTGGCGGGCGGCACGGTCACCAACAGCGGTTCGGGCAGCCATATCAGCGGGGAATATGCCGGCATCCGCATCTCGGGCGCGGCCGGCACGGTCAGCAATGCCGGTACGGTCTCGGGTACCGACAATGGTGTCTACATCTATCAGGGTGGCACGGTCACCAACCTGACGACCGGCACGATCACCGGCCGGCGCGCGGTCTATGGCGGCACGGGTGCGCTGACGGTCGACAATGCCGGGATCATCGCCGGTGGCACCGCGGTCAGTCAAAGCGGTGTACGGCTGCGAACCGGCGGCAGTGTGACCAACCAGAGTACCGGCACGATCACCGGCCACTATGGCGCGCATCTCCAGGGCAGCGCCGGCACCGTCGACAACGCGGGCACCATCTTGGGCGGTTCCGGCTCGGTTGCACGAGCGATCCGGATGACGGCCGGTGGCACGATCATCAACCAGTCGGCGGCCCTGATCAGCGGCTACTTTGGCATCGAGGCGAACGGGACCGTGGCCTCGGTGACCAACCACGGCACCATCATCGGCAGCCTGGGCGCTCAGGGTTTCGGGGTCGGGCTGGAAGCCGGCGGCGTCGTCACCAACACCAGCGGCGGCACGATCATTGGACGCCAAGCAATCTATGTCGGCGTCTACGGCACAGTTGCATCGACAATCGTCAATGCAGGCGTCATTGCCGGCGCGACCGCGGCTTTCGGCAGCGGGGTCAGACTGGGCAGCGCGGGGACGATCACGAACCAAGCCGGCGGCACGATCATTGGCTATGTTGGTATCCTGAGCAATGTCACCGCCACGGCAGTCACCGTCCTGAATGCCGGCATCATCACCGGGGATACGTCCGGCTTCAGCGGCTACGGCATCTATATTCGTGGCACCGGCGCGATCACCAACCTGGCCGGCGGCACGATCACCGGCCGCTATGGCGTGTCGGCGCGCAACAAGGTCTCGACGGTCGAGAATGCGGGCCGCATCAATGGCGGCATCTTCTCGGGGGAACGAGGGGTCTATCTCGGCAAGGGCGGCACGGTCACCAACCTGGCCGGGGGCACGATCACAGGCAACCGGGCGGTGGTGCTGACGGGCGGGGCCGGGACCCTCCGCAACGCCGGCACGATCAGTGGTCCCAACGCCGCTGTGTCCTTTGGCAGCGGCTTCGACCATACCTTGATCGCCGATGTGGGCGCCGTGTTCACGGGCCTGGTGAATGGTACCAACCCGATCGGTGGGCCGAATGTCAGCACGATGGTCCTGGCTTCGGCCGCCGGCACCGGGACGATCAGCGGCCTCGGCACCCAGTTCCTCAACTTCGCGCGAACGAATGTCGATGCCGGCGCGAAATGGAGCCTCACCGGCGCCAATACGCTGGTTGATCAGACGACGCTGACCAACAACGGCACGATCACCGCTGGCGGGGCGCTGAAGGTTGACGATCTGCTGGGCGCCGGCCGGATCGTGACCGCGGGCGGCAACACCATCACCACGACCGGCACCGTCGCCGCGGGCCAGACGGTGGAACTCGGCGCGGGCACGAACGTCCTGGCGCTGACGGCCGGGTCGGGTTTCTCCGGCACCATCGCCGGCTTCGGCAAGGGAGAGACGATCACCCTGACCGACGTGACCGATGCCGTCTCCGCCGCGATCGTCGGCGGCAATACGCTGCTGGTCGATCGCAGCGGCAACCCCGACCTGGCGCTGATCCTTGACCCGGGCACGGACTACACCGGCGCGGCCTTCACGGTGGGCGACGCCGCGAGCGATTTCATCACCACCGACCTGGCCTGCTTCGCGGCGGGCACGCGGATCGAGACACCGGACGGGTCGGTCGCGGTGGAGTCCCTGGCGATCGGCCAGCCGGTCCTGACCGCCTCCGGCCGGTCGGTGCCGGTCAAGTGGATCGGCTGGCGCCACCTGGACCTGACGCGCCACCCCGATCCCGCGCGTATCCGTCCGATCCGGGTCGAGCCAGGCGCGATCACCGCCAACGTGCCATCAGCGCCGGTGGTGCTCTCACCCGAGCACGCGGTGGCGATCGGCGGCAAGCTGATCCCGATCCGCCTTCTGGCCAATGGCGCGACCATCCGGCCGGATGCCGCCTGCCGGTTGGTCAGCTATTACCATGTCGAACTGGACGCGCATGACGTCCTGTTGAGTGAGGGGATGGCGGTCGAATCCTACCTCGACACCGGCAATCGGGCGATGTTCGAGAACGCGCCCGGCCCGCTGCTGCTGCACCCCGATCCCGGAGCCGGACAGGAGGATCGGGTCGCGCGCTCCTGCCTGCCCTTCGCCGATGCGCCCGATCAGGTGCGCCCGATCTGGACCGAACTGGCGGAACGGGCGCGGTTGCTGGGCCTGGATCTGCCGCGGGTGGCGACCACCGATGAGCCGGCGCTGGAGATCGAGGTGAACGGGCGCCGCATCGCTCCGGCCTCGGTCCAGGGCGGGTTGCACATATTTGTCCTGCCGGCCTTTGACGGTGCGGTGCGGCTGGTGTCCCGTTCGGCGTCTCCGCATGGACTGCGTCCGTGGATCGGCGATCGCCGCCGGCTGGGGGTTTCGGTCCGCGCGGTCGCGCTGCGGCGCGGGGGAGAGCGGGAGGTGGTGCCGCTGGATCATCCCGGTCTGCGCGACGGCTGGTGGCAGCCCGAGCGGGACGCGCGGACGATGTGGCGCTGGACGGACGGAGCGGCCGAACTGCCTCTGCCAGCGGGGGGACCGGCGGTGCTGGAGATCCGGATTGACCCTCGGGGGCTGGCCTATGCCGTTGCCGCGTAGGGGATGATCGGGAGGGGGCTTTCCGGTGGCCGGCCCCCTCAGGCCGCCCGGACGGGCTGGTCGGAAAACGCCAGTTCGTGCCGGGACCGCCATTCCGGCCTGACGTAGTTCACGATCAGAGACCGCCGCACGCCGGTGATCCGCCGCCGGGTGAAGCCGTGCCAGGTATCGGGGCCGGGCACGAACATCAGGCCCTTGCCGAACCCGCCGGGGGCGGAACCGATGACCTCGCCTTCGGGGGTCATCAGGTCGGTGCCCCAGTCGTCGGCCTCGGGGTGATCGGACAGATAGACCAGGAACGTCAGCAGCTTGGCGCCGATATCCGTGTGCGGTTCCAGCCAGAACCCATCGGTGTCGAGGCAATACTCGATCCGCAGGAAGCTGCCGGTCAGATCGAGCCCGGTCATGTCGTTCAGCAGGCCGATCGTCGCCTCATCCTGGAAGGCCTCAGCCAGGGTGGCGCAGACCGGGTATTCCCGCCGGGCTGCCTCGTTCACGAACAGGCGGCTGGCGTTGTGGGTTTCCCGCTTGCCCCGCGTGTCGTCGATCGCCGGCGGCGTCAGGGGCAGCCGAGCGAGGGCGCGCGCCATCCCGTCCGGCAGCACGGCGGTCGGCAGCCAGTGGCGGAAGGGGCTGTCGTGACGCTCCGCCAGACGGATCGCCTTGCGGATCCGGCCGCCGGCGCAGGGCAGGGCGGCGGCTTCCATCAGGATCGTGTCCATGCGTGGGTTCCTCAGCGGAGGGTCAGCAGGGACTTCACGCCGGCCGACAGCGCATGGCGCCGCAGTTCCCGCCGCATCGTCGCCGCGTCCACCATCCAGTTCAGCATGATCGAGCGGCGCACCCCGTCGAAGGGCTTGTGCCCGTGCCAGGAGTTGTCGGTGCGCCGGAACGCCAGCAGCGTGCCGGCGTCGGGGGGCACCTCGGCGATCATGTCCTCGATATCGTCCGGCCCGCGTAGCAGGCGCAGCCGGCCGCCCTGGTTCGACCAATCCTCATTCAGGTAGATCAGCGCGGTGACGATCTTGGTCTCGCTGTCGGTGTGGATCTGCCCGTCGACCGGCCGGGTGCGCGCCCGCAGCGTCACCATCAGGGTCGCCGGATCCAGGGCGACGCCGAACTTGTGGCTGAAGGCCTCGGTGACCAAGGGCGACCGCAGCCGTTCCATCAACCGCTCGAAGGCGCCGTAAAGCCGAGCGGTGGGGACGGGAAGGACACCGGGGAGGTCGGGGGCGGGGAAGGAGGAGACGACGTCATGTACGGCCTCGGCCGGCAGGAAGCCTGGCACCACAAGATGGGGGAAGGGTTCGTGCTCCAGCGGCATGTGCAGGAACCGGTCCAGGTCGATCAGGTCGTCCAGCATTGTCTGTGTCATGACAGCCTCACACCGCGGCCGAGTGCCGGCCGGGTCCCGAATGCAGCCGCACGTCGAAGGCGGCGGCGATGTTGCGCAGGAAGGGCCGCCCGCGGTCGGTCACGGAAAGCTGGTAGCCGGACCATTGGATCAACCCGTCCTCGGCCAGGTCGTGCAGGGAGGGGCCGGTGGGCAGCAGCGACGCCGGGCAGGCGTTGAACCGGGCGGCGATGTCGCGCAGGTCGATTTCGCCGTGGCACATGATTTCTTCGATGACGGAGCGGCGGACCCGGTCCTCGGCGGTCAAGGCGATGCCGCGGGCGGTGGCGGGGATGCCGGCGCGGATCGCGTCCCGCCAGGCCGGCACGCCGGGGTGGTTCTGCACATAGCCCTCCGGCAGCGAGCCGATCGATGACGCGCCCAGCCCGATCAGGACCGGGGCGCTGTCGGTGGTGTAACCCTGGAAGTTGCGCCGCAGCCGCTGGTCCTCGGCGGCAATCGCCATGGCATCGCCGGGGCGGGCGAAGTGGTCCAGGCCGGCGGGGACATAGCCGCGGACGACGATCGTGTCCTCCGCCGCGTCGCGCTGGGCGTAGCGTTCACCGGGGCCGGGCAGCATGGCCTCGGGCAGCAGGGACTGGTGCTTCTTCATCCAGGGTACGTGGGCATAGCCGAAGACCGCGACCCGCGCGGGGTTCAGTTCCATGGCCTGGGCGACGGTCTCGGCCACGCCCTCGATCGTCTGGTGCGGCAGGCCGTAGATCAGGTCGAGGTTGACGGCGTCGATCCCGGCGGCGCGGAGCTGCGTGACGCAGGCCGCGGTCAGTTCATAGGACTGCATCCGGCCGATCGCCTTCTGCACGGTGGGGTTGAAGTCCTGCACGCCCAGGCTGACGCGGTTGGTGCCCATGGCGGCCAGCGCGTCGACGTGTTCAGCGGTGAGGGTGCGGGGATCGATCTCCACCGCCACCTCGGCCGAGGGGGCCAGGTCGAACCGTTCCCGCAGCCGCTGCATGATCGCCCGCATCGACCGGGCGGGCAGGGCGGTCGGCGTGCCGCCGCCCCAATGGACATGCGCGACCGGCTGCTTCCGTCCGATCAGGTCGGCGATCAGGTCGATCTCGGCCAGCAACCCCTCGGTATAGGCCAGCAGCGGCGCTTCCTGGCGCGCCACGGTGGTGTGGCAGGCGCAGAACAGGCACAGGGAGGCGCAGAACGGGACATGCAGATAGAGCGAAACCGCCGCATCATCGGGCAGGGCGGCGAGCCAGCGGGCATAGACGGCCGGCGTGACCTCGGCCGAGAAATGCGGCGCGGTCGGATAGCTCGTGTAGCGGGGTACGGGGCGGTCGTACTTCGCGATCAGGGCGGCGGTATCCATGGCGGCATATGACCGCCCTGGATCGCGTCGCCGCCTTGATCTGGATCAACCGCCCGTGCGGATCACCTTTTTCGCGCGCCGTTTCGAGGCCAGGAGGTTCAGGCTTTCGACCACGGCCGAGAATGCCATGGCGGCGTAGATATAGCCCTTGGGCAGATGCACCTCGAACCCTTCCGCCATCAGCGTCATGCCGATCAAAAGCAGGAAGCTCAACGCCAGCATCTTCACCGTGGGGTGGCGGGAGATGAACGAGGACAGCGGGTTGGCGGCCACCATCATCACGACGACGGCGGCGACCACGGCGATGACCATGATCGAAAGCTCATTCGCCATGCCGACCGCGGTGATGACGCTGTCGAGGGAGAAGACGATGTCGATGACGACGATCTGCGCGATGGTGGAGGCGAATTTGGCTTTCTGTTCCGTCGCACCGGGGCCTTGTTCATCCGCTTCCATCCGGTGATGGATTTCGACGGTTCCCTTGTACACCAGGAACAGCCCGCCCAGGATCAGGATCAGGTCGCGCCACGAAAAGCTCTGGCCGAAGGCGGTGAAGACCGGCTCGGTCAGGTGCATGATCCAACTGATGACCGTCAGCAGGCCGAGCCGTGTGATGAGGGCGAGCCCGAGGCCGATCCGGCGGGCGATGGATTGCTGTTCCGCTGGCAGGCGGCCGGTCAGGATGGCAATGAAGACCAGGTTGTCGACACCCAGGACGATTTCCATCGTGGTCAGGGTCAGCAAGGATGCCCAGGCATGCGGTTCCTGGAGCAGGGCGATCAGATCGGCCATTAATCGACTTTCGAGGGGCGGCGTCGGGTATACGACCCCGGCCGGCGGAATTGCCAGTTTATCGTGGGAGACGATGCGTGCGGGTCAAGCATTTCACCGAGGCCGAACTGGTGCCCGCCGCGTGGATGGAGCGGGGCACGGGCGGCACGATCCATGTGTTCAATCCGGCGATCCTGCGGGGGCCGGACGGGCTGGTGATGGCGTACCGTGTCGTGCTGCCGGATGGATCGCGCCATATCGCGATGTGCCGCCTGAGGGATGACTGGTCGGCGATCCCGGGCAGCGTCGTCCCGGTCTCGGACCATCTGTCCTATGCCGATGTCGGCAGCGTCGATCCCGCCGTGCATGCCCATCCCGCCGACCCCCGGCTGCTGACGATTCGCGGGCGGCTTTACATGCATTTCAACAGCGGCTCCCGCCCCAGGCCGAATCGCATCTATCTGGTGGAAATCGACCCCGCCACCCTGCTGCCGATCGGCAAGGCGCGGGAGGTCATGCGCCCCGGGCCGCGGCAACTGGTCGAAAAGAACTGGATGCTGTTCGAGCACGAGGATGAGGTGTTCGCGGTCTACCAGTTCTCCCCGCTGGTCATCCTGCGGGTGGACCTGTCCGGCCCCGACCAGGTGGTCTGCACGGACGCCTATACCCATGAATGGGACTCCTGGTCCTATGAGGAGGCATACGGAGAGCTGCGCGGCGGGGCAACGCCGGTGCGGCATGACGGGCGGCTCTATTTCGTCACCCATTCGCTGCTGCACGGTGAGCCCGACCCGGCGCGTCCGTCCTTCGAGGCCTTGTGCTATGTCGGCGCCGTCGTCGCGCTGGAGGACCAGCCGCCCTTCGCGCCGGTCCTGTTTTCCCCGCGCCCGGTCGTGGAGCTGCTGCCAACCGAGCACGCGCGCCCGCACCAGCCCCGCCTGGATGGCCGCTGCCAGGAAGCCGCCTATCCAGATGGCGCGGTCGGGGATGCCGAGGGCATCACGGTCTCCTACGGTGTCAACGAACGCTATGCCGCGCTGCGCAAGATCGGCTGGGACGCTCTGCATGCCATGCTGATCCCCGTGGTGCCGTTCCGGCCCGAGCGGGCGACCCTGCGGTCCTCGGTGCGGCCGGACACGCCGTCGACTGGATGGGATGCCCCGCCGGCTGACGCGTCCCTGCGGATCTACTGGTGGCGTCCCGGTTTCTCCAGCCCGCGATCCGAGCAGCGTTTCGCCAATCTGAGCCGCAGCCAGTTCGTGCATGGCAATTTCGGCGACCTGATGGTGCCGCATCTGATGCGCCGCCTGACTGGGATGAAGCTGGATAATCGCCTGGAAGGCCCGAGGCTGCTGTCCCTGGGTTCATTGATCCAGACCGCGCACGAAGGCGATGTGATCTGGGGCACGGGGCTGAACGGCGGCAAGGCCGAGATGTACCACTCTCCCAGGCAACTGCATGTCTATGCGACCCGCGGGCCGATCTCGCGGGAGTTCCTGCGCCGGCGCGGCTATGATGTCAGCCGGGTGGACCTTCTGTTCGATCCCGCCAACCTGCTGGTCCACCTGTTCGCGGATGAGATCGAGGCTATGCGGCGCCATATCGGAAATCCACCTCGGGACTTCATCCTCATCCCGCATTTCCGCGACGACGCTGTGATGCGGAAACTCTATCCGCAGTACGAGGATCAGATCATTTCGGTCGATACGCCGTTCCTGGAAATGGTCCGCCGGATCATGCAAAGCGAACTGGTCGTCTCAAGCTCTCTGCACGGGCTGATCGTGGCGGAAACGCTGGGCATCCCGGCGGTCTGGCATCGCCCCCTGATGGGGGAGAACGAACTGAAATTCCACGACTACTACCTGGGAACCGACCGCTACAACATCGTCCGCGCCGACGATCTGCGCCAGGCGCTGCGGGCATCCCCGATGGCCCTGCCAACCTTCGATCCCGCCGCGATGCTCGCGACGTTCCCGTCGTTCGAGGAGCTGGACGCTCTGGGCCTGGTCGATCGGCCGGTCCCCCTGTCGTCGGCGCGCATGGTGCATTTCAACGTGGCCCTGCCCGTCAGCGTCCGCCTGCTGAGCGGCTGGTCCAGGACCGAACCGCATGGGGTCTGGAGCGTCGGGGAACTGGCGGAGCTTGAGCTTTATGTCGGAGCGGAGGACGATGCGGGCGCGGTGCTGGAATTTTTCCTGGCCGCCTTTGCCCCCGGCAACCGGGCGCAGCACGTCACCGTCGCCGACGACCTGAAGGAGATCGGGACCTACAGCTTTACCGACCCCAGGCCGATGGCGCTGCGGATCCCGCTGCGCGACCTGGCCGTGATCGACTCCCGGGTGCGGCTGCGGTTCCATATCCCCACCGCCGCCAGCCCCGCCAGCCTCGGCCGCGGCGCCGACGGCCGGCGCCTCGGCGTTTCCCTCCAATCCGTCCGCCTCCGCTCGGCCAACCCGCCGGTCTCACGCGATCCCGATCTGCGCCTGCGGGTGGGGGAGCGGGACTTCGCCCCCGCTTTGGTGGACAACGATCGCTATGTCTTCGAGGTCCCGGCAATCGACGGGGCGGTCAGCCTGCTCTCCCGCTGCTCCCGCCCGGAGGACCGGCCCTTGCAGGCACTGGGCCTCACCGGGTTCGACCGTCGGGAGGTCGGGGTGCGGATGGAGCGGCTGACGGTTACCACCGCGGCGGGCGTCACGACGATCGCGGCGGACGACCCGCGCCTGGACCATGGCTGGTGGCCGGTGGAACGGCGGGAAGGCCGGGTCTGGCGCTGGACCAACGGGGCAGGGATCGTGCCGCTGGACCCCGCCGGGGCGGCGCGGGTGGAGGTTCTGGGCGTCATCGGCTCCCTCTACGCGCCGCCGGATGCGCCCGGCTGACAGGGCCCGTTGATCCGGACTGGTGTGCGGCGGTCCGGCGGCGTGCTAATCTTCCGGCCGCTTTGGATGGAGGAGCGGACCATGCTGGTGCAATCATTGGGCTATGTCGGGATCGGCGCATCCAACCTCGATGAATGGTCCGACTTCGCCACCAACTGGCTGGGCATGCAGCCCGTCGACCACGGCAACGCCCAGCGCGCGTTTCGCATGGATGACCGCAAGCAACGGCTGGTCATCGACCGGTCCTTGTCCGACGGCGAACGCTTCTTCGGGTGGGAGGTCGCGGACGCCGCCGCCCTGCAAACCCTGGCCGCCAAACTGGAAGCCGCCGGCGTCAAGGTCCGGGCGGAGCCGCGGGCGCTCGCGGATCAGCGCTTCGTCACCGGCCTGATCAGCTTCGCCGACCCCGCCGGCAACCGGCTGGAGGCTTTCCACGGCCCGATGATCGCCGACGCCGCCTTCAAGCCCGGCCGCACCATCTCCGGCTTTCGCACCGGTCCGCTCGGCATGGGGCACGCGGTGTTCCACGTGAAGAACATCGACGACCTGCTGGGCTTCTATCGCGACACTCTGGGCTTCGGCGTCAGCGACTACATCACCACCCCGTTCCGCGCCTATTTCATGCACGTGAACCCGCGCCACCACAGCCTGGCCCTGATCGAGACCGGCCGTCAGGACCTGCATCATCTGATGGTGGAGCTGTATTCGATGGATGACGTCGGCCAGGGCTACGACATCGCCCTCGGCGACCCTGACCGCATCGCCACCACGCTCGGCCGCCACCCGAACGACGCGGTGATGTCGTACTACCTGAAGACGCCGTCCGGCTTCCTGATGGAATACGGCTGGGGCGGCAAGGAAGTGACCCCCGGCACCTGGCAGGCAACGGAATGCACCATCGGTCCCAGCCTCTGGGGCCACGACCGCGTCTGGATGTCCGCCGAACAGCGCGCCCAGGCCCGCGACCTGCGTCTGAAAGCCGCCCAGAACGGCGAACGCATGCCCGTCCAGGTCATGCAAGGCAACTTCGAAACCCTGACCGGAACCTGCCCCTGGTGGGACAATGTAAAGGCCGGAAACGCTGATTGACCGGCCCCTCCGATCCGCCTACTGATTCACCCGAAGCAAACCGGAGCTAACCATGGACGCGGTCGAACCGCTCAAGGTGTTCTGGCAGCCTGGATGAACGAGTTGCCTGAAACTCAAGGAGTTTCTCTCGGTCCGTGCGATCGGGTTTGAGTCGGTCAACGTTCTAGAGGACGCCAATGGATTGGCCGAACTGCGGCGCCTCGGCGCGCGTTCGATCCCTGTCCTGTCACGTGGCGACGAATGGGTGTTCGCGCAGAACATTTCCTCGGTCGTCAAGTTCCTCGGACTGAACGAAGCAACGGGCCCCGTCCTGTCCCCGGGTCAGCTTGTCCGGCGTCTGGACCTGTTCCTGGCCACGGCGGCGCGGATCGTCCCGCAGATGCCGGACAGCCAACTGGCGACCGAGGTCCCGAACCGCCCGCGCAGCTACCGCATCCTGTCCCACCACATCTTCCGCATCGCGGAGGTGTTCCTCTCGGTCGCCCGCGGTGGCGAACTGACCTACGAGGCCCTGGCCGTCGGCCCCACCGACGACATGGACAGCTTCGGCTCGATCGCCGCCTACGGCGAAACCGTGCGCCAGGACCTGGTTGGATGGTGGGCGGCGCAGGCCGATCGGTCCGGCACGCAGAAGGTGCAGACCTACTACGGCGAACAGACGTTGCATGAGATCCTGGAGCGGGCGACCTGGCACTCTGGCCAGCACGTCCGGCAATGGCACATGCTGCTGGGGATGGCCGGAATCGCCCCGGATGGTCCGTTGTCCGATTCGGACTTCGCCAACCTGCCCATGCCAAGCAGCGTCTGGGACGGTTAGGCCACCCGCAAGAAAAGCGGGTCGCCTGGCATCCAAACCTTCCCCGTCGTGGTGGCCGCAGGGCCACCATCCATGACTTGCGATGCTGGTCGCGGTAAAGACGTGGATGGTGGCCCTGCGGCCACCACGACGGGGTTGGGCGCCCGTCCGCCTTTCCCGCGCGTCGCGGCAGCAGACAGGGCTGCCCCCCCCCGGTGACCGGAGGAGCGCCCATGCTTGCCGTCCGCCTGATCAAGATCGCCATGGTCGCGTCCTGCGCGCTGTTCGCGCTGCTCGTCGCCTATGGCAACCTGGCCGACTACGACACGAACTACCAGTTCGTCCGCCACACCCTTTCAATGGACACGACGTTCCCCGGCAATGCCCTGATGGGACGCGCCATCACCGCGCCCTGGGCCTGGACCGCGGGCTATTGGTTGATCATCGCGACCGAGGCCACCACAGGCCTCATCCTCGCCATCGCGGCCATCCGCCTCCTGCGCCTCAGCCAGGGACCCGCCCGCGCGTTCAACGCGGCCAAAACCCTGGTGATGGTGGGCTGTGGGATCGGCTTCTTACTGTGGTTCACCGGCTTCATGGTCGTCGGCGGGGAATGGTTCGCGATGTGGCAATCGAAGACCTGGAACGGCCAAACCGCCGCCTTCCACTTCTACATGACGCTGCTGGGTGTCATGATCTTCGTGAACCAGCCGGATGGCGAACTGGAGGGAACGACGACATGACCCACCCGCTTGACCAGGAGGTCGAGGCGCTCGCGCAGGTTGCGCTGGCCCATGACCGCCGCCATCAACGCATCCCCGACCTGACCTGGCCCGACGGCGCCCGCATCGCGGTCAACTTCACCGCCGATTTCGACGCGATGCTGCTCCGCCGCCTGCTGAATGAACCGCCGATGCAGCTCGCCAAGGGAGAGTTCGGCGGTCGCGTCGGCATCTGGCGCCTGCTGGCGCTGTTCGATCAGCACCACGTCAAGGCGACGATCTTCACCCCAGGCCGCATCCGCGAACTGTATCCCCAGGCGTTGCGCGCCGCCCATGCCGCCGGCCACGAGATAGCCGACCATATGTGGGAACACCGTGTCCCCAAGGACATGCAGCTTGAACTCGACCACCTGACCAGGACAGCCACCGCCCTGCGCGACATCACCGGCCACAACCCGGTCGGCACCCGCAGCGATCATTCGCTGGCGCTGCTGAAGAAGTCCGGGTTCCTCTACGTCTCCCACGACTCGGCCGACCACCTGCCGTACTACCTGACGGACCGGGAGGGCGCGAACACCCTGCTCAACCTCCCGTTCCACTACGCCATCGACGACGCCATGTTCTACAGCTTCGCCTGGCTCGGCTCGGACAACTCGGCCCAGCGGATCACCGATACCGACCGCGTGCTGGAAATGTGGTGGCAGGCGTTCCTGCAACAGTATCACGCCGGCGGATACCTGAATGTCTGCCTGCATCCCTTCGTTTCGGGGCGGGCACAGCGGATCGACATGCTCGACGCTCTGATCCGCCGCATGAAGACGCTGCCCGGCGTCTGGTTCCCGACCTGTGAGCAGGTCGCGCGCTGGTGCCTCGCCAACCATCCGCCGGCCGCCTGAGGAGAGCACGATCATGCCCTGGAAAGACGGCTACACGATCTCCGACGAGATCAGCCTGCATGATGAGGAAGTGGTCTGGCCCGATGGCGACCGCTGCTGCGTCGCGATCACGGTCGACCTCTCGGTCGCCTCGGGTCCCGCGGGGATCACGGAAAGGGACATGCGAAGCCCCCGTGCCCAGTTCGGCCTGCGGGACGGGCTGGAACACTTGCGTTCCGCGCTGGATCGGCACGGGCTGAAGGCCACCTTCGCGGTGCCGGCGGTCATGGCGCGCGTGCATGGGCCGTTGCTGCGGGAACTGATCGGGCAGGGGCACGAAATCGCCGCCCAGGGCCTGAAGCATGAGGACGTGACGGCTCTGGCGCGGGAGGATGAAGCCGACCGCATCGCGCGCGCCACCGCGATCCTGGCCGATGTGACGGGGGTGAAGCCGAAAGGCTGGTTCTCCCTGCCGCGCCAGGGCGATCCCTTCGCGGGCGGCACGATCAGCCCGAACACGATGGACCTGCTGATGGAGGCCGGGTTCGACTGGTTCGGCAATGGCCTGGCCGATGACGTGCCGCACTACTGGGTGACAGACGCTGCCAGCAGGCGGGCGATCCTGGCGCTGCCCTACTATTATCACTACGACGATCAGTTCTTCCTGCTGTTCCCCTCCCGCGGGACGGGGCTCGAGCATGCCGATTCACTGGCCCGGAACTGGCGGGCGGAATTCGCGGCGCAATACAAGCGTGGCCGGTATTTCCACATGACTCTGCATCCGCATGCGATCGGCTTTGCCCATCGCATCCGGATGCTGGAGGATTTCCTCGGTCACATGGTCAGCCATGTCGGGCTGTGGAACGCCACCGGGTCACAGATCGCCACGCATTGGCGGCAATTGTGCCCGGTCGCGGACTATCCGCAGTTGGAAGCGAGCATCTGGAAGGATTACCCGGGGAGTCTGAGCTGAGGGCTCAGTTCCCGTATCCCTGCGAATACCCGTAGGGCGACTGGTAGCCCTGCGGCACGACATACCCGTTCGGGTAGTAGTTCGGCTGGGCATAGGCGACAGGCGGCGGCGCATACTGCGGCGGCTGGGAGGAGGCGATGATCCCGCCGATCACGGCCGCGGCGCCAAGGCCGAGTGCCAGGGCCGCGAGCCCGCCGTCGTCGCCGCGGTGAGAGTAGTGGCGCGGCGGCTGGTAATAGTGATGCCGTTGGGGCGCCCGATAGGCCTGGGGGCGGTACTGGCCATGCCCACCGCCATGATATCCACCGTGATGGCCGCCCTGGTAGCCACCATGATGTCCCCCATTGGGGCCACCGCCGCGGTGACGACCCTCGGCCTGGGCGGAGGGGGCGAGCAGCAGGCCGGCCGCGACCGGAGCCGCGATCAGAAAAGCCTTGAGGTGTCGCATGGTCCGCTCCAACGCTGGTGTTTCAATGGAGGCATCCTGGCGGCCGGGCGTGGTCGAATGACGGTGCGGCTGTGACCATTTCAAGGCGGGGTCAGAGGCGTTCGGCGGATCCCTGGCCCGGTGCCAGGTGCGCCAGGCGTTCCAGCACCGCCGGCACGCCCGCGATCACCTCATAGAGGTTCCGGGTCTCCAGGGCGGCGAAGCCCATGGTGACCGAGGCTTCCAGCGCGGCGTGCAACGGGGCCGCCGACCCTTCGACGTCGCAAAGAATGATCGGCTTGTCGTGCAGACGCAGTTGGCGCCACGAGATGATCTCGATCGTTTCGTCCATCGTGCCGATACCGCCGGGCATGGTCACGAAGGCGTCCGCGACCTCGAACATCCGGTGCTTGCGGTCATGCATGGTCGATGTGACCACCATCTCGGTCAGCCCGGCATGGGCGACTTCCCAGCGCTGGAGGAATTCCGGGATCACCCCCAGCACCTCGCCGCCGGCGGCGAGAGTCGCATCGGCGAGAATGCCCATCAGCCCGACCCGCCCGCCGCCATAGACCAGACGGATGCTCGCGCGGGCCAATCCTTCCCCCAGCGCCCGCGCGGCGGCGGCATGGGCCGGGTTGTCGCCGACGCGCGCGCCGCAGAACACGGCGACGGAATGAATCGTGGGCTTGGGCGTCATTCTGGTTATATCCTTGGCGTGCGCCGCTTCTTTGGCTGGTTTGTGCAGCCGGACAAGGGGCATGCGCCACGGGTAAATCCGTGGTCCCGCAAAACACACAGGGGAGTGCCTAGTTGATGAGGAAGTTTGTTCTGGCGGCCGCCATGGTCGTCGCCGCCAGCGGTGTCGCGAGCGCCCAGTCCGGTCCGAACCTGATCGAGACGCGTCAGGTCGGTTTCGCGCTGCTCGCTGGCGACTTTGCCGGTATTCGCGCGGTGGCAGCGGCCAAGGGCGACGTGAAGACGTTGGAAGGTCCGGCCAAGGCGATGGGCCGGTACGCGGCGATCATTCCGTCGCTGTTCCCGCAAGGAACGGCGGCTGGGAACAACACCAAGGCGCTGCCCGAGGTGTGGTCCAAGTCCGACGACTTCAAGAAGGCATCCGCCGCGCTGGGTGAAGCCTCCGCCCTGCTGGTGAAGGCGTCGGCTGCTGGCGACGCGGCTGGCGTGGACGCGGCGATCAAGGCCGTGGGCGATGCCTGTGGCGCGTGCCACCGGGCGTTCCGCGCGCGGTAAGAAATGCGACGGGGGCGCGGTTCGTGCCCCCGTCGGTTTCCCCTTGGCGCCCTATGGCGCCCACCAGATCAGCGCCGCGACCAGCAGCGCCGAAACTCCCCAGACGATCGCCGCCAGGATCGGCGACATCATCCGCGGCGCCTGCATCGCGCCGGGCATCCGTTTCTTGCCGGTGATCATCGGCCGCACCAGGTCGTGCCGCTTCAGGATCGCATAGGCCACGATCGCCAGGATGTGCAGTCCGATGACGATCTGGACGATATTGAACAGGAAATGATGCTGGCTGGTCGCCCAGTCACTCCAGTCCTTGCCGACCAGGCGGGACAGCGGACCCTCGACCGAGATGTCGTCATTCGCGCTCATGCCCGTGAAGACCTGCGCGAACAGCAGCGCCAGCATCACCACGACCATCCAGCCGCCGGCGGCGTTGTGGCCGATTTCGGTATCCGGTTCCCGCTTGGTGATGTGGAGCAGGTGGCGCAGCCCCTCGATCGGGCTTTTCAGGAAAAACAGGAAGCGCGCGGTGTCGCTGCCGACGAAGCCCCAGACGACCCGGAAGATCAGCAGGCTGAGGATCGCGTAGCCTGACAGCATATGGTACTCGAGCCAGCCTTGCTTGCCCGACACCCACATGAACCCGATCAGCAGCACCAGAAGCCAGTGGAACAGGCGGATCGGTATGTCCCAGATCGGCATGGGGAGGTTAATCTGACGCATTCGCGCGATGCTCCGTTTTGGACTCCTGTTGATGCCCTACCGCAACGGCGGCCTTCATGCCAAGCCGGCGTGCCTGGTCAGGCCTCCGCCTCGTCCGGTTCAAGATCGACGCTGACCGACAGGTCGTGCCGCCCGCCGCCCAGGATGACGCCGCGGATCGGGCTGACATCGCCGAAATCGCGTCCCCAGCCCAGCACCACGTGCTCATTCCGGACCACCAGGGCGTTGGTCGGGTCCAGGTCCACCCAGCCGTCGTGGGGGCCGAGCCAACAACCGACCCAGGCGTGGGATTGGTCGGAGCCGATGCGACGGGTCTGACCCGGCGGCGGGCGGGTGCGGATATAGCCCGAGACGTAGCGTGCCGGCAGGCCGAGGCCGCGCAGCGCGCTGATCATCACGTGGGAGAAATCCTGGCAGACGCCGATGCGGCGCTGCATGACCTCGGCCACCGGGGTGGAGATGCTGGTGGAGCCGCTGCGATAGGCGAAATCCGCCTTGATCCGGGTGTTCAGCTCCACCAGGGCTTCCAGGATCGGCCGGTTCGGCGCGAAGGAGTGGGCGGCATAGGCGCGGGCGTCGTCGTTGGCGGGTGCCATCGGGCTGTCGAAGCAGAATTCCGAGGCGTGCCAGCCCTCCGGCCCGTGGGCGGCTTCGGCGACCTGTTCCCACGGCATCGTGTCGGCGGCCGGAGGCGGTGGCGCGAAGGCGACGTCGACGATCGACTCGGAGGTGAGTTCGAACGTCTCGTGCGACAGGTCGATGAACAGCCAGGTCACCCGGTTGCCAAAGTGGTCCACCCCGTCGCGCCGGCGGGCGGGCGGCGGGTCGGCGAGGACTCGATCCGAGAGGATGCGCTGGCCCGGGATGGGGCGCGGGCGCAGGTGGACCATGTGCGCGGCCAAGTCGACTGGCGTGCCATAGTCGTAGCGCGTGGTGTGACGCAGGCGGTATCTCATGCGGGCAAGGCGGCGGCGCGTGCGACGGGCTGGTTGGATTCTGAAGGCATGGGCGGACTGTGCCGACCGCGGGGCCATCCAGCAATGACTTGTACCAGGCGAACTTGGCGATGACCCTCGCGGTCTCCACCTCGTCATGCTGAGCGACGGCCCAGCACCCACGGCTTTCCCCTGTTCCCAACGGCAAAGTCGTGGATGGTGGCCCGGAGCCTGTCCTCGGGCCGGCTCTTCGCCGGACCCGGGGGGCCACCACGTCGAAGGCGCACCGTCCGGAGAGGCAGTGGTTACGCCGCCTGGTATTATCCCGGAAGGGTCACCCCGAACCGCGCCTGGAACCCCTGACGCCCGGCGTCCGTGATCGCCACGGCCCTGGTGTCCCGCATCCGGGCAACCCAGCCGAGTTCGAAGCAGCGGTGGGCCAGCGCGGCGCCGAGGCGGCCCGCGATGTGCGGGCGCCGCTCGCTCCAGTCCAGGCAGGGGCGGCAGAACACGCGGCGGCCGGGGACGGGTTCGGCGCCGAAATCGCGCAGGAAGGCGTGACCGGAGTCGGTCACCTCTCCGCCATCGGCCGACAGCGCCACGAAGTCCCGCTGGGTCAGGGAGTCCGCCAGCGCCACGCCGAGGCGCCCGGCCAGATGGTCGTAGCAGGTGCGGGCGGTGCGCAGCGTCTCTCCGCCGCGCCAGGTGGTGGCGCGGGCGGTTTCCGGGCCGGCGACGGCGAGGATGCTTTCCAGCATCTGCCCGACCAAGGGGGAGGCGAGGCGGAAATACCGGTGCCGGCCCTGACGCTCCATCGTCAGCAGTTCGGCTTCCGTCAGCTTGGCCAGATGCCCGCTGGTCGTCTGGGGGGACACGCGGGCGACGAAGGCGAGTTCCTTGGCCGTCAACGCCCGCCCGTCCATCAGCACGGACAGGATGTTGGCCCGGGCGGGGTCGCCGATCAGGGAGGCGATGCGGGCAACCTGGGTGGCGTCGCTCATGGCGGGAACCCTCTGGGAGATGCGGCACTGTGCCCGATGACGGCCGGCGATGCCCGTCCGGATGCTTCGGCCGCCGCCGTAGGTTCAGACCGGCAGCGCGTGAAACCGAGTTGTGGGGGCGACGAACTCATCCTGCGCCGCGATCAGCTGGATTTCCCGCGATCCCGCCTCGGCCGTACGGCGCAGCAGGCCGTGGATGGAGGACCCGGCCGCCTCCAGCGCCTGGACCGCGCTGCCGGTGTTCAGCCGGTGAAACAGGAACAGCGCCGCGATCGCGTCCCCCGCGCCGTTGACGGACACCGGCAGGCGCGGGGTGCGGAGGATGTGGAAGGCCCCGCCCTCGGCCACCATCATGTCGATGTGATCCCCCGGCGTCGTCGCGGTTTCCAGGCTGGTGAGCAGCACGCAGCGCGGCCCCCCCGGGCGCATGGTGGCGGCGAGGGCGGTGACCGCGGTCTTGGCGTCCTCGATCGTCGCGCAGGGCAGGCCGGTCAGGCGTTCCAGCTCGAATCGGTTTGGTGTGGCGATGTCGGCCTGCGGCAAGGTGCGGTCGCGCATGAACGCCTCGATCCCCGGGCGGACATAGACGCCCGTGTCGGTGTCGCCGATCACCGGGTCGCAGCAATAGACAGCGGTGGGGTTGGCCGCCCGGACCTGGTCGACCGCGTGCAGGATGGCCTCCCCGATCTCGGCGTCGCCCATATAGCCGGACAGGACCGCGTCGCAGGATCGCAGCGCATCCCGGGCGGCGATGCCGTCCACCAGATCCCGCACCGACTGGCCGGAGTAGACCTGCCCGGTCCAATGCCCATAGCCGGTGTGGTTGGAGAACTGGACGGTGTGGATCGACCACACATTCGCCCCGAGCCGCTGCAGCGGGAACACGGCCGAGGCGTTGCCGACATGGCCGTAGGAAACCCAGGACTGGATCGAGAGGATGTTCATGTGCCTCCCGTATCGGGCGGAGGGCGGCATGGTCAACGGCGGGGCTTCACGGCTGCAAATATGTTATGATATAACGTATCATATAATCCGCCGACCAAAGGTAATGCGATGCCCGCCATCCGGATCGAAACCTTTCCCGAGTCAGCCCTGTCCGGCGGCGTGACCACGCATGACGGCCTGCCCGATCGCGGGATCACGATTGCGTCCAGCGGCCCGGCAGTCCTGATGGACATTCATCGCCCGGGCGTGAACCTGGCGATCTGGCACCGCCCTTTGCCGGCGTCGTTGCGGGGTGGCGCGTTGCGCGCGCTGATGACCGCCGCCCCGTTCACCGTGGTCGCGGTCGGCACGCCCCAGGAACTGCCCGATCGTTTGGCCGAAGAACTTCCCGTGCCCGTGCCGTTTGACCTGATGCTCGATCTTGCCGACCTGGCCGCGGGCTTTCTGGTGCTGGATGGCGGCACCAGGGTCCGGATCCGGCTGGAGGCGCTCGTCCATGACGGGTGCAAGAAATGGCACGCCGACGCCGTCGGGCTACGCATGCTGTGCACCTATCAGGGGCCCGGCACGCAATGGTTGCCGATGGATGGTGGCGCGCCGGCCGCGCGGGCGCTGGACGGCCCTGTCCCCGCCCGCTCGATCGGCCAGATGCCCACCGGCGCCATCGCCGTCCTGAAAGGGGAACGTTACCGGGACAACGAGGGCAATGGCTGCATCCATCGCTCTCCGCCCGCCGGACCGGGCGCGCGCGCCCGTCTGCTGCTCTGCATCGATCAGACCGAATGGAACCTGGAAGAATGACCGACGACACACGCCTGCCCGTCACCGTCCTGTCCGGCTTCCTGGGCGCCGGCAAGACGACGCTGCTGAACCACATCCTGGCCAACCGGGAAGGCAAGCGAGTCGCCGTCATCGTGAATGACATGAGCGAGGTGAACATCGACGCCGCCCTGGTGGCGCAGGGCGGCAACCTCTCGCGCACCGAGGAACGCCTGGTCGAGATGTCGAACGGCTGCATCTGCTGCACCCTGCGGGAAGACCTGATGCAGGAAGTGGCGAAGCTCGCCCGTGAAGGCCGCTTCGACTCGCTGGTCATCGAAAGCACCGGCATCAGCGAGCCGATGCCCGTCGCCGCCACCTTCGACTTCCGCACCGAGGACGGCTTCAGCCTGGCTGACCTCGCTCGGCTGGACACGATGGTGACCGTGGTCGACGCCGCCGCCTTCCTGCGCGACTACGCCAGCACGGACAGCCTGCGCCAACGCGGCTCGGTCGCCGGGGAGGAGGACAGCCGCATGCTGGTCGACCTGCTGATCGAGCAGGTCGAGTTCGCCGATGTCATCGTGATCAACAAATCCGACCTGATCCCACCCGAGGACCTTGACCGCTTGTCCGCGATCCTGGGCACCTTCAACGCAAAGGCCGAGATCGTGGCGGCGGTGAACGGCGCGGTGCCGCTGGGCCACCTGCTGGACACTGGCCGCTTCGATTTCGCCGAGGCGCAGCAGGCGGCCGGCTGGTCCAAGGCGCTGGCGGGCGATCACCTGCCGGAAAGCGAGGAATTCGGCATCCGCTCCTTCGTCTGGCGGGCGCGCCGGCCGCTGCATCCCGCTCGATTCAAGGCGCTGATCGAAAGCGATCTTGCCGGTGTGATCCGCGCCAAGGGGTTCTTCTGGCTGGCGAGCCGCATGGAATGGGCCGGCGGCTGGCAGTTGGCCGGCAGCGTCGGACGCCATGCCGCCGCCGGGTTCTGGTGGTCGGCCATGCACCCGAAGAACTGGCCTGAAGACCCGGAATCCCGCGCCTATATCAAGCAGAACTGGGAAGAGCCGTTCGGCGACCGGCGCCAGGAGCTCGTGTTCATCGGGATCGACATGGACGAGCCCGTTTTGCGCAAGAAGCTGAATGACTGCCTGCTGACGGCGGCCGAGATGCGCGCGGGCGTGAAGTCATGGCAACGCCTGCCTGACCCGTTCCCGGCATGGCGGCAATAGCTGGTCCGCGTCGATGACGGGTCCGCCCTCCCGCCGCGGGCTTTTGCCCTGCCGTTTCCACTTGCAGGCGTCCGAGCCACGGGCGTACGCTTCCGCAAAAGCACAGCGGGAACAAGCCATGTTCGACAAGCTGATCTCGGCCGACAACCATATCGACCTGACCTATTGCCCGCCTGACCTCTGGTCCGACGCCGCCCCACAGGCGTGGAAAGGCAAGGTCCCCCGCACCGAGGAACGCGACGACGGCCTGCACTGGATCGTCGACGGCCAGGACAAGGGCATGTGGAACGGCGTCGGCCCCGGCTTCCTGAAATACCAGCCCGGCTCCTTCACCCATGTCGACGAAATGAAGGCGGTCGGGTTCGAGTGGGATCACCGCCGCGGCGCCAAGCCTCGGCCCACCACCCCCGAGCACCGGATCGCCGACATGGACAAGGAAGGCGTGGCGGCCGAGATCGTCTACGGCTGCATCATGATCAATGAGATGGTCGGCGACACCGCCATCCGTGACTGGGCCGACACCGTCTACAACGACTGGGTCGCCGATTTCGCTCGGCGCGCCGATCCGAACCGTGTGTTCCCGCTGGCGATCGTGCCGAACAGCGACCCCAAGGCGGCGGCGGCCGAGGTCCGGCGCTGCGCGAAGATGGGGCTGCGGGGCGGGGACCTGGCGTTCAAGGGCATGGGGATTCCGCTGTGGCACCACGGCTGGGATGCCTTGTGGGAGGCGGCGGCGGAATGCCGGTTCCCGATTTCGTTCCACTCCACCGGCTTCAAGGCGGCGCGGGCGCCCGATACGCCGGAGATGGAGAAGGAATATTTCCTCCAGTACCGGCTGGTGCGGTCGGCGCTGTTCCAGACCGACACGATGGAGGTCCTGGTTTCGCTGTTGGCATCCGGCGCGTGCGACCGGTATCCGGATCTGCGCTTCGTGCTGGGTGAGTCGGGCGTGACCTGGCTGCCCTATGTGTTCGACCGGTTGGACACGGAATATCACGACCGGGCGCGGGGGCTGGGGTTCAAGATGAAGCCGTCCGACTACTTCCGCCGGCAGGGGTATGTGACCTACCAGCAGGACCAGTTCCTGGAGCCGATCGTTCCCTTGGTGGGAGAGGACAACATCATGTGGGGCTCCGACTATCCGCACCCGGATTGTCTGTGGCCGGACTCACCGCGGATTCTGGCGGAGAACCTGGCGGCGCTGAAGCCCTCGGTGCAGCGGAAGATCGTGCGCGAGACGGCGGCGGGGTTGTACGGGATCCGGGTTTAGGAAGCTATTCAGCCTGTATGCGGTGTCCAGAGTGGGGCGGTATCACTGCTGTCCGGTCAATC
>DIUL01000137.1 GCA_002422345.1 Acetobacteraceae bacterium UBA6159
ACGGCGGTCTGGATGGTCATGTGCAGGCAGCCGGCGATGCGCGCGCCCTTCAGCGGCTGCGACTTGCCGTATTCCTCGCGCAGCGCCATCAGGCCGGGCATTTCATCCTCGGCCATCGAGATTTCCTTGCGCCCCCAGTCGGCGAGGGAAAAGTCTTTAACCTTGAAATCCTGGGTCGCGGGCATTCGGTCGCTCCTGTTTGGTGGCTGCGATATATAAAGATATCTGCATGTGTGCAAGTCTTTCCTGACCCGGTGGGCTCAGAGCACGCGGCGACGGATGCCGTCGGTCAGGTTGGTCGTGTTGAAATTGATCAGCAGCGCGACGGGGCAACCGCTCAGGTGGAGGTACGTCAGGAGCTGTGCTTCATGGAGTGGGAAGATGGTTTCGACGGCCTTGATCTCCAGGATCACGGCGTCGGCCACGATGATGTCGGCGACATAGCCGCGGCTGAGTTCGACGCCGTCATAGATGACGGGCAGCGCGACCTGGCGGGCATGGGGGATCGCCGCCTTGGCCAGTTCATGGGTCAGGCATCGTTCGTAGACGGATTCGAGCAGGCCCGGGCCGAGCGCGCGGTGGACGCGCATGGCGAGGCCGATGATGCGGTAGGTGAGATCGTGACCCGGCACCGCTCGGGCAGGCATGATGTGCGTCCTGTCATGAGTCGACGCACCTTGGACGCAATTGGTTAACAAGGCGTAAACGGGTGCCGTTTTGCGCACCGGGCGGTGCGGGGTCGCTCCGTGCAAATCTGTGTTCAAATCCGTGTCAATCTGTGTCTGCCAGCGGACGTCAAAGCGGCACGATCACCTGGGTCGTTGCCCGGTCAGTGCGTCCCAAACCACGCGATGAAGCCCCTGCAACCGTCTGGAACAAGACACAGATTTTCACGGATTTGAACACAGATTTTCACGGAGCGACCCGGCACTGCTAGCCGCCCAGGCCCAGCAGGGTCGGCGCGGTTACGACGGCCACGCCGGCGGCCCAGATCTTCAGCGATCCGGGGGTCGATGTCTCCAGTCCGCGCGCCCGCTCGACCAGAGCCGCCGGAATGCCGCCGATCGCCACGGTCAGGATCGAGATGAACAGCGACGTCAGATACAGCAGCACCAGGGGGCTGCTGACCAGGAAGCTCGCGGCGAAAGGGCGCAGCAGCAGGAACACCGGGTCGAAATAGGGCGAGATATGCATCCCGTTGAGCAGCGACAGCCCGGCGATGACCATCAGCAGCACGTCGCGCTGCATCAGGTTCTGGCGTTCCTGCTCCTCCATCACGAAGCCTCCGTCCCGAAGCGGACGCCCATCATGACCAGCAGCAGGAACCACCCCATCCGCAGCGCGGTCAGCCAGACCAGGGCGAACACCACCAGCAGCCCGCGCGGCACGATCCGGGGAGTGATGGCGCCGACCGCATCCAGGATCGGGTCGGTGACCCGGGCAAAGACCAGCATGATCGTCGCATCGGCCCGCCGGCGGAACATCAGGCCCAGGATCCACCGCCCGATCAGCGTGTAGGTCGCCGCCGCCAGGATCAGGTTCGGCCCATGGAAATACCAATGGGTCAGGAAGTTGTCGGCCGCGCTCATGGTCTGATGGTTCCTGGTCTATCCGGTCCGCGAACCGGGCCGGGCAAATGGAAAGGGGGCGGAGCATCGCCCCGCCCCCTCGGTTCCATGTCGTCGCCGTCCGGTCAATGCGCGCCGGAGGCGTCCTTGTCCTGCATGATCATCGCGCCCGCCGGCCGGCGGGTGGCGTCGACCATGCGGCCCACCGCCTCGGACGGGGCCGGGGTCAGCAGGGAGACGACCCAGATCGCCACGAACCCGACCGGCAGGCCGAACAGGGCCGCCGAGATGTTCCGCACGCCGAACCAGCTCGCGATGGTCTGCGCATGCGCGTCGAGCGCAACCCAGGCCGCGTCTTTCGCCGGCCCCGAGGCGGCGGTCCAGGCCGCCTTCAGGTCGACGAACTTCGCCTGCGCCGCCGGGGTGGCGGTGGACAGCCAGCCCCACATCTCGTGGAACGACACGGCGAAATAGCGGGTGCCGACCAGGTAGTAGACGCACATGCCATAGCCCAACGCCATCCCGGCCAGACAGCCCGCCGTGTTCGCGCGCTTCCACCAGACACCCAGGACCAGCGCAGGGAAGATGCCCGCCGCGGCGATCGAGAACGCCCATGCCACCATCGACAGGATGTCCGCCGGCCTCGTGGAAGCGACATAGGCCGCCAGCACCGCCACGAAGAACAGCAGGATGCGGGAGACGATCAGCCGGGTCGCGGTCGGCGCATTCGGGTTGATCATCTTGTAGTAGATGTCATGCGACAGCGCGTTGGCGATGGCCAGCAGCAGCCCGTCCGCGGTCGACAGCGCCGCGGCCAGGCCGCCCGCCGCCACCAGGCCCGCGATCACATAGGGCATGCCGGCGATCTCGGGCGTCGAGAGCACGATCACGTCCGTGTTGATCGACAGATCCTGCAACCGCAGCAGCCCGCCCTGGTTGGCGATCTTGCCGCAGGCGGCGATCACGGCGTCCACGACCGAGGCATCCGCCCCGCAGATCTTCACCAGCCCGATCTTGCCGTAGGTGTAGATCCACTGCGGCAGGTCCGCGAGCGCGGTGCCGTTGTTGATGAGCGTATAGACCTCCAGCTTGGAGAACGCGGCATAGGCGGGGGCGGAGAAATACAGCAGGAAGATGAAGAACAGCGACCACGCCACGGATGACCGCGCGTCGCGCACCGACGGGGTCGTGAAGTAGCGCATCAGGATATGCGGCAGTGAAGCCGTGCCGACCATCAGGCAGAAGATCAGCGCGAAGTAGTTCAGCGGATCGTAGGTGGTGAACGGCTTGATATGCGGCTTCAGCCCCGCCGCCGTCGCCAGCCCCTTCTGCACCATCGATGCTTCGAGGCTGATGATCTCCTGGATAGCCTGCCCATAGGTGAGCTGCGGCACCGGAATGCCGAACTTCTTGGCCGACAGGATGATAATCGGGGTCAGATAGGCGACGATCAGCACGATGTACTGCGCGACCTGTGTCCAGGTCACCGCCTTCATCCCGCCCAGCATCGAGCAGAGCAGGATGCCGATCAGGCCGGCATAGACAGCAACCGTGAAGTCCATGTCGAGGAAGCGCGAGGCGATCAGCCCGGTCGCGAAGATCTGCGCCACGACATAGGTGAACGAGCACGAGATCAGCACGATCACCGCGAACATGCGCGCCGTGCCGCCGCCATAACGCTCGGAGAAGAAGTCGGGGACGGTATAGGCGCCGAACTTGCGCAGGAACGGCGCGATCAGGATCGCGACCAGCACGTAGCCGCCGGTCCAGCCCAGCACGAAGGCCAGGCCATCATAGCCCAGCAGGAACAGCGTGCCGGCCATGCCGACAAAGGACGCACCCGACATCCAGTCCGCACCGGTCGCCATGCCGTTGTAGAACGACGGGACCTTGCGGCCGGCGACGTAGTATTCGCCGACCTCCGAGGTGCGCGACAGGATGCCGATGACGGCATAGACGGCGATCGTCAGGAAGACGAAGCCATAGCCGATCCATCGGTTGGGAACGCCGAACTGCTCCAGGATGCCCAGGATGATCACGAAGCCAAAGAAGCCACCCGTGTAATAGGTGTAGATTTTGCCGAGGTTGGAGATGAAATCCCCGCCTCCGCTCGCCGGTTTTGCCATGATGGTCTCCCGTCCCTCAGTCTTCTTCCGCCACGCCTTCTTCGCGATCGATGCGGTCCTGACGCCTTGCGTAGATGAACAGCATGATGACGAAGGCGAGCAGCGACCCCTGCGCGGCCATGTAGAAGCCGAAGGGGAAACCCAGGATCGAGAATGAGTTCAGGCTATTGACGAAAAAATGCACGATGAAGCTGAAGAACAGCCACAACGCCATCATCGTCCACATCAGGCCACTGGTTCGCTTCCAGTAGCGGTCTTCACCGGCTTGCGACATGCGCGTTACCTATGCCCCCGTCATTTGTTCTTAGAACGCTCCGCTTGCTGCCACGATCCGCGGCACCCTCGGCTGCCTTGTATCGACTCGTGACATTTGAAGCCTGTCCATCTTGTCATGCCGTGTCCATGAATTTTTGCCGGCCGCGTTGCCTTTCGTCCTCACAATGCAGCAAGAATGCCACAGCGACCGCCCCACGACGGAGCATCCGCATGACGCCCATCGCCGGATCGACCCCCCTGCTCGCGCTGCCGGCGGTGGCGCTGGACACGGAAACCACGAGCCTCGATTCCGCCGCCGCCCGCATCGTGCAGATCGGCGCGGTCCGGATCGAAGCTGGTGCCCTGACCACCTTGACGTTCGACACGCTGATCGACCCGGGCGCGCCGATCCCGCCCGCGTCCTCGGCCATCCACCGCATCACCGACGCCGACGTGGCGGGCGCCCCCGCCCTGCCCGCCATGGCCGAACCGCTGCGCATGTTCATCGCCGGACAGGTCCTGATCGGGCACACGCTGGGCTATGACATGCGGATTCTGGAACGGGAGCACGCGCGCGCGGCCCTGACCTGGGCGGCGCCGCGCTGGCTGGATGTGCGGGTACTGGCGCGCGTCGCCAACCCGACGCTGGCGCAAGACGACCTGGACAGTCTCTGCGCCCGCCACGGCATCGTGAACGAGGCACGTCACAGCGCCCTGGGCGATGCGATCGCCGCCGCGCGCCTGTTCCTGGCCCTGCTGCCTGGGCTGCGGGAGCGCGGCGTGCGGACGCTGGCGGAAGCCGAGGCGGCGTCGCACCGGCTGATGGAACGGGACGCGCGGGCGGGCGGCGGCCTGATGGCGTCCCCGTCAGTACCCACCGCGGCCGACCGGTCCCTGGTCCGGATCGACAGCTTTCCCTACCGCCACCGTGTCGCCGCCGTGATGACCGCCCCTCCCCTCACCGCCGACGCCGCCGACACCCTGTCCGCCGTGATCGCTCGGCTGACCGACCGGGGCGCAAGTTCGGTGTTCGTCACCCTGCCCGGCCCGGACCGGGGCATCCTGACCGAGCGCGATATCCTGCGCGCCCTGAACCGCGACGGGGCCGCGGCGCTGGGCCAGCCGATCGGCCCGCTGGCCTCGTTCCCGCTCCAATGCCTGGACCAGGACGACTACGTCTATCGGGCGATCGGGCGGATGGCGCGCCTGGGCGTCCGGCATCTGGGGGTGATCGACCGGTCCGGCGCGTTGGTCGGCGCCCTGACCCCGCGCAACCTGCTGCGCCAGCGCGCCACCAGCGCGATCCTGCTGGGTGACCAGGTCGATTGCGCCGCCACGCCGGCCGACCTCGCCGCCGCCTGGGCCTGCCTTCCCGCCATGGCCGGCGGCCTGCTGGACGAGGCGGTCGATCCCCGCGACATCGCCGCCGTCATCGCCACCGAGCTTCGCGCCATGACAAGGCGTGCGGCGGAACTGGCCGAGGCGCGGATGCGCGACAACGGCGCCGGACCGCCGCCGGTGCCCTACTGCGTGCTGGTCCTGGGATCGGCGGGGCGCGGGGAAAGCCTGCTCGCCGCGGATCAGGACAATGCGATCGTCTTCGCCACGGGCGAACCCGGCGGCCCCGAGGACCTCTGGTTCGCGACGATGGCAGGCCACATGAACGCGATCCTCGATGCCGCCGGCGTGCCGTTCTGCAAGGGCGGCGTGATGGCGCGGGAGGCGGCGTGGCGGCTGAGCCTGGCGGGATGGAAGGCGCGGGTGGATCACTGGGTCCGCCGCCAGCGGCCCGAGGACCTGCTGGATGTCGACATCTTCTTCGACCTGATGCCGGTGCATGGCGACGCGGCGTTGGGGGACGCCGTGCGCGACCACGCCCTGGCCGCCGGACGGGGCGCGCCCGATTTCCTGAAGCTGATGGCCGCCCAGGCCGGACAGGCTCGGGCGCCGCTGACGCTGTTCGGCCGGGTCCGCACCGACGAGGCCGGACGGGTGGATGCGAAGAAGGCGGGGCTGATGCCGCTGTTCACCGCCGCCCGCGTGCTGGCGATCCGCCATGGGCTGCCCGAACGGGCAACGCTGGACAGGCTGCGGGCGGTCTCGGCCAAGGGGATCGGTGCTCCTGACGATATCGCGGCGATCCTGGACGCGCACTGGGTGCTGCTGGAGGCGTGCCTGCGCCAGCAACTGCTGGATGCCGAGGCCGGGGTCCCGCTTTCCCCCCGCGTCGCGCCCAGCACGCTGCCGCCGGGGCTTCGCCAGGCGCTGCCGGGGGCGTTCCGGGCGGTCGCGATGGCGGTCGATCTGGTGAATGAGGGGCGGATCGGCTAGCCCCCCGAAACATCGACGCCGCCCGCCATCGGTGCCAGACTCCCCTGAACACAGATCAGGAGAAAACCCGTGGAGGATACAGGCAAGGGCCGGCTCGCCGTCATCATCGGCGGCGGCAACGGCATCGGTGCGGCGACCGCGCAGGTGCTGTCGGAACGGGGCTGGAAGCTGGCGATCGTGGACCGTGACCTCGACAACGCCCAGCGCGTCGCCTCCGAGCTTGGCGGGCGCGCCTGGCACTGCGACGTCACCGACAGCGGCGTCATGACCGGCATCGCGCGGGAGATCGCGGCGACCTACGCCCCGCCGCATGGCCTGGTTGTCTCCTCCGGCACGTTCCAGGACTCCACCGTCCCGGTCGCCGAGGCGAGCCATGACGACTGGGACCGCCTGATCAACGTGAACCTCGCCGGCGTCTACCATGCCGCCCAAGCCTTCGGGCCGGGGATGGCGGAACGTGGCCAGGGGGCGATCGTCAACATCGCCTCGACCGCCGGCATGGGCGGGTCGCCGCTGTTCGCCTATGGCCCGGCCAAGGCCGCCGTCATCAACCTGACCGAGTGCCTTGCCGGCGAATGGGGCCGGTCGGGCGTGCGGGTCAACGCGGTTTCCCCGGGAGTCACGCTAGTGCCGCGGGTGCGGGCACGGATGCAGGCCGGGGCGCGGTATCGCGGCAACCCGGGCGACTCGATGGCGCTGGGACGGGCGGTGGAACCGCCGGAGGTCGGGGAGACGATCGAGTTCCTGCTGTCGGACCGTGCCTCCGCCATCACCGGCGTGAACCTGCCGGTCGATGCCGGCTGGGCCGCAGTGCGGGGCTGGATGATGTATGGCGGCACGCGGCCCGTCGGCGCTTGAACCAGCCGGCTTCCACACCCGTCCGGATGCCGGTCTGGCCGCTGGCATCCACTCTGGCCACGCAGACCCTGGCGACGATGGCGCTCTATTCGCTACCGACGCTGGCCCCCGCCGTCGCCGCGGACCTCGATGTGCCGGGGACGCTGGCGGGAGGCTTCGTGGCGATCGCCTATGGGGTTGGGATCGTGTCGGCGCTGACGTCGCCGGGGTTGATCCGCCGCTATGGCGGGGTGCGGGCGATCCAGGCGGTGCTGGTCTCGGCGACCGGCATGGTGGTGATGGCGTCCACCGCGGGCTCGGTTGGGCAACTGGCGCTGGCGGCTTTCGTGCTGGGGATTGCCTATGGCGCCTCGGCCCCGGCCAGCACGCATCTGCTGGTCCCGCATACGCCGCGGGCGATCTTCAACATGGTGATGTCGCTGCGCCAGATCGGCGTGCCTCTGGGCGGGGTCTGCGCGGCCCTGCTGCTGCCGCCACTGGTCACGCCGCTGGGCTGGCGCGGGGCGTTGGCCTTGGAGCTGATTCCGGCCGTGGCGCTGATCCTGCTGATGGAGATTCCCCGGCGGCGCTGGGATTCTGACCGGGAACCTGGCCGTCCCGCCTTCGGGCGCACGCTGGCGCAGCCGTTCCTGATGCTGCGCGATCCGCGTATCCAGCGGCTGTCCTATGCGTCGTTCATCTACTCCGGGCTGCAACTGACATTCGTGGCGTTCATGACGGTGCATCTGACCAGCGTGGTGCGGCTGGATCTGGTGACGGCGGGGCAGATTTTGGCGGTGTACCAGATCGCGGGCTCGGTCAGCCGGCCGATCTGGGGATGGGTGGCGGACCGGTTCATCACGCCTTCCCAGACGCTGGCGGTGCATGGCGTGGGGATGGCGGTCGCGGCGATCACGGTGGGGCAGTTCGGGCCAGACTGGCCGGTCGCGGTGCTGTTCGGCGTGGCGATCTTCGCTGGCTGCACGGCCTGTGCCTATACGGGCGTCGCTTATGCCGAGTTCGCGGCGCTGGGGGGGGCGCGCCGGACCGAGGCGACGGGCCTCGGCACCGCCATGATGTTCGCCGCCGTGATGGTGGTGCCGCCGCTGTTCGGCGTCGGGGTTGGGCTGCTGGGGGGGTACGGCCCCGGGTATGTGCTGGTGGCGCTGCTGGCACTGACGGCGGCGGCGGCGTTGGTGTGGCCGGTGCGGAGGTAGGTGGGGTCGGGCGCGTGGCACCTGGCCTGGCGCCATGGACTGGGATGGAGCCAGGGGCTGGGAACTGGAGCCAGAGGCCAGGAGTGTGAACCCAGTAGCCCCCTCCCCCCTTGAGGGGGAGGGTTGGGGTGGGGGGTCTCGCGGCACCGGCGGTGGGGTTCAACCCCTCACCCCAACCCTCTCCCACAAGGGGAGAGGGGGCGAGGTGGAAAGGTCCCTGCGACACCCCCTCTCCCTGAAGTCCCCGGGGAGAGCCCCCTACCCCACCTTCCGGAACTTATGCAGCGACCGCAGCGGGTTCGGCATCGACTCTCCGGGGAACAGTTGCGGCCACTGGGTCCACGACACCTCGCCCACATAGATGTCCCCACGGCTGTCAACACAAAGCCCGTGCGGCGCCAGGAACTCGGTCGGACCCAACCCGGCATGCGCCCCGCCCAGCCGAGCCAACCGCTTGCCCGTGTGGTCAACGATGCTGATCCGAGGCCCAAGATTCGGCAGATGCCGGTTCACCGGCTGCACCGGCCCCAGCTCTCCAATGAAACAGACCGGACATTTCCCAGACGGCATGAACAGCCCGCACGGACGGTGCAGGTTGTTCCACTGCGTCTCATACCGGCCATTCCCGTCGAACACCTGCACCCGGTGATTCTCCCGGTCCGCCACATAGACCCAGCCATCGGCATCACAGGTGATGTTGTGCGTGATGTTGAACTCCCCCGGATCGGAACCAGGCCCGCCCCAGGACAACAGCAGCCGCCCTTTCGGATCGTATTTGTGAACGCGGGAGTTGCCATACCCATCGGCCACATAGATGTCCCCCTGCGGCGACATCGCGGTATGGGTGCAGCGGTGGAACGGATCGCCGCTCATGTACGGGGCGGGCTTACCGGGCGTGCCCAGCGTCAGCAGCACGCGACCATCCAGCGTGCATTGTCGGACCGAGTGATCGGCGTCATCGGTCAGCCAGATCGTATCGTCGGGCGCGACGAATACGCCATGCGCGCGGGGGAACACGCCTTCGCCCCACGAGCGCAGGAAGTTGCCGTCGCGGTCGAAGACGATCATTGGATGCTCGCCGCGATTGAAGACATAGACATTGTCGCGGCTGTCGGTGCCGATCCCGCCAATCTCCTTGAACGACCAGCCTGGCGGCAGCTTCGCCCAGTTCTCCACGGGTTCGTAGGTGTATTCGCCGGTTCCGACGGTTGGCATGACGGTTCCCCCAGTTTGTTCGGCGCTATTGTGGTGGGTGAAACGGGCGCCGGTAAAGACTAGGCTCATGCCCCGATCGCGGCCAGACTGTCCCCACCAACACCAGGAGGAAACAGATGGATCGCTTGAAGGACAAGATCATCCTGATCACCGGCGGCGCCCGCGGCCAGGGCGCGGCCGAGGCCCGCCTGTTCGTGTCGGAAGGCGCGCGGGTGGTCATCACCGACGTGCTGGAAGATCAAGGCCGAGCGCTGGCGGCCGAACTGGGGCAGTCGGCATCGTTCGTGAAGCATGACGTGACGTCGGAAACCGACTGGGCCGCCGCCATCGCCGCGGCGCAGGCCCTGGGCGGGCTACACGGCATGGTCAACAACGCCGGCATCTATCAGCCGGCCCGCCTGATGGACACCGACGTCCAGTTGTTCGAGCGTCACATGCGGGTCAACCAGCTTGGCTGCTTCATCGGGATGAAATCCGTCGTGCCGCTGATGGAAAAATCCGGTGGCGGATCGATCGTCAACATCTCCTCCGTTGCGGGCCTGCGCGGCTCTCCGGGCGCGATCGCCTACAGCGCCACCAAATGGGCCCTGCGCGGCATGACCAAGGCGGCCGCCGTCGACCTGGCACCCAAGGGCATCCGGGTGAACTCCATCCATCCCGGCCCGATCGACACCGAGATGCTGAACGTCCGCACCACCGAGGAACGGGCCGCCCGCCTGCAGCTCGTGCCGATGAAGCGGATGGGCACGGTGGATGAGATCGCGAACCTGGTCCTGTTCCTGGTCTCGAACGAGAGCAGCTACATCACCGGGGCCGAGGTCGCGATCGACGGCGGCGCCACGCTCTAACTGGCTTATTGCAACGGGGCGGATGGTCGGACATCATCCTCCCCGCACGCTTGACCACGGAGACGACGATGCAGGCGCATGGAATGACCACCACCCTGGCGGGCTCCGCCATCCGGTCCGAGGTGATCGGCGCGGTATCCGCCCTGATCTTCGGCCTGTTCATCGTCTTCACGGTGGGCTTCGCCGGTGCCTCGGTTTTGCATGAGGCCGCTCACAACACCCGCCATTCCATCGCCTTCCCCTGCCACTGACACGACCGTGACCGACTTTCGCCGCCTGTTCTTCGTGGCGCTGATCGCAGGCCTCGCCGCGGGGCTTGCCACGTCCGTCGTGCAGGCGGGGAAACTGTGGCCGCTGATCGAATCGGCCGAGTTGCTGGAATCCTCTGCCCCCACGCCAGCGCCCGCCGCTCCCCAGGGTCATGCACACGATCATGCCGCCGCTGGCCACGCGCACGACCACGGGCACGATCATGGATGGAGCCCGGACGGCCCGCTGCGCCACGGCCTGACGATCCTGTTCAACATTGCCGCCGGCCTCGGGTTCGGCCTCATCCTGAACGCTCTGGCTCGGCTTCGCGCGCTGTCCGCCGGCCAGACCCTTACCGCGACCGAGGGTGTGTGGTGGGGCATCGCCGGCTTCGCCGCCTTCGCGCTCGCCCCCGCCTTGGGCCTGCCGCCGGAACTGCCGGGCATGGCGGCGGGGGAGCTGGTGCATCGCCAGCTCTGGTGGGCCGCCACCGCGCTTTGTTCAGCCAGCGCGATCGCGCTGTGGGTGTTCATGGGCGGGTTCTGGCGCGCCGTCGCCGTGATCCTGGCCGTCGTGCCGCACATTGTCGGCGCGCCCCATGCGCATGAGCATGGGGTCGTGCCGGGCGAACTTGGCGCCGCCTTCGCCGCGGCGTCGCTGGCGGCCTCGGCCGTGTTCTGGGTCGTGTTGGGCGGCGTGTCCGGCTGGGCGCAGGCGCGCTGGGGCCAGACCGCCTGACCGCGTTACCCCGGCCCCATCAGGCCCGGCTCAGCCAGACGCGATCCCCGACCGAAACAACCCCGAGCCGCGTTGCGGTGCCATAGGCCCCGATCTCGTTATCGAAGTCCTGCGCCACCATCCGTAGCACGGACGGATCGCGTTCGGCCGTCACCGGGTCGATTGTCACCATCGCGCAGCGCACCACGCCCCCGCCCAGCACCAAAGTTGGCCCCTGCTGCGCGTCGCCAAACCGCAGCGTGCCGCCGAGCCAGTCGGTTTCGCGGCCGGACCCGGTGCCCGCGTCGATGATGAGGTTGATGCGGAAGCGATCGAGGCCGATGGGACCGGCCCGCGTCGCCTCCAGCCGGCGCAGCGTCTCGGTGGCGACGACGGAGACAGGCATCGCGTCCTGGCAGCCCTTGCCCAGGTGCATCAGATGGACCGCTTCCCCAGCCTCGGCGGCCAGGCGATCTAGGAGGGCCGGATCGGTCACGGCGTGGTCGGCGCCGTCCGGCGTAGTGACGCGCGGCGGTTCGGCAGCCGGATTGGCGGGATCGGCGAAGCGCGGGCGGTACAGGACCATGCCGGAGATGTCCCGCCCCGTCAGCCAGGGAAAGCGGGAATGGTTGGCGCTGCGGACAAAGGCGTATTGCCGGTCCCCCAGCAACCCGGTCCAGCGCAGTTCCGCGGAAGCCAGCGGTTCGGCATGCATTGACTTCACCGGATAGCGGTTGATCGCCGTCACGGTCCCGAGTTCCTGAAACGCCATGTCGTCTCCTACCGCACCAGCGGGGGCGCCGATGGCCCCTGCCCCAGGCGCCGTTGCATCAGCACACTGTCCAGCCAGCGTCCAAGCTTGTAGCCCACCGCCTCCAGCACGCCCACCATGCGGAAGCCGCAGGATTCGTGCAGGCGGATCGAAGCCGTGTTGCCGCTGTCGCCGATCACCGCGATCATCTGGCGCAGATCGCGCGCCTCACACTCCGCGACCAAGGCCGGCAGCAGCAGGCGGCCGATGCCCTGCCCCACCGTGTCGGGACGCAGGTAGATGGAATTCTCCACCGTGTCCCGATAGGCGGCGCGCGGCCGGTACGTGCCGGCATAGGCATAGCCGAGGATCGCGCCATCCCGCTCTGCCACCAGATAGGGCAGGCCCTTGCCCGTGACGTCGGTTCGGCGGAGCAGCATATCCTCCAGCACCGGCGGCTCGGTTTCGAATGACGCGAAGCCGTGACGGACATGGTGGCCATAGATGGCGGTGATGGCGGGCATGTCCGCTTCCTGACAGGGGCGGATGGTGGGCGGCGTGGTCATGCGTGGTTCCGTTGGCTACGATCTCCTCCGCACAGTCAGGACGCTCGGCCGGCTTGGCAAGCCAGCGAAACCGCACCATGGTGCGGGTGGTCCATATGTCTCAAACGCTAACAACGGTGAACAACTGATCTTCGTTTCGAATGATATTGACGCGGCCGCGCGGTCCCACCAAATATCGAAGTTCGTATCTGCGCCCATCATTCATGCATTCACTGCAAAGAACTAGCCGGTGCCCATTTCCGCCAATCTGGATTCATTGAAAAGCGTGATGGAGCGTCAGCCCGATCGGCGCCGGCTGGGCCATCGCGTGATGGGCGTGGGCATCGGCCTGGTGCTGATAACGATCTTCTGCGCGGTTCTGTCGATCTGGCACCTGCGGAGCGTCGCGATCGAGGACGCCGAGTCGGACGCCCTAGCGATCGGCACCGTGCTGGCCGAACAGACGCGGCGGCATGTGCAGGTCTATGACCTGATCCAGCGCAATCTGGAAACCCGTGTCCGCACCGAGGGCCACCAGTCCCCAGACGAACTGCTGCAGGACTGGACGTCGCGCGAGACCCATCAATTGCTCCAGGAATACAAGGCCTTCGTCCCCGGTCGTGGCGCGATCATGCTGTTCGACCGACGCGGTTCCCTGGTCGCCACGTCCCGCGACTGGCCGGCGATGCCGTTCGATGTCTCGGAGCGTGAACATTTCCGCTTCCATCAGCAGACCAACACCGACGACCTGCATGTCATGCTGCGTCCACGCGCCGACGTCACAGGCCGAGCGATGATCTATCTGTCGCGACGGATCAACGGGCCGGATGGGGCGTTCCTGGGCATTGTCGTCGGCGCCATCGATGGTCCCGAACTGTCCGAGTTCTATCGCTCGCTCAGCGTGCGGGAGGCACGGGTGATTACCCTGCTGCGATCGGATGGGTTGATCCTGGCCTCCGACCCCCAGCATGAGCACCGGATCGGCGACACGGTCCCCCGCGGGTCGGTCTGGCATGCCGTGTCCAGCGCGCCGGATGGACGCATCTATCGCGGCACCCATTTCCTGACCGGGACGCCGGCCATCGCCTCCACCCATCCGGTGCCGGGCATGTCCCTCGTGCTCGACATCGCGCGGGAGGTGGACGACGTGCTGGCCACCTGGCGCCAGCAGATGCGCCTGATCGTGGCTGGCCAGGTGGTCGTGATCCTGGCGACGGTGCTGTTCCTTTTCCTGATCCGCCGTCAGTTCCGCATGCAGGACGAACAACTCGGGATGCTGCGGACCGTGGGTGCCGAAGCGGTCGAGAATGCGCGGCGGTTGAACGACTTCGCGTCCCTCGCGTCCGACTGGTTCTGGGAACAGGACGCCAACCTGCGCTTCGTGCCGATCGCGACCCCGGTCCCCAGCACCAGGCTGGTCGGCGACACGTCGAACTTCGGCCGCACGCGGCGGGAGCAGTCCGGGATCATCGACCCGACCGGCCCGCTCTGGACCGTCCACGAGGCCGACCTGGCGGCTCGGCTGCCGTTTCGTGACTTCCGCTATCCGCGCATCGGTCATGATGGGGTACGCCATTATGTCTCGATCAGCGGAAAGCCGATCTTCGGGGCGGACGGCACCTTCCAAGGCTATCGCGGCGTCGGGCGCGACATCACCCGCGACATGGAAGCGGCGGAAGCCCTGCGGCAGGCCAAGGAACGAGCCGAGGCCGCCGTCGTCGCGCGCGCGGAATTCCTGGCGAACATGAGCCACGAACTGCGGACTCCGCTGAACGTAATCATCGGCTTCTCGGACCTGATCGTCCGCCACCCGGTCGCTTCCACCACGCCGCCGCTGGCCGATTATGCCCGCGATATCCAGGCCAGCGGCCAGGACCTGCTGGCCACGATCAACGCGATCCTGGACCTGTCCAAGCTGGAAGACGGGCTTTACCACCTGCGGCGCGACAACGTCCGGGTCGGCCCCATCCTGGAGGCAACGGTCCATGAAACGCGGGCGGCCGCCGCCCAGAAAGAGGTCGCCGTCGAATACCAGGACCCGGGGTTCGAGGCGGTGCTGACCTGCGACGGCCGCGCCTTCGGGCAGATCATGCGGCACGTGGTGAACAACGCGGTGAAGTTCACGCCGGCGGGCGGCAATGTCTCGGTCAGCATGGAACGGCTGGCCGATGGAGGGCTGGGCGTGCGGATCACCGACACCGGCATCGGCATCGACAGCGCCGAACTGGCCCGGTTGTTCGAGCCGTTCTACCAGTCGAACCCATCGCTGAGCCGAGCCCATGGCGGGCCTGGGCTGGGACTGGCGATCTCCCACAAACTGATGACCCTGCACGGGGGCAGCGTCGCGGTGGAAAGCACCCCGGGCAAAGGCACCACGATCCGGCTGCTGTTCCCGGCGGACCGGGTGGTGGAGGGGGGGTGAGGAAGGGCTGGGGGTCCGGGGCAAAGCCCCGCTACACCGTCGCCGGCACGCCCTCCACCGGTGCCAGAGGCGCTCGACCGCGGATCATGTCGGAGGCTTTTTCGGCGATCATCATCGTTGAGCTGTACGTGTTCGCCGACGGCATGTTGGGCATGATCGAGGCATCCACGCAGCGCAGGCCCTGAATGCCATGCACCCGCAGCTCGTCGTCCACGACCGACGTCTTGTCGCTCGCCGGTCCCATGCGAGCCGTGCCGATCAGGTGGTAGCAGGTTGATCCGTATTGACGCGCGTAATCCAGCCACTCGTCGTCGGACACGTCGCCGCCGGGCGGCAGTTCGTCCCGGTCGAAGAAGGGTTTCAGCGCGTCCGTATGCAGCAGGTTCCGCGCGAGGCGCATGCCCTTCGCCAGCACCTGCCGGTCCATCGGGTCCTTCAGGTAGTTCGGCTGGATGATCGGATCGACGAACGGGTCGGTGGAGCGGGCGCGGACGTAGCCCACGCTCTCGGGCCGATGCTGCCAGACGCCGCAGGTCATGCCCGGGAAGTTATCCAGCAATCCAACGAATCCCTGCCGATAGCTGGCGGGGCTAAACACGCCTTGCAGGTCGGGCTGGCCCATCGCTTCGTCGGATTTCCAGAACCAGTGAACGATGGACGGGCTGACCGCCAGGATTGAGGGCTTGCCCATCATCCACCGCACCACCTGTCCGGCCAGGCCAAAGCCGGTCGCCATTTCATTGATCGTGCGGACATTCTTGACCCGGGCGACGATGCGGGCGGCATAATGATCGCGGAAATTCTCCCCGACCGGCAGGTCGGCGATCACCGGCACGCCGAGTTCCCCCAGCAGCCACGCCGGACCGATCCCCGACATCTGCAACAACCGCGCCGTGTTGGCGGTGCCGGAGGAGAGGATGACCTCCCGCCGAGCGAAAATGCGGGTGCGGGTCTTGCGGTCGCGGTCATCGACGTATTCGACGCCGACCGCCCGCGTGCCCTCGAACAGCACTTTCGCGGCGCGGGCATCGGTCCGCACATCGAGCCGCCCTGTCGCACGCGCGGGATGCAGGAAGACGCGGGCGGCGGAGTGCCGGAAGCCCCGGTTGATCAGCCGCTGGAAGTAGCCGACGCCTTCCTGCCGGTCGCCGCTGTTGTAGTCGACGCAGCGGGGCAGCCCGAGTGCCTGCGCGCCGGCGATGAACGCCTCATTGACCGGATGGATCCAGTCATTGTCTGTGACGGGAAGATTGCCCTCCCGCCCGTGGATCCGGTCATCCGCGATGCCGATGCGCTGTTCGGTGCGCTTGATATAGGGCAGGACGTCAGTATAGCCCCAGCCGCGGTTGCCGCGCTGCGCCCAATGGTCGAAGTCCGCCCGCTGGCCGCGGTTGTAGATCATCCCGTTGATGGAGCTTGATCCGCCCAGCGTGCGGCCCTGCGTGGTGGGGATGCGACGGCCGTTGGTGCCCTCCCCTGGTTCCGTCTGGAACTGCCAGGTGTAGGTCGGGTTGAACAGCATCTTGATGAAGCCGGCGGGGATATGGATGTAGGGATGCCGGTCGGGCGGCCCGCTCTCCAGGACGCAGACGGTGGCGGTGCCTTCCTCGGTCAGCCGGTTCGCAAGCACCGATCCGGCCGCCCCCGCGCCTACGATGATATAGTCGAACGTATCCCCGTCTTGGCCCGCCACGTCGTTCCCCTTTACCGTCAGGTCGGACGCACTCTAAGCTGGCCCGCAACACCGTCCAAGCCACCGGAGACACGCATGGAATATGTCTGCGACGCCCCCGGCGACCGGACCTGGTTCCGGCTGGTGCATGAGGGAGAGGCCACCGCCGAGTCAGAGGCCATGGGCCACGCGGTCGAGAAGCATTATCGCCGCGAATGGGAAAAGGCCGAGGCAAACTACCAGCCCACGACCTCCGTCTATATCGAGCAGGACATTGGCAAGGCCGCCCATATCCAGCGCGCCATGCCCCGGTTCGTGACCCTGCGCGACCAGGACGGTCGGGCGCTGGTGACCGCGATGGTGCCCCCGAAAGGCCAGACCACCGGCGCCTGCATCGTTGTCGGACCAGGGAACGCCGATCCCTACCCCGATCATGCCGATGCGATCGAGGCGCTGGGGCGGCATCTGGGGATCAGACTGGACCGCGCGACTTGTTACCCTTATCGTCGCTAGGAGAAGGAGGGCAATGCCAATGACCATAACCCTGGAAAAATTTGCGGCGGACTGCCACGACGCGATCAAGAACAACCCCGGCACCCCGGGGCGCGAGAAGGTCTGCTCGATGCTGAAGCAGGCGCTCGCCGATCCGCAATTCGTCAGCACCTACATCCCGGAAGGCACGCCGGAGCGGAAGGTCCTGTATGAGGATCCGGAGTTCGGCTTCACCATCCTCGCCCACGGCTATAACGGCGCCAAGGGCAGCAAGCCGCATGATCACGGCCCGTCCTGGGCAATCTATGGCCAGGCCGCCGGCGAAACGATCATGACCGCGTGGGATTGCGTGGCCCGCCCGTCCGAGGGCACGCCCGGCAAGGCCAAGTACAACCACGACTACGTGATGCGGCCCGGCGACGCGTATCTGTATGACGTCGGCGTCCTGCATTCCCCCGAGCGCAAGGCGTCCACCCGCCTGATGCGGATCGAGGGGCTGAACATGGATCGGATCAAGCGGCTTCCCTACGACGCCGTGAGCTAGACCTTTCCATCCCCGAACGGGCGGAGACGGAAACGTCTCCGCCCGTTTCATGTACGCCCCCCGCTTGATCCCGACCGCCCCGCCGGGACACCATCGCCTCCGAAGCAAACAGCCTGGCAAGACCAGGAGCCGGAGGAAACGACATGGCGGCGCGCACGGGGCGGCAATACCTTCAGGGACTCAGGGACCACCCGGCCGAGGTCTGGATGGCCGGCGAACGCGTCGCCGATGTCACGACCCACCCTGGCCTCGCGAACGGCGCCCGCGCCATCGCCTCACTCTACGACCAGCAATCCGACCCGGCGAACCGCGCCGCGATGACCTTCGTGTCGCCGAAATCCGGCGACCGGCTGGGCATGTCCTTCATCATCCCCCGCACGCACGCCGAGTTAGAAGCGCGCAGGGCCATGATGCTGACCTGGGCACGTACGACCTGTGGGATGATGGGCCGGTCCCCCGATTTCATGAACGTGACGTTCTCCGCCTGGAGCGCGGCCGCCGATTATTTCGGCCGGAGCAAGCCGGAGTACGGCGCCAACATGCGCCGGTATTACGAATATATCAGCGAGAACGACCTGGTCCTGACGCACTCTTTGATCAACCTGCAACGGTCCCGTGACGTGAGCGGGATGTTCAACCTCCAGGAGGGCACCGCCCTTCAGGTGGTAAAGGAGAGTTCGGCTGGCATCACCGTCCGCGGCGCCCGCGTGCTGGCGACCCTGGGGCCGCTGGCGGATGAGATCGCGGTCTATTCCCCCCGCCTCGCCCAGCACCGCGACGCGCACAGCCCCTTCGCGCTGAACTTCGCCTTGCCCTGCGCTACGCCCGGCCTGCGGTTCCTGTGCCGCGACACCTTCGACTATGGCCGATCACACTTCGACCACCCGCTGGGGTCCCGATTCGAGGAGATGGACAGCATCGTCTTCTTCGACGACGTGCTGGTCCCTTGGGAGCGCGTGTTTGTCTACGGCGACGTGGCGATGCTGAACAACACCGCCCCGGTCACGCATTCCTCCGCCCATACCTCCCACCAGGGGGCCGCGAAGAACCTGGCCAAGTGCGAACTGGTGCTGGGTGTTGCCCTGCTGGTCACGGAAACCCTGGGTAGTTCCCATCTGCCGCATTCCGATGAGCGGATCGGCGAGCTGATCATGTACACGGAACTGATGAAGGCCTGCATGCGCGCGGCCGAGGCGGATGCGAAGCTCGATGAATGGGGCGTGATGTGCCCGGCCTCCCTGCCCGCCGAGACGACCCGCAACCTGTTCATGACTGCCTATCCGCGGATGGTGGAGATCCTGCAACTGCTTGGCTCCTCCAGCCTGATGATCCTGCCGACCGAGGCGGATTTCAAAACGCCGCTTGGCCCCCATATCGAATCGTATCTCGCGACGGACAAATCCAACGCGCGCGACCGGGTGAAGCTGTTCCACCTGGCCTGGGACATCGCCTGCTCGTCCTTCGGCAGCCGGCAGGTGCTGTATGAGCGGTTCTTCGCCAGCGATCCGCTGACCCGCGCGCGGGCGCTGGGCTCGATCTACCCCAAGCGGGAGACGATGGACCGGGTGCTGGATTTCCTCGCCCGCGACGACACGCAACCTTAGGGAGTGCAAACCGATGCGCCTGGGACACGTGAACATCCATGTCCGCAACGCCGAACGGTCCCGCGACTGGTACGCGCGGGTCCTGGGGCTGCACACCTATCACTACCGGCCCGGCCGAGCGGCGTTCATGTCGGCCGACAAGGAGATGTCGCACGAGGTTGCGCTGATGCAGGTGGGTGACGGCGCGGCCGGCCCGATGCGGGGCCAGGTCGGACTGAACCACATGGCCTGGATGGTGGAGAGCCTCGATGACCTGGCAGTTGCATACGAACGTCTGAAATCAAACGACGTGACGATCGACGCGATCGTCGATCACGGCATTTCGCTGGGTATCTACTTCCGCGATCCGGATGGGAACGGGCTGGAGGTGTCGTACGAACAGCCCCGCGCCGAATGGCCGCGGCAGGAGCAGGTGTTTTCCGATGACGTGGTGAATCGCGGTCTGTTCCACGGGCCCTGGGACAGCGACCCGGCGCTGGTGAAGCGCTGAAACAGAAAAGGCCGGGGCGAACCCCGGCCTTTTTCCGTTCTGTCGCCGATCCGGGCCGAAGCCCGAATTTTCAGTCGGCGGCGAGTGCCATCTGCCGGCGCGAAATCGCGCCGCCACAATGATCCTCGATCGCATCGGCCACCTGATCGGCCTGCTGCGCGAAGACATGGTCGGCACCGCCGAACACACGATAGTCGACATGCACACCCTTCTGGGTGTTGAGCTTGTCGACCAGCTTCCGCACCGCCGGTTCCGGCACCAGCTCATCCGCATCCCCATGCAGCATGAGACCGCCGCACGGGCACGGGGCGAGGAAGCCGAAATCGTAGTGGTTCGCTGGCGGAGCAACGCTGACCCAGCCCGAAATCTCCGGACGGCGCATCAGCAGTTGCATGCCGATGAACGCGCCAAAAGAGTACCCGCCGATCCAAAGACCGCCGTGGTTCGGGTTGACAGCCTGCATCCAGTCCAACGCGGCGGCGGCATCGCCGATCTCCCCAATGCCGCCATCATAGCGACCCTGGCTGCGACCGACGCCGCGGAAGTTGAACCGCATCACCGAACAGCCCAGGCGCTGAAACGCCTGATACATGCTGTAGGTGATCCGGTTGTTCATAGTCCCACCGTGCAATGGGTGGGGGTGAAGGATCAGAGCAACGGGTGCGCCTGACTCCTTCGAGTGGTGGTAGCGACCTTCTAGCCGGCCGTCTGGGCCGGCAAACATCACCTCGGGCATGGCAATCCGAAACCTGTTTCCTGTCGCGCTCGACAGACACCGACAAAGGCCCTCCTGACCTTGCCCCGCCTGCCGTCCCCTGTTTCTCATGACCCGTGTTTCACGGGCAGCTCAACCGTTCGCTGGATAGGAAGGCGATCCCCTGTCTTGGTGGCTCTGGCCGGTTCATGGCCAATCTTGACTCCGGGAGTCAAGAATTATAACCTTTCACCATGACCTGCTGAACCGCGGGGTTGGCGCTTCCTCCTGTCCAATGAGCGGGTTTCCCCTGTTGACTGGACCTGGAGCCGGGTGACCCGCCCCAAGGCAGACCGGACTATAGGGCATGTTTACCGAATTTTCATAATGGAAATGTCGCATGGCTTTCATGTTCCTACGGGAGACGATCCGCACATACCGGGAGCGCGATCCCGCCGCCCGGTCCTCGCTGGAAGTCGTGTTATGCTACCCTGGGTTGCATGCTGTAGTGTGGCATAGAGTATCACATGCATTGTGGAACAGAAGACTGTATGTATTGGGTCGACTGTCTTCACATTTCGCCCGCTGGTTGACTGGCATCGAGATCCATCCGGCCGCCAAACTCGGCCGACGCCTCGTGATCGACCACGGCATGGGGGTTGTCATCGGCGAAACCGCCGAGGTTGGTGACGACTGCTACTTCTATCACCAGGTGACCCTCGGCGCCGCACGCTCCATGGGCGGAAAGCGCCATCCCACCATCGGCAACAATGTCATCATCGGCGCCGGCGCCAAGGTGCTCGGCCCCTTCACCGTGGGCGACAACGCGCGCATCGGCTCCAACGCCGTCGTCGTCGATCCGGTGCCCGCCGATACAACCGTGGTCGGCATCCCCGCCCGGTCGACCGCACCCTGCCGCGGCGGGAGGCGCCCTTTGATCCCTATGGCATGCCGTGCGAGGACGCACTCGACCCGCTGCTGCGCGATCTTGAAGGCATGCGCGCCGAACTCGCGGAGCTTGAGGCAAGGGTGGCGCGTATCACCAACCCCGAGTCGCGCGCGCCGAGCCGGCCGCACCAGTCCGTCGCTGAATAGACATGCAGCTTTCCACGCGCGGCCGCT
>DIUL01000234.1:0-32852 GCA_002422345.1 Acetobacteraceae bacterium UBA6159
TAGAGAAGTGCGGGCAAAGATCGAAGTCGATGCCATTTCCGAAGGTCTACAACCTGATCCAAATCCGCTGCATAGGGGAGGGGTTGGACCGAAAGCATATGCTGAAGCGGTCAGCGTTTACTTGCGGTTTTGCCTCGATAAGATATCCGATCTTTCCAATACGCTTTGCAGATGGGATGCAGGCCCCGTTGGCACGAAATCTTCAACTGGCGGCTCAGCTCGGACTGCAGGCATCAGAAATCTGTTCTCTCGCCAGTCAGTCGCTATGACTTGGGATTTTGGTGAAGGCAACATTTTCAGCGATTCAGGCGGAGGTTTCACCAGCTCGTTGACATGGGTTGTGCCGGCAATCCGATACTTGCCCTCTGGGCAATTGGGCTCAATAAGCCAAGCCGATGCGCAAAGCCAAAGCTTTTCTAAGGGAAAGGTGGTTTCAACCGATCCTCCATACTATGACAATATTGGATATGCAGATCTGTCAGACTTCTTCTTTTGTTGGATGAAGCCATCACTCCGGGACGTGTATCCCGATTTGTTCGGATTGCTTTCAACGCCGAAGGCCGAAGAGTTGGTGGCGACGCCATATCGCCATGGCGGAAAGGATGCAGCTGAAGGTTTCTTTCTTGATGGGATGCGGAAGACTATTGCGAATATCGCGTCTCAGGATGAGGCGCATTTCCCGATTACGATCTATTACGCTTTCAAGCAAAGTGAAGTTAAGCAAGAGGGAATTAGCTCAACTGGTTGGGCAACGTTCTTACAGGCGATAGTTGAGGCGGGTTACGCTGTCGTTGGGACTTGGCCTATGCGAACCGAGATGGCGAACCGCATGATTGCCTCGGGCACCAACGCCCTCGCCAACTCGGTCGTCCTCGTCTGTCGCAAGAAGGAAGCCAGCGCCGAAACCATCACCCGAGCCGAGTTCATCCGGGCGCTGAAGCGCGAACTGCCCTCGGCGATCAAGGAGCTTCAGGCCGCCAGCATCGCCCCGGCCGACATGCCGCAATCGGCCATCGGCCCCGGCATGGGCGTATTCTCGCGCTATCGTGCCGTGCTGGAATCCGACGACAGCCCGATGAGCGTGAAGGCCGCGCTGCAACTGATTAACCGCGAGCTGGACGAATACCTTGGCGGTATTCAGGGCGAGTTCGATGCCGACACCCGCTTTGCGATCACCTGGTTCGAACAGAACGGCCTGAAGCAGGGCGACTACGGCACCGCCAACAACATCGCCACCGCGCGCGGCATCTCGGTCGAAAGCGTGAAGCACGCAGGGATCGTGGAGAGCCAGGCGGGCAAGGTGCGCATCCTGCGCCGTGACGAGCTGGATGTGGAATGGGAGCCTGACGCCGATAGCCATCTGACCGTGTGGGAATGTTGCCAGCATCTGGTGCGGCTGCACGAAAAGCACGGGATCGGCTATGAGACGGCGGTGATGCTGAAGAAGTTCGGCAGCGACAAGGCCGAGGCGGTGAAGGATCTGGCGTACATCCTGTATGACCTTTGCGCCAACAAACGGCAGGACGCGAAAGAGGCCACCGCCTACAACGCGCTGATCGCCGACTGGTCCGACCTGACCCGTGAAGCCGCCGTGGCCCCGCTGACCAACCGCAGCGGGCAGATGAGATTTGAAGTCTAAGGGTATTCGAGCATGGCAAAGAGCACGCGTCAGTATGTTTTCGAGGGCATGGAACACATGCAAAACGGGCTGCACCCGTTCGTTCTGCGCTCGCTTGAGGCCGGGATGGGAAAGGGATGGCCGCAAGAGGTGATCTCGCGCTTTCCGGAATGGCGGCCGGAGGGGAACGGCAAGTTCACGCTGGATACGCAGAAGCTGCTGAAGATCATGGAGCGGATGTGGAACGAGGCGTTCCGCAATGTGCTGGACCGGTCGCACCGTTCGATGGTGAACGAGCTGATCGATGTGCGCAACACGTTGGCCCATGACGGCAAGTTCACCTATGACGACGCCGAGCGGGCGCTGGACAGCATGCGGCGGCTGCTGGAGGCGGTGAGTGCAGGCAAGGCGGCGGAAGAGATCGGCGCGATGCGCGACACGATCCTGCGCACGAAGTTTGCCGAGCTGCAGCGGAACGAAGAGCGGAAGAAGACGACGCGGTCGGAGATCATGGTCGACACGGTGGCCGGGTTGCTGCCGTGGCGCGAGGTGGTCGAGCCGCACCAGGACGTGGCGACCGGCGAGTTTCAGCAGGCCGAGTTCGCGGCCGACCTTGCCAAGGTGCACAACGGAAGCGCGCCATCGGAATACAGCAATCCAACCGAGTTTTTCGCGCGGACCTATCTGACGGATGGCCTGAGCACGTTGCTGACCGGTGCTGCCAAGCGGCTGTCAGCGGCTGGTGGTGATCCGGTGGTGGAATTGCAGACCAACTTCGGCGGCGGCAAGACCCATTCCATGTTGGCGCTGTACCATATGGCTGGCGGCACGCCGGTGCAGGATTTGCCGGGGCTGGATCAGCTGTTCGAACGTGACGGCCTGACAGTGCCGCAGAAGATCAACCGTGCCGTCTTGGTCGGCACGTCGCGCGGGCCACAGGACATCCTGACGGTCGAGGGCGGCCAGAAGATCCGCACCACCTGGGGCGAATTGGCGTGGCAGCTTGGCGGGGCCGAGGCCTTTGCGATGGTTGCCGAGAATGATGCAAGCGGCATCGCACCAGGGTCAAACTTGCTGGAAGCGCTGTTCAAGAAATGCGCACCCAGCCTGATCCTGATCGATGAATGGGTCGCCTACCTGCGGCAGATTTACCGGATCGAAGGGCTGGCGTCAGGGTCGTTCGATTCCAACCTGTCGTTCGTGCAATCCCTCACTGAAGCGGTCAAGGCGAGCCCCGGTACGCTGCTGGTGGCATCGTTGCCCGCGTCGCAGATCGAGGTCGGCGGCGAGGGTGGTCAGGAGGCGCTGGCGCGTTTGAAGCAGACCTTCAGCCGCGTGGAAACTGGCTGGCGCCCCGCGTCGCAGGAAGAAAGCTATGAGATCGTGCGCCGCCGTCTGTTCAAGCAGATCCCCGGCGACAGGTTCCACCATCGCGACAACACGCTGAAGCAGTTCGCGAAAATGTACCGCGAGAACTCGAACGAGTTTCCGCAAGGCTGCGCGGACGAGGATTATCGGCGCAAGCTGGAAAAGGCTTATCCGATCCACCCCGAGTTGTTCGATCAGCTCTATACCAGCTGGGGATCACTGGAGAAATTCCAGCGGACTCGTGGCGTGCTGCGTCTGATGGCGCAGGTGATCCACGAACTGTGGATGAACAATGACCCGTCGGTAATGATCATGCCGGGCAGCGTGTCGATCAGTTCGGCGCGTGTTGAGCCGGAACTGCTGCACTACCTCGACGTTGCGTGGCAGTCGATCATCGCGGGCGACGTGGATGGCTCCAGTTCAACCCCCTACAAGATCGACCAGTCTGCGCCGAACCTGAACCGATACTCGGCCACACGTCGTGTTGCGCGGGCGATATTCATGGGCACCGCCCCAACTTACCAGCAGGACAACAAGGGCCTCGATGATCGGCAGATCAATCTTGGCGTCGTCCAGCCGGGTGAGCGCCCGGCCATCTTCGGTGACGCGCTGCGGCGTCTGGCCAACAATGCGCGCTTCATGCACGGCGACCTTGGCCGCTACTGGTATTCGATGTCCGCCAGCTTGAACCGGTTGGCGGCCGACCGGGCTGGCCAGATCGAAGAACCTCTTGTCCTGCTCGAAATCGATAAATCACTGGCGACCTACATCAACGGGCTTGGGGATCGCGGGCACTTCGACACGGTCCAGGTCTCGCCCAGCAGCTCGGCTGATGTGCCGGACGAACCAGGCGGTGTCAGGGCCGTCATTCTGGGCGTTGCGCATCCGCACACCGGTCGCGACACATCGGAGGCAATGACGGAGGCTAAAGACATCCTGCTTCAGCGTGGATCGACGCCGCGCGTCTATCGCAACATGCTGGTTTTCCTTGCCGCGGAGGGAAGGCAACTCGACAACCTGAAAGAGGCCATGCGGTCTGCGCTGGCTTGGTCTGGCATCGTCAAAGACACGGACCGGCTGAACCTGACGCAGCGTGACAGCGCCCTAGCTAAGGCGAAGGTGGCCGAGGCCAATGAGACGGTCAAAACCCGTCTCAAGGAAACCTGGTGCTATCTGCTCTATCCGATGCAGGAAAGTGCACAGGCTGATGTCGAATGGATCGCGGCGAAAGTACCTGCACAGGACGGCCTTCTGTCACGTGCCAGCAAGAAGCTGGCCAGTGACGAAGGGCTGCTTCCCGAACTTGGCCCAGCGCGGCTGGATCGCGAACTGCAGAAATACATCTGGAACGGCAAGGGTCACTTGTCGCTGAAGGATCTATGGGAATACCTGAACCGGTACATCTATTTGCCAAGGGTCAAGGACAGAAATGTCCTAGTCAAAGCAGTCCGCGCCTCGGTCGGCGCCATGGTGCCCGGCCCATTTGCTTACGCCGAACGTTGGGATGAAAAGAGCGAGCGATACATCGGCTTGGCAGTTCAGAACGCGGCCAATGCACCGGTCGTGATTGATTCCGACAGCGTCATAGTGAAGCCGGAGGTCGCCGAACAGCATCTGATTAAAGCCCAGCCGGTGGTGGTACCTGACGTGCCGACGTCTCCCGTCCCGTCTCCGGAGGGGACAGGCTTGCGACCGGGACCAGCAGTGGTCCAGCCGGTCGAGCGTGATCCGACCCGGTTCATCGGCACCGTCATGATTTCAGCGGATCGACCAGCGCATGAAATGCGCCAGATCGTTGAAGCGATTGTTGAACAGCTTACCACTTTGCCTGGCAGCGAAGTGACATTGCGCCTGGAAATCGACGCCGAGGTTCCTTCCGGGTTGGATCGGAGCAAGGTGAGAACCCTGCTAGAGAACGCCAACACGCTGGGTTTCATCGACAAAGTCATCAAATGAGAATGCGCGGCGGTCAGTGGCCGCCGCGCGTCTGCCACGGTTGCGCCTTCGGCATCGCCCCTGTCACCTCGATTTCCCGCAGCATCCCGCCTGAAAGCAGCCCATCCCGCATCCAGTCCAGCGCCTGCCACCAATCCTCATAGGCGCGTCGCGCGGAGGCGATCTGTTCCGGATGTGGCCGCCAGGTGACCGGGCATGCCAGCACCTCGACCGTGCGCCACTTGCCGCGCGTTTTCACTCGTTCGGTGCCGACGACGATGGTTGTTGCCCGCTCCCCATGCTGGTTGTTCTTGGTTTCCATCGGCACGCAGCGTGGGACGACGCCAGGCATCCAGTCTGGGGTCATGCTTGCACGTGCCAGTTCGGCCACCTGGATCGCCATGCGAATGCCGCCGAGGCTTTGGGGAATGCCTGCGACGGTGGCGGCGATCACCTCGGCGTCCGGGTGGGTGTAGCTGCCCATTTTGTGTTGGCCGCCGTCCACTTTGCAGCCAAGCATGGCGCGTTGCAGCAGGACGTATTCGAGGCCAAAGCCGAAGCCTTCCTCGATCACGTCCTTTGGCGGCGGCAGTTCCAGCTGCGCTTGTTCCACCCGGAATGCCCATTCCAGCGCCGCCTGGACGCCCAGCGCGCGCTTGACCTTGGTGCCGCCGGTTCGGCCGATCTGTCGTTGGATGCTCACGGCTGCATCCCCTCAAACAGGGACATTTGCGCTGGGCGCTGGGCCTGGTCCGTCGGCCGCCAGATCCACGGGCCCGAGGCCATGGGCAGCTGCGAGAGAGCGCCACGCATGTGCTGCTGCCAATGGATGAACTCCGTTGCCGAGCAGGCGCAGAGCGCGTGCCCGATGGGCCAGCCCATCAGCCATCCGACGAAGAGCGGGTTCAGCCGCCGCCGCGATCGGCCCTTCAGGATCCGCCGCGAGACGACGTGCCCATGCGAGGCAATCATCGAAGCCCAAAGCGGGCGCGAGATCGGGGCGTGTGGCGAGGACCGCGCGCCATCCATCGTGATCGCCGGGGCCGGGCGGGTGAAGCCCTGCTCTGCCCGATAGTGCAGGATATCCATCCGGGATTTGCCGTCTACCCGTGTGACGCTGGCTTCGCTGGATCCCTTCCAGTTCTGTGCCGCCGGGGTTGGCCATTGCGCCGCCTGCGCGGGAAGGGGCGGTGTCCCTCCCGAACCATAGCTCTGGCCCGGACCACCCTTCGCACCATCGGTCGCCTTGGGCGTCGACCAGTTGGTGATGCCCAGCGCTAGCGCCTCCGCCTTGCGGGTAAAATCGCTGTTCCCGGCCGGGTTGTAGCTGGCGGTGCCGGGATGCAGGCTCATCGGTGTGGGCCAGGATGAAGATGCGAAGCCGCTGGTGCGGCGCGCCGACTTCTGCCGCCGAGAACAGGCCCGCCGCAGGCGTGTAGCCCAATCCCCAAAGCTCTCGCAGGACGGATTCAAGGCCGAGGGTGACGTGGCCAGGGACGTTTTCGAGGAAGACCCATTCCGGGGCACATTCCCCGACAACCCGGGCGACGTCTGGCCAGAGGTGGCGGGGATCGTCGGACCCGGCACGCTTTCCGGCGGCGCTGAAGGGCTGGCAGGGATATCCGGCGAGGATGATGTCGAAGGCACCGCGGAAGGGGCTAGCATCGAAGCTGCGCAGATCATCCCAGATCGGGGCCGCGGCGAAGTAGCCTGCGCGCTGGGCGGCGATGAGGACGGCGCGGGGCCAGTCCTCCCACTCGACGAAGGCGCGGGTGTGGAAACCGGGTTCGGCGAGCATGAGGCCCAGATCCAAGCCTCCGCCGCCTGCGCAGAGGGACAATCCGTGCCGGGGACGTGACGCCATGCCATTCACCGGATCCCCCGTTCACGCAAGCGTTCCGGTGTCACGAGGCCTCGGCCAAGCATGGCATCGCGCATGGTATTACTGATCGCGCTGACCGGCAGGTATCCGTCCGCGTTGACGATCTTGGCGTAGAAGGCGGGCAAGTCAGTGATTGCCTTTGCCGCCGGTGCCGGTTCGGATTTGCGCTTGCGACGTTTCTGCCCGGCAGCTTCGACCTTGCGCTGGGCGGCGCGCTGCATGGCGCGGTCCAGCGCCTTCGGCCCATCGGGCGGTTCGGGGTGCTCTTGGCGGGACGCCTCGGCCACCGTGACGATTTCCGCCTCGGTCAGTCCCAGCTCGTCGCACCAGCGCTGGACATGCAGCCGCGGCGGCCAGCCTTGCCACCAGCCGGGCAGGGCGGTGGCATCGAGGCCCAGCGCTGCCAGCATTTCCCCGAAAAACTGATCAGAGATCGCCGCGCAGGCTTGCGCGCCCTCCTCCTCCTTTACAGGTTTACTTAGGGGTTCTCTTACAAGGTTAGTCTCCGGATTCCGGAGATGGCTTTGGGCAAAATCCGGAGATGGCTTTGCCGGAAATCCGGAGATGGCTCCATGTCCGGAATCCGGAGTTGGGTCGCAGTCTTGTTCCTCGTCCGTTCCTTCAAAGCCATCTCCGGTTTCCGGAGTTGGCACTTGTGGAAATCCATCCTCGAACCCCAGGATGTAGCGTGTGGCCTGGCGCTTGTGGGTGCGCGGATCATGGACACGGACGCGGTGGATCAGCCGCAATTCTTCCAGCCGGGCGAGGTGTTCGTTGAGGGACGAGATCGACATTTCCGCATCGTCAGCGAGGCGCGCCTGCGTTGGGAAGCAGCCGAAATCCGGGTTGTGCCGGTCGCAGAGGAACCAGAGCACGATCTTGGTGGCGGGCTTCAGCCCACGTTGCTGGATGGCCCAGACAGTTGCCTTGTGGCTCATGGTGCCGCCCTCCGCGCCGGGCGGACACGGCTGGTGAAGCCATGATCGGCCAAAGCGCCCAGCGAGTCGTCAAGACTGCGGACCAGCGCCCAGCCGAAACCCTGTGCCAGCACGGCATCGCGGAACGCCTCCTGGTCGGGGCGCAATCGACCCTTGGGTGCCTTCAGTTCCAGAAACAGGACGCGCGCATCGCAGATCACCATCAGATCGGCAAAACCTGCATGCACGCCCATGCCGACCAGAATGGCCTGACGCTTTGCGCCATGGGGACCGGGTTCGGTGACCTCGTTGGCGCAGTGATGGATGATGGCCGTGCGGGGCAGGGCGACGCGCAGCGCCTGGACGACCGCGCGCTGCAGATCGGCCTCGGGGGTATGGTGGCGGGTCATCGGGCCGCCCCTTCGTGCTGATCCCGGCGCTGGGCTTGGCGGACCGGTTGTCGTGCATCGACCACCATAAGCAAGACGCGTGCGTCCTTCCGTTCGGCTGCAGTCACGCCGTGAGCGACGAGGACATTGCAGGCGAGCCGGATCAGGTGGTCGCTGTGGTGGGCGACATCAGCGATGACGGTGCGGGCTTCGGCCAGGCGATCAGCAGGCCAGTTGGTCGGACGGCGGTCGGGCAGGTTCATGACCGCCCCCGTGGTTTGCGCACTGGGTGCACCTGTTCTTGCGCGCGGATCCAGTCCTGGACCGATGCGCGCCGGTAAAACGTCTTTCGTCCTATGCGTGTGCAGGGTGGCCCCATGCGCCGCGCCTCCCAACGGGAGAGCGTGTCGGATGTGAGGCCCAATTCCTGCGCCAACTGGTCCCGGCTGATCCAGTCGGCCAGAAGGTTCAGCGGTTCATGTTCCGCCTCCGGTTTTTGTTGTGTCATTGCCTGCTCCGTTTTGCCCAACACCCCCTGACGGGGGCAGGGCGAGGGAAGCAGATCGCGAGGGGTGGAATACAGGCGGAGGGTGGAATTGAAACATCCACCTCAATTCCACCCCTTGTTTTATTGAGGTTTCTTGCCACCGCTGCTGTCGGCGGGCCGGAACGTCGGCCTTGCGGCCTCTCGGAAATGGCTGAATGCGCCGTTGATCGCAGGGTGCTGCGAACGTCGTGTCATGGCAGGCGACTTTGACCGGCGTTCGGGGGTGTTTCGCCGGTTTTGCGCGGGGTGGAATGGCCGGAATAGCCGTTTCCGGGCGGGTTCCGGCGGCGTTCGAAGATGTCCACAGAAACCCGCTTCGCGCGGGCAGAAGCTCACGGGAATGATGTTGCCGACTCACCCTCTGGCTGCGTAATCTGACCCAGAGCAGTCAAATAAGAATCGAAAAAACAGGCGTCAGGTGCCTTCATCCAACGAGGTGGGGCTCTGGCTTACAGGCGGTTTTCCACGACGGCATGCTCCGCACTGATTCTCGCCCGCGTGCTTGGCACTGCGGGCTTGTAACCCGCTTCTGACGGCTTTTGGCCGCCGGATGCCTCATGTTTGATTGGAGTTTGGAGATGCCTTTGCCGCCTGTCGCATTCTATTCGATCTACGAGATTTCTGCGCGATGGGGGTGCCCTGCGGCCGATATCGCAGGCTGGGCGGCGGCGGGGCATTTGCAGGTTCTGGCGGGGATTCCGCCAGTAAGCTGCGGGGATGAGTGTGTTGCAGGCATGGTCGAGGTTCCGATTGCGGAACTGATGCCAATGTTCCGCAGGTTCGGGCCGAGCGATGAGCACGGCCGGTTGAAGCGGGTCAAGCCCTTGGGAAGTGCAACCTGGCTGAACGTGACCGAACCGCCCGATGGTCTGCCCATCCGGTCGTCCGACCTGCTGCTGGCAGCAGGGCCGTTGCAACAATTCGAAGAAGAGCGCGAGCTGCTGCGGCGGCCGACCAACAACATGGGGGCCAATGCGCGATATGACTGGGAGTCCATGTACGCCTGGTTGACGTGGTATCTGTTTGAAAAGGGCGTGCCCCCGAGCCAATCAGCGCTGATCACGCTGGTGCAGGACTGGTTCGTGCAGAGTTCGCGGACGGGCGAGGTGCCGGATGAAAGCACGATCCGCAAGCGGCTTACCCCACTTTGGCGCAAGCTGCGCGGCGAAGAACCGACCGGATGATCACGCTGATTTTGGCAGTGCCGCATCATCCTGATCGGCGTCGTGCACAAGGCGCGGACGCGGGCGCAAGAGGCTGGCCACCGTGTCGACTCCCGCCCGCAGCGGCGAATCCATCAGGTGGGCGTAGCGCTGCGTGGTCTGCATCTGGCTGTGGCCGAGCAGCTTGCCGATCATTTCCAGCGACGCGCCACCGCTGACCAGCAGGGAAGCGAAGGTGTGGCGCAGGTCGTGGATATGCAGATCGGGCAGGTCGGCGTCCTTTTGCACCTTCAACCAGAACCGGCGGATTTCCCGCACCGGCTGGCCGACGGTTTCGCCGGGGAACAGCCAAGGATTGCCTTTCGGGACGACCAACTGGCGCTGGCGCACGATGGCCACGACCTCCTGCGAGATCGGGACGCGGTGGATCTTGCGCTGCTTGGTGGTTGAGGCGGGTTTTGACCAGACGACATAATCGAGGTTGAACTGTTCAAACCGCGCCGTCCGCACCTCGCCCACGCGGGCGCCGGTCAACATGCACATGCGGATGATCGACGCCGCGCGCTGATCTTCCGCGCTGTCGAGGATCGCAGCAATCCGGGCCAGTTCGTCGGGGCCAAGAAAGCGTTCGCGCGCCTCTTCGATACGCCGGTGAAAGCCCTGCGCCGGATTGTCAGTGCGCCATTCCCATTCCACGGCCAGCGTGAACATCTTGCGCAGCACTTCGCCGGTGCGGTTTGCCCGGATCGGCGTGGGTTTGTGCCCCTGCAGCTTGCGCGCGCGGTTGTTGGGCTTTGCCTTGCTGGGGCGGGGGCGGCCTTCTGCCACGAAATCAAGGAACTTCGCGACATCAGACTTGGTGATCTCGGTCACCAGCTTGTTGCCCCAGGCCGGTTCGACCATCTTCTTCAGCATGGAGGTCTGGTCTCCGGCGTTGTTCTTCGCCAATTTCGGAAGATGTTCGGCGATGTAGCGGTCGATCATGTCCTTGACGCGCGGGGCGCCGCGAAACTCTTCCTTCGCGGCCAAAGGGTCGTGCCCCTCGTCGATAGCGCGGCGCAGTTCCTTGGCGCGTTCGCGGGCGGCAGTCACGCTCCACTCGGGCCAGCGGCCAATGTTCATCCGTCGCTGCCGCCCCGCATGACGATAGTCGATGGTGAACGTCCGCGCGCCCGAGGCCTGTACCCTTACGGCAAACCCGATCACCTCAGTGTCGAAAACCTGATAGCTGACGCCCGGTTTCGGCTCCGCATCGCGCAGGGCTTTCTCATTCAGTTTCAATCGCTTGACCATGTGCCCGGCCTCCTTGCATCCCGACACAGGCGTAGACCCGCGCGGTTATCAAGGCAGAGCATGGGGCAGGGGGCGGAATACAGGCGGAGACCGGAATTGAAGTGGGGTGGTGAATTCCGGTCAATGAGATCAATGGGTTAGGTGAAGGGCTGCCGCCAGAGGATCCTGCCCCTTGTCGATGGCGCGGCGTAGTTCCTTGGCTCGTTCGCGGGCGGCCGTCATGCTCCACTCCGGCCAGCGCCCGATGGTCACCGAAACCGGCCAAAGGCCATGATCAGAGCGAGTTTGCTGTTGGCATCGACTTGGCATCGGGGCAAAGTGCAGACAACCGCTTGAAATGCGCGTCGCAGCGCGGGGTTTGGTATTTGACCCGAACCCCATAGAAGATGATGGAAGACCGGCTATGGCCTTAGAAGATGACGTCCCACTTTCCAAGCCGACGCTAGTGTCGGTGGCCCTTCTCGATTTCGACCGGGAGAATCCGCGTTTCACACCAGATAAGGAACCGGAGAACACGTCAGATCAGGCCATTATTGCCCAATTGAATCGTACCGCCGATTTGGGCGAATTGATCCAATCACTTGGCTTCAACGGTTACATCGGCATCGAACCGATGATCGTCTATGCGGCGAACGAGCGATTGGTGGTATTGGAGGGCAACCGCCGCCTCGCAGCGATCAAATGCCTCCGGGATAAAGCTCTTGCGAAAGAATGCGGTGTTTCGACACCGGATAGCCTAGCTGACGAGGTCTTGGCTTCGTTTCAAAGCATCTTGGTCTACCGCGTCGCGAACAAGGACGGGGCGAAGAACCTCATCGGGTTTAAGCATATCAACGGCCCTCAGTCATGGGATGCATATGCCAAGGCCCTATTTGCCCAGCGCTGGCTTGACACCGAACGAGTGAAGCCCGGCGGTCTTTCGTTGTCCGATATTGCTTCGCGTATGGGGGACAAGCATGACACTCTTCTGCGAATGGTCACGGCCGCCTACGTGATCCAACAGGCAGAAAACGCAGGGATATATGATCTGGATGAGCGCAGCAAGAAATCCTTCAGCTTTTCTCATCTCTACACGGCGCTTTCCTACACGGAGTTCACGACTTACCTCGGCATGGATCGCCCAGCCCGAACATCCGACCCGATTGTGGATCCGGTTCCGCCCGGGAAGGTCGAGGAACTGCGACGGCTGTTGAAGTGGCTTTACGGTTCAAAGCGAGATGGCGTCGATCCGGTAATTCAAACTCAAGCCAAAGATTTGAACCGTCTTAAGGCAGTGATTGCACACCCGGCCGCTCTACGGGAGCTGACCGAACGCGGCAATTTGGAGGACGCGGTGGTAACCGCAACTCCGCGCTCGAGCTTGTTCGCTTCGAATATCGTAGCATCAGCTGCAACCCTGAAAGTCAGCCTTGAAACGGCGGCAGACTATGATCCCGAAGCCCAGCCGGAGCTGCTTGAATTTGCCCAAAGCTGCTCGGATCGTGCTGACTCCATCCTCGCCGTGATGGAGCGAAAGATTTCAAAGGCAGAGAAGAAGTAAAATGGCGCTGCTCGTATTGCCCGCTTCCAACGCGGATGCGGATCTTCAACTCGATTGGTTAGAATTTCGCGCATTCTTCGATGAATTTGGAAAGGCGCGGCTGGATGAGCTTTCTGGGGGACGTCGCACCTTGGAAGAAGAGCAGTCCGAAGATATCGCCGAATTCGACGTTGCCGATGACGCTTTCCGTTCCGACATCGAAACTGAGCTTGATGTCCGCAAGAAGAAATTAGGCTCTGCTTATCCGTTTGATATGAGCGGTGACGGAGAAGAAATCGAACTTATCGTTCCCGCCGACAGTGAGAACGCTTGCTTCTATCTTTTGTGCTTGATTGCATCGCATATTTCGAAGTCGCCGATTCTTACGACTCCGCCGGAGGGCGAAATCCTTACCCGGTTCCGAAATCGGGTCTACCAGATCATGGGAACTCTTGCTGTAGCTGGCCATGCCGGTGGCCCGGCGATTAGCTTGGGTTTTCCGAGGGCGACAAAGGAAAGCATCCTTGATGCCTTGCGCCGAGCGGAAAATTGGGGAATCGGCTTGGCTCCGAGAGATAAGCCCGGACGTCATTCGCAGCCACGATCAAAAGACGGCGGCATCGACGTCATCGGTTGGCCGGTGCAGGATCAGCCGCCACCAGCAGTAATTTGGTTCGGGCAATTGGCCTCCGGGCACGACTGGGTCGAAAAGCCAGCCCATCTTGAATATGATCAATTCATGAACGATTTCTTTGAAGATCGCGGGACTGGACAGCACACCTATATGACCCTGATTCCGTTCCGCATCACTGATCCTCTTGTTTGGGATCGTGCGTCAACGAAACACAAATTCATTTGCGACAGATGTTCAACGCCGAAACACGCCTTGGCGGGTATCGCATTGTCTAAGCTGGGGGTAAATTTGGACGAGATCGGTAACTTGGCCCAGGTAACCGGCTGGATTGCCGACTATCGCGTCTATGCTCTTGCCGCCTAAAAGGACTGAACCAGAATTTCCTTCTCCTTGCGCGTGGTCCTGAGGCTGTAATTCACTGAAATAGTCTCGATCCGGCGCTCCGCATAGAGTTCGTGGATTAGAGGGTGGTTGTCGTAAGTAAGAATCCAATTCGGGAATGTCCCTCCTTGGAGCATATCGGCTAGGGCGCTATGCTTGGCTTCGTTCATCGCGTTGAGGTAGAGGCGTGACCCGACTTGCACATAGGGGGGATCGACGAAGATAAGACAGTCCCGAAGGGGTAGCCGGGTTCTGGACCTCGCCATGAATGCCAAAGCGTCTTCGTTCGTCAAATGGACCCGGTCCCGAACGGTTCCTAGCCAGCGAATTCTTGATGACATGCTGTCCCGATACCACCGAGCGTCGATCTTCCAGCGCCCGGTTTGGGCGTAGCCGCCGATCGGACCTGCTCCCAAAATGATCCCAGACCTACTAGTGCGATTCACGAAATATGTCGCGAAGCCCAAATCGAAGGAATAATCTTTCGAGGTCTCGGCGTTTTGGATCAGATCGATTGATCTGTCCCATTCCTCCATGTCGACCTTCGTGCTCTGCAAGCGTTCCAGAAAGCGGTCTGTTTCGATCAACATCGCCCGCCAGGCCGAATAGATCCGGATGTCGGCATCGTTCAAATGGATTACGTGGGCGATGCCAGATTTCAGGAGATTAACAGCCGCACCGGCCCCCCCGCAGAATGGCTCTGCGTAATGCCTTTCGGTCGCGTCGATCTGGGATAGCTTGGCACCAAGATAGCCGGTCAGGAAGCCTTTGCCGCCTGGATAACGAAAGGGAGAAGCCATATCCTGAACGTGCGGCCTCTCGTAAGCCGATAGGTCCAGACTTCCTCCCACTTCCATTCTTACCATGATCCTACGCCATTGACTCGCAGGTCGTTATATGCAATGCGCCTTAAGAAAGCCACTGCCAAGTTGCAGGCGGACTAAAATCCTTTTTTGTCAATAGTTTCTGTCTGCCACGTCAGGGGTCACGTTCCGCCCTGTTGTCGCGAAGAGATGCCAACAAAGGTCGTGCAGGCTATGTACCGGCGCGATCCGCTCAACAGACCCACCTATGAATTTGGTCGCAAGTTGGCCGTTTGGTCTATTCGCTGGGATGGGCGGTTTTTCGCATTCACGGATGATCCGACTGTGGTCCCGTTGCGGTCAGACCGAACGGCTGCTCTGACAAGGTTGCTGCAAGCGCTAAGCCGCACTGCTTTCAGACGGCTCTCCGCCCTTCGCGGCATGATGGTCTGTGGTGTTTGGGGAGCATCGCTTGTCAACGTCTGGTCAACCTGTGAATGCTGTTTTGCGCACGAACTGTGCCGTCGAATGACGACGAAAGCGCGCCGGTGCAGGGGAAAGATAGCGCGATATCAAAGGCTGGCCCTCCAAGATACTGAAATCAAAAGGTTCACAAGAATCAAAGGCTGCGGCTCATAACCTGAAGGTCACAGGTTCAAATCCTGTCCCCGCAACCAAAAATACCAGTCTTATCAAAGACTTCAAAGCCGAGCATAACGCTCGGCTTTTGTCATTCCAAATTCTTGTCAACACCTGGTCAACGTTTTACGAGGCCCCCATCGACGGTGCGGATAATCGTCGCCGGAGGTATCCGTCACTTCGGAAGATCCTCCCGAAACCGGTCCATCTGATGCATCCGCTCGTGCAGGATCGTCACGATGCCGACATCCCCGTTCGACAGACGCCGCCAGTACACGAAATGATGGGCGTGCCGGAAGTAAAAGCCTTCGACCCCGAACTCGGCCCAGATGAGCCTTGAAGCGACGCCATGGCTTTCGATCTGGTCGAAGACTGAAAAGAGTTCAGTGATGTAGCGTTCCGCCTGTTCAGCGCCCCAGCGGTCGCGCGTGTAGCAGTAGATCTCGTCAAGCCGCAGCGATGCGGCTTCCTGGACGCGAATCGCCACGTCGCTATCCCCGGTTCCGGGCGATCACCTCGGCAGCGGTCAACGGGCGATAGCTTTCCTCTGGCGCTGCAAATGCGAGTGTAAGTTCAGCCTTCAGCCGGTTGAACGCTTCCTGCTCTGCGCGCTCCTTGTCGCGCCGGATCAGGTCGCGGACGTATTCGCTGATGTTCTCGTAGGACCCGTTCTCACCGACGTTCGACGCCACGAACTCGCTCAGCGCGCCGCTGATGCGGACAGTCATCGTCGTGGTCTGGGACATGGTGGCCTCCATCTGCTCGTCTTCAAGATAAGCAAGAATGAACACGCAGGCAAGGCGCGGCGTATGGCGCTACGCAAAGGTGCTGCCCCGGTATCGCTCAAGATTGCGAGAAGCGCCAAGAAGGGGTATATGACCTAGTCATACCATGGAGGCGCGGATGACCGTCAAGACCACCCTCAGCTTCACCGACCGCCATCACCGCTTCCTTTCGGAAAAGGTGGGGCAGGGCGTGTTCGCGACGCAGAGTGCAGCCGTCGCGGCCGCGCTCGAGCAGATGATGCAGGATGAGGAAGAGCGCAATGTGGCCCTCTCGGCCCTCGCGCAGGAAATCCGTGCCCGCATGGAAACACCGCGCGAAGCCTTCATCGATCTGGACGATGCCTTTGCCGCCGCCCGCGCCTCGATCGAGGCAGCGCGCGGAGCGTGACCTACCGCATCCGCTTCCACCCTCTCGTCGCGCGCGACCTTGACGCCATCGCTTTGTGGATCCTCGACTATGCCGGGCCGGATATCGCGGCGCGGAAGCTGGCCGAGATCGAGGCGGCCATCGCCACCCTGAGGGACACGCCGCACAAGGGCAGTCTCCGCACCGAAATCGCCCCCGGACTGCGGGCCATCCCGGCCGGGCGCAAAGCCGTCATCGCCTTTGTGGTGGATGACGATGCCGCCGAGGTGCTGATCTACGCCGTCACCTATGGCGGTGCAGATTGGGCCATGCGAAGCACACAACGTCGAAAAGAAAGGTGATCGCGTCATGGGTCATAGCCAGAAACAGTTGAACCAGCTTTCCGAATGCCTCATCGCCTTGCCGCCCGAGAACGACGGCATGCTCCTGAGCGAATTCGATGGCTTTGTCGCGGGCATTCTCGTGTGCCCCGAGATGATCCTGCCCGGCGAATGGCTGCCGATTGTCTGGGGCGAGGAAATCGCTCCGCATTTTGCCGACATGGAACAGGCGACCGCGACGCTGGACGCCGTGATGGCGCACTACAATCGCGTGGCGCGTGGTCTGGCGAAGACGCCCACCGACTATGAGGCCGTCTATGACAAGGATCCCCTGACGGGTGATCTGATGTGGGAGCCATGGATCACCGGCTTCGAACGCGCGATGCAGCTGCGCCCCGAAGCATGGGAAGCGACGGTTGAAAGCAGCGACGAGGAGATCGCCTCCAGCATTCCCATGCTTCTGGCGTTGCACGATATTGCTGAAGGCGGATCGGAACTGGCCGAGGACGCCATCCGGGAACTCGATGCGATGGCCCCGGACATGATCCCTGATCTGGTCGCGAACCTGAATGCCTGGGTCAAGGCGCAAGGCAGAGCGCCGGGACCGGCAAACCTCCCTGGCGCACCCGCCGCGCGCGCAAAGGTTGGGCGCAATGATCCGTGTCCCTGCGGTTCGGGCCGCAAGTTCAAGAAATGCTGTGGGTCAGAGCCGATCCATTGAACGGTGCGATCATCTGCACGCGCGTGCCTGGTCGCGCAGGACGGCGTAGTCACTGAGCATCCGGACAATGACGGCACCTTCCGGGAGCGCCACAACCTCAACCGCCGCGCGTGTCTGATCGGCGGCGCTGTATTCCACCACAGGCGGGCAGAGCGCCCGGGTATCAGAACCGGCCATCGCGCAGCCGGTCAGACAGAGCATCGCGATCATGAGGGCGGCGGGCGGCGGCGTCGAGCATCTGGTGGTGGATGGCATCTTTTCTCTCTCGGGCTTCAAGGCGTTCGGCGGCGCGTCCGGCGCGTTCACCAGCGCGGCGGAGGTTCAGCAGGAACAGCAGGATCGCTGCTGTCGTGAGGATCAGGCCCAGCGCCTTGCGCGCCGGGCCATGAGTGAGGAGCCAACCCATCAGCGCTGGCCCCGCTTCCAGTCATCAATCCGGGCGTGGATGGCGACGGCGATGCCGATCAGCGCCACGGCGATGAAGACCCAGCGCAAGGTGTCGAGGTAGGGCACCAGCGGCAGGATGGCGGATTGGGTTTCCGCCAGGACGTCCTGCGCAACCTCGACACCGGCGGCACCGACCGTGGCGATGCCCGCTGCCCCGCCGCCTTTCAGGGTGCGGCTGTCGGCGAGCACCTCACGAGCTGGCTGGGTTTCCGGCACGAAGGCCGTGGCGCGCGGGGCGAAGGGTTCTCCCCAGCTGCGGGCTGGGCCGAGGTCGATGTGCATGAAGCCCGACCGGGGATAGGTGCCGAAGCCGAGGAAACCGACGGCGCGGGCAGCTTCGGCAAAGGTGACCGGGTCGTGGTTCGACATGGCGATATCAAACGCCGTGCCCAGCATGTGCTTCGAGGCCGGGGCCCCGCCGACGGCGCGGTTGTGGCTGGGGCTGCGATAGCCGGAACGGACGATCAGCGGCTTTCCGAGGCGATTGCGCAGGGATTGCAGCTTGTCCATGGCCTCGGTGTTGATCTTGACAGCACCAGTGCCGCGGCAGGCAATCTCGGCGGGTGAGAAGCTGGGCCAGCGCCAGGCGGATTCAGGCACGTCGCGGAAATGGGCGTAGGTGGTGGTCGGCATGGGGATCTCCACAAATGCAAAACCCGCCTCGGGGGCGGGTGGGGGACAGGTTCAGTGGTTGGTTGCGGGTCAGTCAGTGCGGCCGCGCTGGAAGGCTTCGAACATCAGATCCCGCATGGCGCGGATGTCCTTTTCGATGCGTTCCAGGCGGTCGGCGTCGCCCTTGCGGTCTTCGGCGCGCTGGCGATCCACGCGGTCACGCTCGGCCAGAAGCTCGCGGTCCAGTCGGACCAGCATTGCGTCATTGGTGAAGGCCCGGCGCGTGACTGCGGCCAGTAGGGCGATGAACCCGCCGATCAGGGCTGTGATGGCGGCGGTCAGGCCGTTTTCGCGGAAGGCCTGGCCGACCTCCTGCAAGATGGTGGTGCGTTCGGTCATGATGATGTCCTTGGTTTCAGTAATCGGTCTCGACGTAGACGCCCGAGCAGTCGTAGGCGACGGCTGCAGCCGTCGCGCCGGTGTTCATGTAATTGCGCGGGCTCAGCAGTTGGGTGGCAGCGGGCATGTCGGTGGTGATGGTGAACTCGACCGCCGCCCCGCTGACCTCCTCGACCACCCGCACGCCGATGTCCGACCCGTTCGGCGCAGCGGCGATGTAGAGGGTCAGCACGTTGGTCAGGCTGTTCACCGGGAAGCTGGCACCGAGATCGATCAGCGTCGGTGTCCCCGCGCCATCGTTGTGCACGAGTTGCCAGTTGGTGTGGCTGCCACGCTGGAAGCCGATCCCGATGGTGTTGATGACGCTATTCAGCGTCAGGGTCGTCGCGAGCGCCGCCGTCGAACCATAGAGGCCAAAGAAGCCCATCCCTGTCGCCTGCAAGGTGGTCAGCGACAGCCGGTTCACATAGCTCCAGCCACCCAAGCCGGGGGCATTGCCGCGCCAGCAGACCCAGCCCGCCGAGCGTTCCTCGGCCACCGCATCCACGGTCGCGGCACTGGTTACGCGCCAGCGCCGCATGCTGGTCGACAGGTTGGTGGTGGCCAAGGTCGGCGTCGATACGGTGCCGACGGCGGTGCGCGGCATGCCGTTGGTATTGACGGTGGTGCTGGTGGACGGTGCCCATGTCGCGATCCGGTTGACCCCGAAATGCGGCTGCAAGGGAAAGAACCGTCCCGAAGGGCGCTGGACATCGAGCCACCCGGCCCCGGCGCGGTCGCGCGCATAGACGGCGAGCTTGCCCGCAGGCGGTGGATTGGGGGCGGCGGGCAGGGCGGGGAGGGTGAGGGGTTCTGGCAGTTCCACCCGACCGGAGGTGCGATCAATCCGGATCGCGTCATAAAAGGCCGACCCATCCGGGCTGACCTTGAAGCTGAAATCGTCATTGCCCAAGAGGCCGATCAGAGCGCGTGCCGAAAAGCCGGTCTTGAAGGCGAAGGCCGCGTCATGCCCGACCGCCGCTTTGTTGACGGTGGCCTCGATCCCGGCACCGGCATTGTTCAGCAGCACAGCGGGCGTGTTCATCGATAGACGGTTGTAGCTGTCGGCAGTGGCCCCGCCGAGGCCGAGCAATTGCGCTGTCAGGTTGGCTTGCGGCATGCCGACCTGCGTAACGGCATTGGCGAAGGTCACAGTTTGCGTGTTCACCACTGTGGTCCCGCCCGACCCAGCGGTGGCGGAACCGATGTTGATGACGGTCGTGGACCCGTTTGCGCCGCCGGTCCCGAGGTTCAGGGTCTTGGTGGTGCCGGTTGTCGTGACGCCGGTGCCCATCCCGTAGGTGGCAGTCGTTGTCGCCGTGCCGATGGTTGCTGCAGCGGCCGACACCGTGACGGTGCCCGAGGCGGTCAGGGTGCCAGAGAAAGTCTTGTTGCCGTTAAAGGTCTGCGTACCCGCGAGGATGGCAAGTTCCGAGGATGTGTTCGGCAGTGTGAAGGTCCGGGTCGTCCCGGTGCTGATCCCGGACAGCGAGAACAGCGCCCGCTTTGTCGGATCGGCATTATTCACCAGGCTGAAGACGGCGTCTGATACGTCCACCGGTTCGCCGACTGGCTCCCATGTACTGCCGTTCCAGACCAGAAACATCTGTTCGGCTGCGATCCATGCCAGCCAGCCGGGGCGCGGCACCAGTCGCATCCAGATCCCGTCGACCCAGAAAGCCACATTCAAATCCCAGCCTGCCCATAGGCCGGTGGCCCCGGACGCCACGATGTGCCGGTCGCCATCGGTCGGGCTGGCGGGTGGAACCGTGCGTGTGTGGTCCAGAACGGATAGCTGCACCATGGCATCCAGCAGGCGCAGCGCCTCATTGTGGGTGACATGCTTTTGCGCCTGCGATGCCAGGATATAGGGCAGCAGGAGATGGGTGGTGATGTCGGACATGATTGCGCTTTCAGAAACTGAGCGTGACGGATCTCGCAGCGCCCCGGCCGATCAGGGCCGAGAGCTGGTAGATGCGGATGGCGAGGGACTGGCCGGGCCCGAGGGGTGTGCCCCAATCGGCGGTCTGCTGCGCGGCGGTGTAGAGGACGCTGGTTGTGGCAGTCGTCAAGGATCGCTTGACAACTGACCCGTCCAAAATGTCGACCGCGTAAGCCTCGCTGTCTTCCGCCAAAGGCACGTCTCCCGCGCCCCAGGTGTCGGCGGCCAATGACCGCGACCGGCGCGTCCAGCGGATCGTCAGATCGCCGGGGCTGCGGGCGGTGCGCCACGGCTGTTCGACATGGCCGACAGAGAATGGCCGCAACCCAGCGCCCTCGGGCGTGAAGGTTGCGGCAACAAAGGTCTCGTCGCTGACCGGCTTGGAAGCTGGGCCGATACGCCAGTTCCATGGCAGACCCAGATCGGCCTCGCTGATGGGCAACGGTGCCACGGTTGTGTCGAGAACAACGACGCGGGCGCCGCTTGCCACAATTCCGGCGACCGCGCCTTCCGTGCCGCGCTGGCCACGCAGCAATCGGGTCAGCTGATAGCGCCCCGGTGCGATCAGTTCCGCATTCCCGGCTTGAACGATTTCCCATTGCCCAGCACCGGTTTCCACCGCCAGCGCATTGGCCCCACCCAGCAAGGTGATATCCGTGACGCTTTCCAGCGTGCCGGAATAGAGATCGACCACCAGCGCATTGCCCAGATCAAAGCGCGACACTGGCCCCGCGTAGAAATCCGCCGCCAGGACGCCCATCCGCGCCCGGGTGCTAAAGGTGGTCAGCAAAGCAAAGCCATCCGTGGCGGCACTGCGGTAGACCGCGATTTCACCGGGCCATGGCTTGGCATGCGCCGCAACCAAGGGGCGGTGCGCAGGCTGATCTTCGCGCAGTTGCGGCAGGTCCATCAGCACAATGTCGGGTGCGCCGAAGACCGTCGGTGTCGAGAGCGTGGCGGGTCGTGGTTCTCCGGGCGGCAAGTCATAGACCGTGCGGTCCTGGCGCGCAGCATCGATGCTGCGCAGGTCGGAGTCCGCGATGGACACGAGACGCATCTCGGTCAGGCGGCCATCGTGGTCGAGCAGGATCACATCGCAGGGATCCAGCGCCAGGCGAGAAGGTGGCAAGCGAAACACCGCACTTTCGCGGCCCACCCATGCCTCCATCAGCGCGCGACGGCAGCGGCGTTCGGCCTCCTCGGGCGGGATAGCCATCGGGAAGCTTTCCGAGGCGATGCGCGTGGTATCCACCGTGATGCGCCGGGCCTCGACTTGTGCCGCGTCATAATCCTCGTCTGCGCGGGCGACCTGCCACTTCAGCGCCTGCGGCAGTTCGGTTTCCTGCGCCCGGGTCAATTCCATCACATCGCCCTGTGCGGAAGCGGGCGTGACCATGCTGTCGGGCGTGACAGTGGCACTGGCGATCCGGCCTCGCATCAGGAACTTGATCCGTCCCTCGCTCTCGACCGCATCGAAGCCAAAGTGCCGTGCGAGGGTGCTGATCGACGCGCGTGGAGCTTCCAGCGCCGAGATGACATAGCCCTCGACCGCACCCCAGAGGCCCGAGACGTCGATCAGTTCCTCCGCCATCCCGGCGCGCAGGCAGAGGTGACGGACAAGGGCTGCCAGTGACACCGCGCCAAGCCGCCCGGTCAGCCAGTGCCCCAGCCGCCAGTTTGGCCCATCGGTCCAGACATCCGTCAGCCCGGGGAAGAACGGATAGGGCCGGGCATCCCAGGTCCAGGCGGCACATTCGGGGACATGCACCATCAGGTTGCCGTAGACCGAGGAGGTTGGGTTATTCGCCGATGCACCCCAGAACAGATAGGTCGCTTCCAGATAGGCCCGCTGGATCGCATCGTCGCGCCAGCCCCGTGAAAAGTAAGGCGTGAAGCTTTCCGAGGACTTCGGGTCGAAGAACACGTTCGGCTGATTGGTGCCGCGATCAATCGCAGGGCAACCCAGTTCGGTGAACCAGACGGGCTTCGACTGCGGCACCCAAGCCGTCGGTGTGCCGCTTTCGACCCCACCGGGCCGGTTGAAATGTGGGTTCTGCCACCAGGCGCGCAGATCCTTGAAGCGGAACACCCACGGTTTGGCGACAGCACCATCGGTGATCGGGGTGCGGTTCTGCGTGGTTCGATCAAGGGCGCTGGCATAGAACCAGTCGAAGCCTTCGCCGCCGGTGATGTTGGACTGCAGATACTCCCGGTCATAGATTGCAGGCGCCAGCTCGGCGTCAGCGTGATCGAATCCGTCGCGCCAGTCCGACAGCGGCATGTAGTTATCGATGCCGATGAAGTTGATGTTTGCGTCTGACCAGAGCGGATCGAGATGGAAAAAGACATCGCCGCTGCCGTCGGCAGCGTGGTGGCCGAAATACTCCGACCAGTCGGCGGCATAGCCGATCTTGGGCCCAGCGCCGAGGATCGCGCGCACATCGGCAGCAAGGGATTTGAAGGCCGTGACCGCAGGATAGGTACTGGCACCGGAGCGGATCGTGGTCAGACCCGGCATTTCCGATCCGATCAGAAAGGCGTCCACGCCGCCTGCCGCTTTGCACAGATGCGCATAGTGCAGGATCATCCGGCGCAAGCCCCAGTCTCCCACCGGGCCGGTCCAGCTGACAGTGGTGCCCGACACGCTGAAGTTGGCAGGCGTGGCGGTGCCGAACAGCGCCGATATTTGCGTGGCAGCGGTGGCGGTCTTGTCCACCGATCCTGCAAAGCCCGCCGCCGGAGAACAGGTGATGCGCCCACGCCATGGGAAGGTCAGCTGGCCAGAGGTGGCGGCATTGGCGCTGTAGGGATTGGGTTTGGTGTTCCCGGGTGGCACGTCCAGCAGCAGGAAGGGATAGAAGGTGACCCGCAACCCGCGTGCTTTCATCTCCTGGATCGCCTGCACCACCGCGAAATCAGCTGGGGTGCCACCATAGACCGGGCGGTCCTCGGCGTCGCGACTGACCAGAAACGCATCCGCGCGTGCGACACCGTTCACGGACCAAGCCGATGGCGTGGTAGTCTTGGCCGCCACCTCGACGCCGGGGCGCACCTTGCACGATCCTGCCCGCAGGTCATCGCCGAACCACGCCACCACGAGGCTTACGCTTTCCACCGACGGAGCGAGGGACTGCAGCCGGTCCAGCGCCACCACGATATCGGCGGTGTCGGTGATCGCGTTCAGGTTCTCGGCCACGGTTGCACCGCCTGAACCGGTAGTCTTCTTGACGGGCGCGGTCGCATAGGTGAATTCGCCCGAGGCCGGGATCATCGTCACGGCCTTCACCAATCCTTCTGCGGTGTCGGGATCAGCAAGGGGCCGGAACACCTCGAAGCTGATCTGCGGCAGGCGGTTGCCGAAGGCGCTGAGGTTCAGCTCTTCAAAGACGACATAGGCGGTGCCGCGATAGGCCGGGGTGCTGGCCGCGCCCATCTTGGCAGAGACGAACGGATCGGGGCCCTGCGTCTTGTTCCCCGGATACCAACGCCAGGTGACGCCCGTCATGTCCATCGGTTTGCCGTCGGCCCAGACCCGACCAATGCCGGTGATCTCGCCTTCACACAAGGCGACTGCGAAGCTGGCATAATAGAGGTATTCGGTCGTGGTAACCTTTGGCCCGCTGCCTTTGCCGCCGCCCTGGCTGGTTGTGTTGACCTCTTCGCGGAAATCGGTGGCCCAGATGATGTTGCCGCCGATGCGCATCCGGCCGAAGAGCCGCGGGATCACGGCCCCCTCGGTCGAGGAGGTGATGCGCAGGCTGTCCAGCCGCGCGCCCTCGATGCGTTGGGCCGGGGCGAGGGACGACACGATCCAGTTGTCGACCACCGACCCGATGGTCGAGCCGATGAAGCCACCGATCGCCGCGCCGGAAAAGCCAAGAATGGCCCCGCCAAATGCGCCGCCAATCGCGGAGCCGACGGCGCCGAGAACCAAAGTTGCCATGGATGAAAATCTCAGATGCTGCTGGGGTTCGGAAACAGGAAGGCGAATGCGATCTTTCGCGCCCATGCCGTGGTCAGGGTTTCCTCGACGACGCCCAGCCGTTCATAGGCATGGATGAAGCGGTCGTGCGCGGTCAGGATCCCGACATGCTTGGCGATGGCACGCGGAGCCATTCGAAAGAGGATCAGCGTGCCGGGCCCAGCCTCAGTGGGCGTGATTTCTGGCATCATCTGGCGCGCCCCTTCGGCCAGAACCTCGCGAGGGCCGGTTTCACCCCAATCCCGGCTATAGGGAGGGATCGGGAAAGGCTCGTCGCCCACAACCTCACGCCAGACGCCGCGCGCCAGCCCTAGGCAATCGCAGCCGACACCGCGCAGACTAGCTTGATCGTGGTACGGCGTGCCGAGCCAGCTGCGGGCGGTGGTGATGACCAAGGCCGGATCGGCTGTCATCACAGCACGTTTCCCTCATGGCCGCCGTCCTGGCTGGCATAACGCAGCACCGCGTCCTGCCCCGGAATGTTGGGAAAGCCCCGGAAGTTGGCGACATTCGCGAACTTGGCGCTGCAGGTCGCGATGCGCTTGTCGCAGCCTGCACGCGCGACGAAGCTGTCCCCTTCGGCGATGGCGCGCACCGGCGCTTCCAGAAGGGTGAGGGTGGCGATGCTGCCATCCAGCCCATGCGCCAGCACCTCGGTGACCCGCCCGGCATTTGCACCGCTTGTCCAGGTGACTGTGCCCGAGGTGAACCAGCCCGGATCAAACCCAGACAGCCCCGAGGCCATGAACGCCCTGTCGCGCAATAGGTCGATCACGACACCCGTGTCCTTGTAGATGGCGTTTTCCAGATCGATGCCACAGCGTGCATCGCCTAAAGCCGCGTCGCACCCTGCCTGAAACGTCCGCCCAACCGTTTGGCCCAGCACATGCGCCAGCGACCGGACCTCGGCCACGAAAGCCATGCGGCCACGGCGGATTTGCCCGACAGCACCCCGGCGCAAGAGCACGCGCTGGCTGGTATCGGCCCAATTGACCCGCCAGAGCTCGACCGCCGCATTGTCCCAGCGCCCGTCGAGGATGTCCGTTTCGGTGATGCGATCCGAGGTCAACACGCCGGTAGCATCCTGCGCATCGACGGCGAGATCGGAGCCAGCGCGAATTTCGGAGGCGGCAAACCCGCTTTCGGGTTCAAACTCGGTGCCATCGAAGGCCAGCGCGCGGTCATGATCGGTGAAGCCCAGCGCCACGCCGTCGGCGCGGATGATCCGCCAGCACCAGGACAGGGTGGTGGTGCCGTCGTCGAGATGGTTCTGCAGCGCAGGGGAGAGGGTTTTCATCTGCGGATCTCCAAGAGTGGGATGGAGGTGATTGATCCGAGCCGTTCAAAATCGAGGATCACGTCGAGGGTGTCGCTGTCGAAGCGCACCGGCACATCGAATTCGAAGCCAGCGCGGACGATCACGCCATTGACCGGGGCGGTGGTGAAGGTGATGACGCCAGTGGTGCTGTCCAGCGTCCAGCCCGACATCTGTTCCACCATGCCCAGCGCGACGCGGACGGTCCCGGCCACCGGTTTGGTGATGGTCCGCGCCCACGTCTGCGCGCCGGATGTGTAGCGTTTCGCCAGCTGGAAGGCTTGCAGACTGCCAGTGCCGGTGCCGATCTGCTGGTCGGTCGCAGTGATCGCCTGCGACGGTAGGGCAGACTTGTAATCAGCCCAATCCTTGTAGCGAAACCCATGCAGGCGGCCGTTGCGCGCCTCGAAGAAGGCGACGACTGATGCCAGATCATCCGCACGCCGGATACCATAGGCCACATCATAGCGACGGCGACTGTCGGCCCAGCTGGCGTTGCGTTCCTCGTCGCCCGAAGCCAGCTCGACGATCTGTGTGCGCCGTTCGGGCCCGCCGCGCGCCCCGCGGCTGATATTGTCGGGGAAGCGCACCTCGTGAAACGCCATCACATGCCCCTCCGGCCAAGCGACACCGCGCGTGCAATGTCAGCCGCGACCTGCGTCCGGGATTGCCGGAAGCTCTCGGCGTCACGGGCGTTGATGGTCACATTGACTGCGGGCACCGCAGATTGACCTTGGCCATATCCAGCAGCCTCCCGGCGCGACAGAACCCGCTCTCCCCGTTGCAGGATTGCCGGAACCTCGTCGGGCTTGATCCCGGCCCAGCCACCCGAATGCATCCGAGGGGCATTTGCGAAGGCCATCGCTGGCACCATTCGGCCCGGGCCCGGCGATCCGACCACACCGCCTGCATGCAGGATGTTGGCGAACAGCCCGCCCGCGCCGCCCAGCGCGCCGGAGAGCGCATTTGCGATCGGCCCGAGGATGAAGCGCCGCGCCGCCAGTTTCGCCAGATCGGCGATCATCGATGTGACTAGATCGCGGAAGTCGAGTTTGCCGGTTTTCACGAACTCACCCACGGCGTTTTCGGCCGAAGTGAAGGCAGAGACCAGCGCTTGTCCGATATCGCCGCCGATGTCGCGCGCCTTGGCGGCATAATCGGCCAATGCGGCTGTGACGGCCGCCCAGCCGGTCAGGGCAGTGTCTGCGCCCTCTGCGGTTGCCGCCCCTGCCGCGCGACCAGCCGCCCCGGCGCGACCTGCGGCACCGGTGGTGTCGTCGAGCTCCTCGCCCAGCGCGCTGGCGGCAGCAGCGGCACCGGCCAAGGCGGCTTCGGCCTCCGCTCCGGTTCCGGTCATGGCATCCTTCAGCGCCTGCCAGCTTGCGAGCGGTCGACCGGCAGCATCGGCGAGCATCCCGGCCGCCTCGCGGTATCCATCGGCGCGGGCGCGGGCATCCTCGGCCATGGCCCCAAGGCCGAGATCGGGCGGCTCCAGATAGGTGCGCGACAGCGCGGCAGAAAAGGCATCGGCTGCGGCGGCACCAGCAGCTTCCGCCGCGCCCTCAAACGGATTGCCGATCCGCGCGAGGCCCACAGGATCCAGCGTGCCGATCCGGACTCCTCCCTCGCCGGTTGCCCATTCCGGCAACAGGGCCAGCGCCGTGTTTAGCCCGTTGATGAAATTGTTGATCCGGGTGACGACACCGTTCAGCATCGCCTCGACGCCCGAGATCAGCCCATTCGCGGCCTGAAAGGCGAAGTCGCCGATTGCGCCGGGCAGGCTGCCCCAGATCGCTACAGCGGCGTCATAGGCGCCTTGGAAGATCGCCGCTGTCCGGTCGCCAAAGTTGACCACGCCTGCGATGGACCCCTCCAGCGCCGAAAGCCCTGCCGCTTTCAGCCCCTCCCAGCCTGCGGACATGCGCGCCAGCGCCCCGTCGAGCGCCAACCCCATGCGCGACCATACCTCTTTGGCGAGATCACCCAGCAGGCGAAACGCCTCGCCCACACCACCGGCCCCGGCGACCAGCCTCGTGAATTGATAGACCAACTCGCCCGCGCCGACGATCAACGCGCCGATCCCGGTGCGGATCAGCGCCCCGCGCAGAACGACCAGCGCCGTGGCCAACCCGCGCACCGACAGCGCCGCCATTGCCAGACCGGCGACCCAGCGCCCGGCCATGAGGCCCGCGAAGGTGGCGGCATAGGTGGTGAGCCGCCCGATATTGTCAAACAGCGCCCGGATCGCGATCCCCACCGGCCCGGTGGTGCGCGCGACGGCTGCCAGCGCGTTGGCCACCGCCTCCAGCGCCGGAGCCGCCGCGACCGCGAGCTGGTTCGAGACCCCGCGCCAGATCAGCCCGAGACGCGAGATTGCATCATTGGTGCGCTCGATCTGGGCGGCATCTTGATCGCTGACCACCACACCGAAGTCCTGCACATCGGCTGTCGCCTGGCGCAAGGTGGCCGTGTCGATGCGCGTAAACACCAGCGCGGCCCGGTCACCAAAGAGCTGAGAGGCGACAGCGGCGCGCTCGGCCTCGGGGACAAACTGGCCCAGCGCTTCCTGAATGGCCGCGATGCGTCGGTCGAGCGGCATCCGCTGCAGGTCTTCAGCAGAAAGCCGCAGGCGGCGCAGCGCATCCACGGCGGGACCAGTCCCGGCCGCCGCCTGCGACAGCCGCCGCGTCAGTTGCACCGTGGCCTGTTCGACCTGGCCCATCGACACGCCCGCCAGATCGCCCGCGCGTTCCAGCACCTGAATGCTCTCAACCGTCGTGTCCAGCGAGGCCGCGAGCTTGGCCTGCGCATCCACAGTCTGCAGGCCCGAGCGGATCATCGCCGCCCCGGCGGCGGCCAGGGCGGCGGTGGCTGCGGCCGCAGCCAGTGTGGCGCGGCGGGCAAAGGCGGCAACGCGGGCATTCGCCATATCCATCTCGCGCGAGAGCCGCCCGAAGCCGCGCACACCCGCTGCGCCCACACCTTCCAACTCGGCGCGGACTTGGCGGCCGCCTTCGGCCACGAGGCGCACACTGACCCGTTTTTCAGCCATCGTGGCCTCCTTCCATCTGTTCGTTCAGTTTGCGCACCATCACCGCCTCGATCTCGGGCAGCAGTTCGGCGGTGATCAGGGGGTTGATCCCGAGGGCATGGGCGAGGGCGAGGGCCGCCCCTATATCCCAGCCGAGCACGGCACCGGGGGCCACACGCAGTTGCCCACCAAGGCGGCCGACCAGATCCCAGACCTGCCAGCCGTCCAGCGTCTGCGGGCGGTTCAGTCTTGCGGGGCAGTCAGGGCAGGTGGCTTGGCAGGCGGCGCAATACCGGTCGCCCCCGCCGAAGGACCAGTCGGCGAGGGCGCGGAGACGTTTTTTTCGGCGCCCAGGATCAGGCCTTTGGCGACGTATTGGGTCTGGAAGGCCTCGAAGACCGGCCAGATTTCCAGCAGGGCGTCGATACCTTCGGGCGAAATGGGCACAATTGTGCCCATGGCATCACCCACGCCTTCCCAATCCAGTACCGCACTGCGCGCGACGGATTTCGCCATGGCGAGGGCCAAGGCTTCCTGACTGGCATCTTCGGGCAAGGTTTCGATGGCCGGATCGGCGCGGGCGGAGACCATCAAGGCAGTGGTCAGCGGTGAGACAAGCAGGCGCAGGCCGGGGGCAAGGTCCAGCCATTCGGGCGTGGCGGTCAGGTTCAGTCGGATCATGATCAATATCCTGCGAGGGTGTTGACGAGGACGGCGGTGCACATGCGGGCGGGGCTGGCGGCCTTGGCCGCCTGCCAGTCAAAGCTGGCCTGTACGCCTTGCGGCCCGGCGATCTCGATGCGCGGGATCGGCAGATACACAGCATGCGCGGTGAACGTGAAACTGGCATTCGCGCCGAGGCTGTAGACGAACTCCAGCTCGCAGGGGTTGCCGTCGATGGCTTGCGTGACCAGCGCTGTGTCGGAAAACCGCACCTCGATCCGCCCGGTCAGCGCCGCCATTGTCGGGTCGGCCCCATCGATGCGGCCATCGCCGCGGATGGTCTCGATCCGGTCGAGGTTGTTGGAATAGGTGATCTCGGCCGAGACCACGTTGCCCAGCGCGGTGCCGTTGCGTTTCACAGTGCCGTTGAAATGGCCGAAGCGTTGCAGGCCCAGCGCGGTTGGCGTGCCAGCGGCTGTTGCGGCGGCGATGGTTTCGCCTTGCGCAACAAGGCGGGCGGTCGCCGTCAGCAGGCCGGATCGCTGCATCTGCCACGACAACTGATCCAGCGCACAGCCGGAATACATGGCAAAGCGGGGCACCTCTGGCATCGCCGTTTCGATGGCCATGCTGGGCAGCGTCCAGTTGCCCGACTGGAAGGTGTGGGTCTTGGGCGTGGTGCCGGTGGTGACTGGCTGGCCGAAGGCCGCCTTCAGCCAGAACCCAAACGCCTCCACATCAATGGGGATCACCACCTCGCCGTCAGCGGTGACCGCATCCTTGATCGGAGCCAGCGGATCACGGCCATAGCCCAGCAGTTCGGATTCCAGCAGCGGCTGTTCCGACCCGAGCGTCGCCCGGGCGAAGGGCATCAGCCGGAACCCACTCACTGGTGGGGTGCCGTAAACCGTCTCATACGCAAGCGCCATCTGCGCCCGCGCGCCTTGCGCACGTGCCATGGGGGTCTCCTTTATGTGGGGGTGTCAGGCCAAGGGGCCGGTGGTGGTGTAATGCAAGACGACGGTGATCACCGCCGCTTTCAGCGCCGCCGCGCCCTCGATGGGCAGATCGACGGATGCCGGGGCTTCGGGTTCAACCCAGTCGCAGAGCCCACCGAGCGTGCGGTCCATTTCCAGCGTTGCGCCGATGGCAGCGATCAGGGTGTCGAAGGCGCTGGCCCGACCGGTACCAGCCTGGACGACGACCTCCAACTCAGCGCGGTGCTGGTAGTGGTAGCGCAGGGGCGACAGTGTGAGCTCCGGTTCGCCCGGCTGGCCATCGCGCAGGATGATCAGACCTGCTGTGGGGATCCGTTCGGGCAGCACCTCATCGCGCAGGATGAGAGCGTCAAGCTGCTGAAGCCGCGCGAGCAGCGCGGCGAGGATCGTTTCGCGGGTGGTGAGCATGACCGAGCGCTTCCTGAATTGTGACTTCTGTGATGGTCGCGGACGTGCTAAAGGTAATACCCATGAATACTCGCACGGAGCAGCATCCATGAACGCCGTCCGCCCCATCGCCGTGAAGCTTGATCAGGATACCCGCGACCGCCTCAAGCGGCTGGCAGATGCCAAGGATCGCTCCACCCATTGGATGCTGCGCGAGGCCGTCGCGCAATTCGTCGACCGCGAGGAGAAGCGCGAAGCGTTTCGGCAGGCCGGGATGCAGGCTTGGCAGGAGTATCAGGCGACCGGCAAGCACGTAACCCATGACGAAGCCGATGCCTGGCTTGCCAAGCTGGAAGCAGGCGAAGAGGCAGCAGCACCTGAATGCCACGACTGATCTGGTCGCCCGCCGCGCTGCGGGATGTCGAGAGGCTGTACAAGTTCCTTGCCGACAAAAACCCTGACGCTGCCCGGCGCGCGGCCAAGTCCATCCGCGAAGGAATGAACATCCTGCGCGATCAACCGGGCGCCGGGCGACCTGTCGAGGACATGGAGCCGGAATTCCGCGAGTGGTTCATCACCTTTGGCGACAGTGGCTATGTATCGCTCTATCGGTTCGACGGCGAAACGGCGGTGGTCTTGGCTGTGCGCCATCAACGCGAGGCAGGCTACTGACTGGCAGGGGCGTCACACTTTCCCCTCCACCCAGTTCGCCACGATCAACCCCGGCACGCCGTCCACCGCCCGTTCTGCATCTCGCGCCAGATCCAGCCGCTTGCGCAGTTTGACCTGCGGAACGAGCAGGAAGATCGGCACGGTCGCCACGCCCCGCCCGGTTTTCGACTTTGACGCCACAGCCCGTCCTTTGGAATTCAGCCTCCCCTCGGCCACCAGCAGGCTGGGCCCACGGCGGCGGTAGATGAACCGCAGGCGCAGCCCAGTGCGGCGTTCCCATTCGCCGGGCGTGATCCGACCGCCTTTCGTGCTTTTGCCTGCGGCCGGGGTGGGGATCGCCAGCCAGAACCCATCTTTGGACCGGATCAGTGGCCCGGTGTCATGCGCGCCGATGATGACCGGCGCATTGGACCAGACCAGCGCCGCTGCATTCAGGCTGTCGCCGGATTTCGGGAAGCTGGCAAGGCGGATAGAGTTGCCCAGCCGGGTGCCAAGCCCCGCGCCGGTGATCTGGCCGCGCCAGGCGGATTTCAGGGAGGTGCCAGCTTCGCGCATGGCGGCAGACACGGCCTTTTCCCCGGCGGCGATTTCGGCCTGCATCAGGGCGACGATGTCGGGATCGAACGCGATCTTCAACCTCATGATGGCCGCAGGTCCAGCGACCAGATCAGGTGTTCGCGGTCCCGCACCGGCTCGCCCTGAATGGTGAAACTGTCGGCCCCGATCACGATCAGATCGCCGGGGCGGGGATCGGGCAGGTCGGACACGCGCACATCCACCATCATGGTGTCGCTGACAAACCGCCCAGCCCCGAATTCGGTGATCCGATCCGGGGCGCGGCGGATGACGCGGATGGGGCGTTCCTCGGATGTTGTGGCGGAAATCCAGACAGCGGCCGCCGCCATGGACGGGTTGGCATAGATCCGGTCCATGGCGGCAGCGAAGGCGTTCATGGCCGGTCAGTTCGAGGTGTGGATGCGGATCGCGATGCGCGGCCGCTTGTTGACGGGCAGGATCGAGGCCTCGGTCATCAGGTCGATCCACCGACCTTTCTCGTCCAGGTGCTGGCGGGCATAGAGCGGCA
>DIUL01000234.1:32857-39445 GCA_002422345.1 Acetobacteraceae bacterium UBA6159
GTGGTGAAGGTGTCCATCGTGCCCAAAGGGAACGCGATGCCTTCGCTGGCGGGGACCAGCCGTTCGGTTGCCTTGGTGGAAAGTGTGACCGTGCCCGCATATTCCTCGAACACGATGCCCGCAAAGGGGAAGTTGCGCCGCACATCCTGGCGCAAGGGCTGCGCGCCGGTGGCGGCATAGAACTTGTAGGCCTCCTCGGTCTTGGGATGCGCGATCAGCTTGTCGAAGAATTCGCGGCTGACGAGGGCATGAACGTCTGACATGCTTTCGCCCAGCAGGTTGTCCTCCATCGACCGCAAGACCTCGCGGACCTTACCTTGGACATTGGTGCCAGCGGTGCCCAGCAGGAAGTCGACCGAGATTTGTGCCAGCCCGAATTCGGTGAAGTAGTTGTAGAGCGTGGTACCAGCCCCGTCCTTCACGATGCCGCGCAGGGCGTTCATCTCCATGTATTNNTGTATTCGCGGGTCTGGGCATGCTTACGGCGCATCAGCTGCAGCTTGCGGTTCATCACCTCGACCAGCGGGTCGGCGCCGTCGAAGACGCCCAGCGCGGGTTGGCCTTGGATGTCGCCGGGCAGGATCACATCGTCATGCGGGATCCATGGCAGGGCGAAGCTGCGCATCGAACGCCCCTCGCGCGTGCCGACGGTGGCGGGACCGCCCAGCGGCACCGACGGCAGGAGGTTCAGCACGCCCTCATATTGCTCAATGATCACCGAGCGTTGGGTGACGCCTTCAAAGCGGAAGAGGCCGATCTGGCCGAGGCGGGTGTAGAGGTTGGGCAGGATGTTGATGGCCTGCGTCATTTCGGCCAGCGAGTAACCGCCAGCGTCAAAGGGATTGCGAACGAGGGTCATGGGGTGCTCCGGGGGGAAAGAGGGGATTGGACGTCAGACGCCGTCGCGGGCGATGATGCCCACGGCGGCAAGCTGGCCGATCTTGGTGGTGATCTTGGCCGCGTCGTTCACGGTGCCCTCGTAGGCAAGGCCTGCGCGCGACACGATCGAGGGTCCACGGGCGACGACGATGCCGACCGCGTCCGCCAGCGTGGCGTTCACGGGATAGAGCAGGACCGCGACGGCGACCTGTGCGCCATCTGCACCGGTTGCGGCGGACAGGGTGTATTTGCCACTGGCGGTGATCCGGCCAAGGACGGCACCAGAAGGATAGTTGGTACCGATCAGCAGCGTGATCACTTCGCGGGTGTAGTTCGGGTTGACCTCATATTTGAGGACGTCGCCCATGCTGGGCGGTTCCGTCAGGGCGGGCATTTGTCAGTCTCCATGGTTTGGGGATGGGGAAGGTAAGGGAAGCGTGCGCTGGATCAGCGTTTCGCTTCGGTCGCTGCCTTTTTCGCGGCAGCGATGATCGGGCTGTCTTTGGCGGCGGCCGCAGCTGGGGCGGAGGCGATGATGCCAGCGGCATCGCTGCGGGCGGCAAGATCAGCCAACACGCGGGCGCGCAACGCTTCGGGTTTCAGCCCGCGCGTGACGGCGTCCGCCGCGTCGATGGTCACGCCGAGCCGGGCGGCCTGCGCGCAAACCTGCGCCACCTCGGCGGCCTCGGCGCGAATGGCGTCGGCGGTCATGTTGGTGGCAACGGGTGATGCCGGGTTTGCAAGCGGTTCTGCCGTGGCCGGTGTGACCGCAGGCATTGCCGCAGTAGCAGCGGCAACTGGTGCTGGGTTCGGGGCGTCGTTGGGCATGGTGGTCATCTGTGGACCCTTTCTGCTGGGGGAAGTGGAGCCGCGGGGTGCGGCGGCGAAGGCGTGGAAGGCGGTGGCAGGATCGGCGAGTTCGTCAGCCAGACCGGCGGCAATGGCATCGGCCCCGCGAAAGACGGCGGCTTCGGTGGCCAGCGCCGCTGTCTGCGTCAGACGTTCGCCACGACCGGCGGCGACAGTTTCGGCAAAGAGGAAGCGGACCACCTCCAGCTCACGCTGCATCTGGTCGCGGATGGCCTCGGGCAACGGCTGATACGGGTTCGCATCGATCTTGTGCGATCCTGCGTGGATCAGCGTGACCGCGATGCCCTTCTGATCCAGCGCCCCACTCATATCTGTGTGAAGCGCCACGACCCCGATGCTGCCGACAGCGCCCGTGCGGGGCAGGATGATGTGGTCGGCCTGGGAGGCGAGGACATACCCCGCCGACAGCGCATGTTCAGCGATAAAGGCGTGGACCGGCTTTTGTGCCCGGGCGGCGCGGATGCGATCCGCGAGATCGAAGGCCCCGGCGACCTCACCGCCGAAGCTGTCGATGTCGAGTGCGATGCCGCGCACGCCGGGATCGGCCAGTGCGGCCTGCAGCTGGGCAGCGATGCCCTCGTAAGAGGTCAGTCCCGACGACTGCCCGATCCATGCACCCCGGTGCACAAGTGTGCCCGTGATTTCGATGACCGCGATGCCATCGACCACCGCAAAGGGCTGGGTGCCGTTCCGCTGGTGGCGCTGGGCGAGATCGTTCCCGAAAATCGAGGCGCGGGTGGGAACGGCGGCTGTGGCCTGATCGACGCTGTCGACCTCCAGCCCTTGGAAGGTGATCTCCTGCCCGGTGATGCGTGGGCCAAGACCGGACAGAAACGCCAGCGCCTTGGCCGGGTCGACCATCAGCGGCGTGTTGAAAGCGCGCTGGGCGATCTGAGCGTGGTGCATCATGCGCCCTCCTTGGGGTCGGGTTTTTCATCGGCGGTGTCATCGGCCTCGTCGTCCTTGGCGCTGTCCTGATCCTTATCTTTCGTCGTGCCTTCACCTGGCCCCTGCGCGGGCGACCCCGGCCGCCGGAAGTCTAGGCCCAGCGCCGCTTCCCGTTTGCGTTCGGCGGCGATTTCCCGGTCGACCTGTTCGGCGTCATATCCCCGCTCCGCCAGCGCTTGGGTGCGGGATTTCAGCCCCGCTTCGATCTGCAGGATCTCGGCCGAGGCGTCCTTCATCGGGTCTATCCAGTCCCATTTGGTCGGCAACCAGGCGCAGGCCTGATATTGGCGGCGCTGGCTGTCGTAGCCGGGCAGGTCCAAGGTGCCCGACAGCACAGCGGTGTCCATCCAGCGCACCCAGACGGCGCGGCAGAGCTGATAGACCAGCACGCCATGTTGCCAGGCCGAGATGCGACGGCGGAATTCGATCAGGGAAATCCGCGTGTTGGAGAAGTTGCCCTTCGCCGTATCGCCGGTCAGATAGCCGTAGGGCACGCCCAGCGCGGCCGCGATTTGCAGCAAGGTACGATACTGGAACGGCTCGTAGGTGCCACCTGAGTCTGGCGTGGCCGGGGTCGAGACGTCCTCGCCGGGATCGAGTCTCACCACTTGGCCGGGTTCAACCTCCAGATCCTCCTCGGTCGGTTCCAGCGGCGTTTCCGGGGCGGGCGAGGTGATGAACATCGCGAACATCGCGGCGATCTTTTTCCTCTCGAGCTCTGCGTCATCATAAAGGTCGAGGGTGAACAGTTTCACGATGGCGGCGGCGAAGCGTGACACGCCGCGCAGCTGCCCGGCCTCGACCGGGTCCAGCACGTGGATCACGTCGCCAGCCGGGACGCGGACGGTTTCGCCTGCGAGGCCGGGATCGGTGAGATCACCGGGATGGCGGCGCAGGAAGTGATAGGCGACGCGGCGGCCGATGCCGTCAAACTCGATCCCCTGCCGGATCAGCCCCGCGCCGGGCAGGGTGCGGTTCATGTAGAGGGGCAGCATTTCGGCGGGCAGCATCTGCAGTTGCAGCGGCACGGTCAGGCCGTCCTCCGCCCGGCGCGGCCGTATGCGGATAAACACCTCGCCCGACAAGAACACTTCGCGCGCCGCCCGGCGTTGCAACCCGTAGAAATCCGTCAACCCTTCGGCATCAGCGTCATCAGTCCAGGCCAACCAGAGCGCCTGCAACTCTTCCTTCCTGGCGGCATCGACGATGGTCGACGAAGGCTTGATGCCATCGCCGACGACATTGCTGGCGAAGGACTCCACGGCGTTTGCCGCATAGCCATTGTTCCGGACCAGCCAGCGCGCCCGGGCGGTGATCGTGTCGCCCGAGGCAGCGATCAGCGTGTTCACATGCGCGCGGCTGGCCCGGAACCCGCGCAGGCGACGATGGGCCTGCGCCGCATCGAACCCGCCGATGATCGACCCCAACCGTTGCCGGAACGCTTCAAAGGCCATGGATCACAGACCCTTCGAGGCCACGGTGCCCCAGCGCCGACGGCGCGGCGTGCCGGTGGTGGCGGTGGCAATCCGTGTTTCCAGATCGCTGATGGCATTCGCGAGTTCCGCGTCAGAGCCATAGTTGATCGATTTGCCGTCATAGCTGACCGACCGGACGCCTGCGTAGCGCGCCTCCTGAAGTGCTGCCAACAGGGCGCGCATTCGTTCCAGATCCATCTCAATCCCTCATGAAGTTCGGTGTGTAAGCCCGGCGTTTGCGCCGTGGCGTGGTTGGTGTCCCGGCCTTGGGCGGGGTGGGTGTGGTCGGTTCTGAGGCATCAACTCCGACAGCAGCCGGGACGACTGGCGGTCGGGTTTCCACCCCGGCCTGCGCCTCCAGCCGCCGCCAGGTCGCCTCGTCCCAGCGATCTGCGCCCATGATCCAGGCCGCCGCACGGGCATAGACCCGGGTGTCGAGCGCCTCGTTGCGTTCGCGCATCTTCTGCCATTCAGGGTGGGCATAGCCGCGTTTGTTGCGGACGGTGACCAGCTGTTCAGCCACCAGTTGTTTGAGCCATTCGGTGTCGATCCAGTCTGGCAAGTGCACGGTGCCGGGGGCGTCGAGCACGCCCAGCGCGCGATCCTCGTCGCTTGGCCGTTCCAGCCGCAGGAAGCGGTAGGTTTCGGTTTTGAAGGTGGCCGTGGCCACCGACCAAAGCCGCGCGCCCCGGCGCAGACGTTTGCCGCCGATGGTGGCATCGACGAAGGTCGGCCCCGACACCGGCGTCGCGCGGTTGAAGCCCTCCAAACCCTTGATCGGCGCGACCTGGTCGAACCCTTGCTTGCGCGCCCATGCGTAAACCGCCGGGGCTTCGTAGCCAGTGTCGATGGCGAGTTTGCCGATCAGCATCACCGCACCATTGGCGCAGACCCATGTCCGACCGAGCAGGGCCGTGAGTTTGTCCCAGCAGGCGGGATCGTCGGGGCCACCCGCGATGACGATGTGATCTACCAGCCAGCTTTCCAGACCCCGACCCCAGGCCCAGACATCGACCTCGATCCGGTCCTTTTGTACATCGGCGCCAGCGGTCAGGAACAACCCGCCGACTGGAATTTGCACCCCGCCATAGGCTTCGCGGCGTTCGGCCAGTCGCTGCCATTCCGGCGCATCACCCGATTCCACCCATGTCTCACCCAAGAGCGTATTGCGCGCGACACGCAGCATTTCCTCGGAGCCTTGTGCGGCCAGCCATTCCCGCGCGATCTGCTGCCAGCTTTTCCAGCCCAAGGGCGAATAGAGGGCCGAGATATGGAAGCCGATGGAATATGGGTCGGCCGACACAGCCGTCGCCCGCCACTCGCCGCGCTCCAACATCTGCGTCTTATGATGCTCGGCGATGGGGCGTTCGCAGCCCTCGCAATGATATGCCGCCGTGTCAGGCCGCCCCTTGTCCCAGCGCAGGCGTTCAAACTGCAGCCACTGCATCGCCCCGCAATGCGGGCAGGGCACGAAATACCGACGCTGATCGCTGGCATCAAACTCCCGTTCAATGCGCGACAATCCCCGGATCGTCGGCGTCGAGACCATGAACACCTTGCGCCGATGCGAGAAGGTGGTGGTGCGGGCTTCAGCCAGCGTGACCGGATCGCCNNAGGCCGGATAGGCATCGACCTCATCAAGGAAGATGTACCGCGCAGGCATTGACCGCAGGCCGGTGGCACTGTTGGCACCGGTCAGCACCAGGATGCCGCCCGGGAATTCCTTTGACAGCATCGAATTGCCAGCATCGCGCGACCGGGCCGGGTTGACCCGTTCGCGCAGAGCCGCGCTGTCCGCGATCAGGGGATCAAGACGGCCCCGCGACGTGCGCTTCGCCAGTTCCAGGGATGGCAATACCGCCAGCATCGGCCCCGGCGCGTGATGGATCACAAAGCCGATCCAGTTATTGCCAGCCTCTGTGGCCCCGACCTGCGCCGCCTTCATGAACGAAATTCGCTGCGCCGGGTGCCGGGGCGACAGCGCATCCATGATCTCGCGCAGGTATGGCGCGCGGGCCGTGCGATAGCGCCCCGGTTCGGCCGCACCGCGAGACGACAGCCAGCGATGTTCATCCGCCCATTCCGACACGGTCAGGTCCGGATCGGGACGCATGCCCTTGCGCCAGGAGCGCAGGATGTCCTCGGCCCCGTCAAAGCCAAGGTCGAGCCCGTCTGTCAGCTGGTCTGCGGTCAGGTCATCGCTATCCGAGGGAAACTCGGAGATCGGCGAGGTCGTCGAGGTGCTGTCTGACATGGGCTTCCAACACCCTCTGCAGGATCGCGGCCTCGATGATCACCGGCGTTCCGGTTTGTTTCTCCACTCCCAAGGCCACTTCGGCCGCCATCAGCGCTGCCACTCTGTTGGGCCAAGTGACCCAAGTATCGCGTTCCTGTCGGGCCAACCGGAACACCAGCG
>DIUL01000030.1:0-10598 GCA_002422345.1 Acetobacteraceae bacterium UBA6159
TCTTTCGGCACTTCCACGTTGTTGAACACCAGCGCGCCGGTGTGGCTGCCGCGCATGCCCAGCTTGTCGAGCTTCTGCGCGATGGAGAAGCCCTTCATGCCCTTCTCGATCAGGAAAGCGGTCACACCGCGCGCGCCCATCTCGGGTTCGGTCTTGGCGTAGACCACCAAGGTGTCGGCGTCGGGGCCGTTGGTGATCCACATTTTGCTACCGTTGAGCAGGTAGTAGCCACCCTTGTCCTCAGCCTTGAGCTTCATGCTGATGACGTCCGAACCTGCGCCAGGCTCGCTCATGGCCAGCGCGCCCACGAAGGTGCCGGCAATCAGGCCAGGCAGATAGCGGCGCTTCTGATCCTCGGTCCCGTTCCGCCTGATCTGGTTGACGCACAAATTCGAGTGCGCCCCATACGACAGGCCCACGCTCGCCGATGCCCGACTGATCTCCTCCATCGCCACGACATGTTCCAGATAGCCCATGGCGGCGCCGCCATATTCCTCCTCGACCGTCACGCCGAGGACCCCGAGCGCTCCCATCTTGGGCCAGAGGTCCATCGGAAAGGCGTTGTCACGGTCGATATCGGCGGCGCGCGGTGCGATCTCGGCGGCCGAGAACGCCTCGACCTGGGATCGCAGCATGTCGGCGGTCTCACCCAGGTCGAAGTTGAGGCTGGGGAGGCGGTTGGGGATGGTGGCCATCCTGGGTCCTGCGCTGAGGTTTACGTTCCCGGAAAATGCCCCAGCTTGGCCCGCGACGCGAGGGGGAACCGTCACAGGTCGATTGTCTCCGCCTGCGCTGTCCCGCAATATCACCGCAATGCGACCCGGAAGGAGGCAACGTCCGATGACCAACCCAGCCCTCAGCTACGACCACGGCGGCAGCGCCATACCGCTGATCGGGGAAACCATCGGCGTCCATTTTGATCGCACCGTCGCGCGCTGGGGCAACTCCGTCGGCCTGATCTCCCCCCAGCAAAGCGTGCGATGGACCTGGAGCGACCTCGGCGCCAAGGTCGATGCCTTCGCCGCCGGCCTGCTGTCCCTCGGCCTGAAACCGGGAGACCGCGTTGGCATCTGGTCGCCCAACAACGCCGAGTGGGTCGTCACCCAGTTCGCGACCGCCAAGGCCGGGCTGATCCTGGTCAACATCAACCCCGCCTATCGGCTGTCCGAACTCGAATACGCCCTGAACAAGGTCGGCTGCAAAGCCCTGGTGACCGCCACCGCCTTCAAGACCAGCGACTATATCGGCATGGTCAACACCCTGGCGCCAGAACTTGCCCGCTCCCGCCCCGGCCATCTGGACTCGGCCAAACTGTCGCATCTGAAGACCGTGATCCAGATCGGCGCCTCCGCCCCCGGAACGATCCCCTTCGATGCCGTCTACACGATGGGCGGAGAGACCGAACGCGCGCATCTGGCCGAACTGGCAACGACGTTGCAATTCGACCACCCGATCAACATCCAGTTCACGTCCGGCACCACCGGCCTTCCCAAGGGCGCCACGCTGACGCACCACAACATCCTGAACAACGGGTTCTTCATCGGCGAGATCATGCACTACACGCAGAAGGACAAGGTCTGCCTGCCCGTGCCCCTGTATCACTGCTTCGGCATGGTCATCGGCTGCATGGCCTGCCTGACGCACGGATCGGCCATCGTCCTCCCGGGCGAGGGCTTTGATCCCCTGGTCGCCCTGCAAACCGTCCACAATGAACGCTGCACGTCGCTCTATGGCGTGCCGACCATGTTCATCGCCGAACTCGACCACCCGGAGTTCAAATCCTTTGACCTGTCCAGCCTCCGCACCGGCATGATGGCCGGCGCCCCCTGCCCCATCGAGGTCATGCGCCGCTGCATCCGCGACATGAACCTGACCGAGTTGACCATCGGCTACGGCATGACCGAAACCAGCCCGGTCAGCACCCAGACCCTGATCGGCGACACGATCGACAAGCAGACCTCCACCGTCGGGCGCGTGCATCCGCATGTCGAGGTCAAGATCATTGACGCCGAGGGCCGCATCGTCCCCCGCAACACCGCCGGTGAATTCTGCACCCGCGGCTACTCCGTCATGCTAGGCTATTGGGATGATGAGGACCGGACCGCCCAGGCCATCGACCGCAACGGCTGGATGCACACCGGCGACCTGGCGACGATGGACGACGACGGCTACTGCAACATCGTCGGACGTATCAAGGACATGGTAATCCGCGGCGGAGAGAATATCTATCCAAGAGAGATCGAGGAATACCTGTATCGCCACCCCGCGATCCAGGATGTCCAGGTCTTCGGCGTGCCCGACCAGCGCTTCGGGGAAGAGCTTTGCGCCTGGATCAAGCTCCGCGCCGGCCAAGGCGCGACGCCGGATGAGATCAAGGCATTCTGCAAGGACCAGATCGCGCACTACAAGGTGCCGCGCTACATTAAGTTCGTGGATGAATTTCCGATGACGGTCACAGGAAAGATGCAGAAATTCATCATGCGCGAAGTCATGACGCAGGAACTCGGCCTGACCGCGGCGAAGACCGCATGATCCGCTCCATCAGTGCCTTGACGCTGTTCACCGCCGACATGGCGCGATCGGTCGCGTTCTACGAGCAGATGGGGTTCCGCCTGAAATACGGCGGCCCCGACGCGGCCTTCACCAGCTTCTTCGCCGGCCCAAGCTTCCTGAACCTGACCACCAACGGCCCAGCCAAGCCCGAAACCGGGTGGGGCCGAGCGATATTTCATGTCGAGGATGTGGATGCTTGCCATGCGCGGGCGGTGGCGGCGGGATACCGACCGGAGGCTCCGCCGCGCGACGCCCCCTGGGGTGAGCGTTTCTTCCACCTGCGCGACCCCGACGGCCACGAACTCAGCTTCGCGCGCCCGCTGCAAACCGGTCCGGGTTAACCGTTTCTTAGGCTTTCGATGGCAGCCTGCGACGATCCCGCAGGAGCCAGCCCCATGCCGTCCGACCGCCACGCCACCAGCCAACGCTCGATCACCCGGGCCTTGCTCCTGCTTTTCAGCGTGCTGGCGCTGTCGGTCCTGGGGTTCAGCGCATCCGGCGTCTGGTCGGCCTTCCGCACCCATGGGTCAGCCCAGGCCATGCACCACGACACCGCCGCAGCCACGGCCCTGTTCCAGTCGATGCAGAATCTGAAGTTCGAGTCAGGGGCGACCTACAGCGTGCTGCTCACCGGCAAGCCGCCGTCTTCCACGGACAGTGCCTCGATCGGCCAGGCGAAGGAGAAGGGGGATGCCGGACTGGCCGAGGCCATGCTCACCCTGGCCAACGACGCGACGCTGGGCCAGGAACTCACGGCGCTGCGAAGCACCGTGGCCAGCACCCGCGCCGACATCGCCCGCATCCTTGGCACCGAGGCCGGAAAGGCGGCGGCCCCCGGCATGATCAAGACCCTGACCGGCGTCATCAACGACCTGTCGAAGCTGATCGACACGTTGTCGAACCGCGTGCGTGGCCATGATGCCGAAGTCGACCGCGCGCTGACGATCCGCGACCTGGGCTGGCGCGCCCGCAACCTGGGCGGCAATTTCCGCGTCAGCCAGGCGATCATCGTCAATGGTGGGCAGCGAAACCCGCAACAGATGCGCGCGATGGCCGAACTCCACGGTGGCGCCGTTGCGACCTGGGCGGCGCTGACCGCAATCATCCAGACACCCGGCATGGACCCGGCCATCAGCGCGGCCTTTGCCACGTCCTACAACGGCTACAAGGACGAACTCGGCGCCTTCTTCGAAAAGATCGGCGCCGATCTGACGGACGGACGGACGGTGACGCTCACCAACACCGAATTCCTGATCCGGGCCGCCCAGATGGCGGTGGCCGAGGATACGGTCGCCCGCGTCGCCGCCCAGTCGGCCAGCCGGCGCGCCGATGCGATCGCGGCGGATGCCCAACTGCGGCTGGGGATCAACCTCGCGATCCTGCTCGCCTGCCTGGGTGTGACGGCCTTCGCCTTCCGCATGGTCCGCCGCCGGGTCGTCGCGCCACTGCGAACGCTGACGGAGGCGATCCGCGGCCTCGCCCAGGGCTCGGAGGCGCCGGTGCCCACGCTGGCTGTGCACGATGAACTGGGACAGATGGCCGAGGCCCTTTCGGTCCTGCGCCACAACGCGATCGAGGCCCGCCGCAGGGCCGAGGCCGAACTCGCCGAACAGCAGGCCGTCGCCCGGCGGGGCGTGATGGTGACCGAGGCCTGCGCCGTGTTTGAAACCAAGGTCGGCGACCTGATTACGCAGTTGACCAGCGCGTCCGGCGCGCTGGAGGGCACCGCCAACAACCTGATCGGCGCGTCCCATCAGACCCGTCAACAGACCGCCACCGTGGCCAGCTCGGCCGAGGAGGTCAGCACCGAGGTGCAGACGGTGTCCGCGGCGGCCGAGGAGCTCAGCGCCTCGATCCACGAGATCAGCCGCCAGGTCACCCATTCCACCGCCATCGCGAACCGGGTCGTCGACGACGCTCGGCGCACGGATGGGACCGTCCGCGACCTGGCCGAGAGCGCCCGTCAGATTGGCGATGTCGTGCATCTGATCTCGGGCATCGCCGCGCAGACCAACCTGCTGGCACTGAATGCGACGATCGAGGCCGCGCGCGCCGGGGACGCCGGCAAGGGCTTCGCGGTCGTTGCCTCGGAGGTGAAGACGCTCGCGACCCAGACGGCGCACGCGACCGGGGAGATCAGCGGCAAGGTCACCCTGATTCAGACCGTGACCGGGGAGGTGGAGGCCGCGATCAGCGGCATCGTCCGCACGATCGACGAGATCAGCGCGATCTCCGAGGCCATCGCGGCGGCGGTGGAACAGCAAGGGGCGGCGACCGCGGGCATCGCGCGCAGCATTGAAACGATCGCCGGCAGCACATCCCATGTCAGTACGACGGTGGATCAGGTGCGGGTCGTGGTCACCTCCACCGACGAGGCCGCGGAGCAGGTCCTGGGTTCGGCCACGCGGCTGTCGGGACAGGCGCGGGATCTGGGCTCTCAGGTCGATGCTTTCATGACCCGCGTGCGTTCGGCCGCCTGATCGGGGGTCAGGTCAGCGGCACCCACCCCGCGGCGATGCGGGCCCGGAAGACGGGGTCGAGCAGCGCGGCATCCACCAGGTCGACCTTGAACGGCAGGTCGGATTCGGACAATGCCTCGGCCAGCGTCGCCATGGTGTCGAGGTCCAGCGGCCGGTCCCAGACCAACGCCACATCGAGGTCGGAGTAGCGGCGCGCCGACCCATCCACGCGGGAGCCGAAGGCGAAGGCCCGCGCGTCCGAAGGGAGATACGTGCCCAGACAGGACCGCAGGATCGCCAGTTCGCCGTCCCGCAGGTCCAGCGTCATCCCAGGCGGGCCCGCAACTGGTCGCGCAGGAACGCGGCATCGGGCAGGAAATCGGGGATGCCCGCCACGACCTGCGTGGCGACAGCGACCGCGTAGGCGTGGCTGGTGCGCGCCCGCATGTCCCGGAAGCGCCGCCACGCCGGCCAGTCGCTCAGTAACAGCCCTTGCTGATTACCGGTGCGGATCAGGTCCTGGAACGGCATCTGGTCGAACTGGTCGGGCGACCCTGATACCGACCGCAGATACCGCCGCAATATGCGGTGGCTGAGTTCGTAGGTGAACTCAAATCGCTGGATCAGCCCATCCCGCACCTGATCGTCGTCCGGCTCGCGCAGGTGACGCTCCAACCCCTCCCGCAGTCGATCCACGGCGTTCACCAGCGGGGTGATGTCCACCGCCGCCGGATCGGGGGGTTGCGCCATCGCGGCAGACTACTCCGCCGCCAGCTTCTCGGCCTCGGCCGCGGCCTTCAGTTCGGCGGCCTTCTTCTCGACCAGCTCGACGATGTGGTCGACCATCGTCGCGCCTTCGATCGTGTGGTCGGTCTTGCCGGCCGCGTAGACCATATGCCGCCCGTTGCCACCGCCGGTCACGCCGATATCGGTCATCAGCGCCTCACCGGGTCCGTTCACCACGCAGCCGATGATCGACAGGGTCAGCGGCGTCTCGATATGCGCCAGCCGGTCCTCCAGTGTCTGCACCGTCTGGATCACGTTGAACCCCTGACGCGCGCAGGACGGGCAGGAGATCACCTTCACCCCGCGATGGCGAATACCGAGCGTCTTGAGCAGGTCCCAGCCGACGCGGACCTCTTCCTCGGGTTCATCGGACAGGGACACGCGGACGGTGTCGCCGATCCCAGCCCACAGCAGCGATCCCAGACCCACCGCCGACTTCACCGTGCCCATCCGGCGCCCACCGGCCTCGGTGATGCCGATATGCAGCGGGTGGTCGCAGACTTCGGCCAGTTGCTGGTAGGCGGCGACGGCCAGGAACACGTCGGACGCCTTCACGCTGATCTTGAAGTCGTGGAAATCGTGCTGTTGCAGGATGTTGGCGTGGTACAGCGCGCTCTCGACCAACGCTTCCGGGTTCGGCTCCCCGTACTTCTCCAGCAAATGCTTTTCCAGCGAGCCCGCGTTGACACCGATCCGCATCGAGCAGCCATGGTCGCGGGCAGCCTTCACGACCTCCCGCACCCGCTCATCGCTGCCGATATTGCCCGGGTTGATCCGCAGGCAGGCAGCACCGCTCTCGGCCGCCTCGATCGCGCGCCGGTAGTGGAAATGGATGTCGGCGACGATCGGCACCTCGACCTGGCGGACGATGTCCTTCAGCGCCAGGGCGCTTTCCTTGTCGGGGCAGGAGACGCGGACGATGTCGACGCCCGCGGCCTCGGCCCGCCTGATCTGCGCCACCGTGCCGTCCACGTCGGTGGTCAGCGTGTTGGTCATCGTCTGCACGGTGATCGGCGCGCCGTCGCCCACCGGGACCTTGCCCACGTAGACGCGGCGCGACTTGCGGCGGTGGATTTCCTGGTAGGGGCGATAGCTGCTCATGCTCGTCGTGTCTCCATGGCCCAGGCCGGGACGATCAGGCCGGAACGATCAGGCCGGGACACGCGTTGGTCCCGCCGCGTGGAAATGGGGTGCCGGACGCGAACCGCTACTGTTGGGCGCGCACGGCGGCCGGGATCGGCTGGACCGCGAGGCGGCCTTCCTTCAGCAAGTCAGGATCCAAGGGCAGGTCGCGCCGCACCGCGCCAGCCCCGCCCATGCCGGACATCGGCGTGCCATCCAGCACGACCTCGGTCCCGCCGGCGTTGCCGGTGGTAAAGGTCAGGCCCGCCCGGTTCGGCGCCGGCCAGCTTTCGCCCGGCTTGAGTACCTTGTTCAGAAGGATGGCGCCCCCCTTGTCCCGCACCTGGATCCAGGCATCGGCGGTCGCGCGGATCACGACCCGGGACGGATCGCCATTGGCGTCCAGCACCGGCGGCGGCCGCTGCGGCAGCGGGTTGACCGGCGCGGCGGCGGCGGAACTGGGGGAAATCACCGGCGCAGCGACCGGCGGTTCACCGTTGGCGATCTGAGCCGGCCCAACGGGTTCAACCGGCGGCTGTATCCGAGTCGCCATCACCGGCGGGATCGCCTGTTCGGCCAGCGGCGCGAGACGTTCGGGGATGGGCGTGACGGTTTCCGCCGGCAGCCTTCCTTCACCGGACAGGCGGTACCAGCCGGCGTAGACGGCGCCCAGCAGGACGACTCCAAGCAGCATGATGGCGCCGGCCGGCAATCCGCGTTCCGGCACCGGGGCCGGGAAGGCGAGTTCGGTCTTCTGGCTGACCTCCACCGCCTCGGCGCGGAAGCGGCGGACCATCTCCTCCGGGTCCAGGCCCAACGCGGCGGCATAGGTGCGCAGGAAGCCCAGCGCATAGGCCGAGGCCGGGAGCGCGCTGAGGCGTCCCTCCTCCAAGGCCTGCAAATAGCCCAAACCGATACGCAGGGTCTGCGCGGCCTCCGTCAGCTCGACGCCGAGACGCTCCCGCGCCGAACGCAGATCCGCGCCGGCATTCGGGGCTTCGGCAGGAGCCTCGATGGCCCGTTCGGCACTCCTCGTCATAGTGTGGCTGCTCCCCAGCCTCGACCCGCGATCATCCTGCACGGCCGCCCCGTTATCCGCCATCCGATCATGGTCATGAAATCGCCAATCCGGTTTTTGTTCCCCGGGCGCGGCCGGCTTCTAGACCACGTGACCCTCAATTGCCAACACCTAGAGTGACTCGGATCGGGCCGTGCGTCGACTCTTCCCGCATGTAATTCTGACCCCGTAATCAAAAAATCATGCACGTCACGGTAGTGGCGTGGTTTTCCCGACCGGCGGGACGACGGCGTATTCGTTCCGCAAGTGTGAGACAACCCCCCTCCCCCAGGCCAGTATGCGCGCCCGCCTTGGTGATGATCGGCGCCGGGGCAGCCGACTCGGGTGAGTGATCGTTTTTCAATCACACCCGGCTATATTTTCATCGTATCCACGACGGACCCCCGCCCAAATTCCAGCCACCATCCCTTTTCCGCTTGGCACGCGTCTTGCTGATACCGGTCCAGGGCGAGCATCCGCCCAGCACGACAGCTCAACGATGGGCTGATCGTCCGTTCGGAGCCTCATGCAGGCTCCCGAGATCGATCCGCGGGGCAATGGCGACCCGCGCACGGACTGATCCCCATGCACAGCACCCTCGCCCACACGCCTTGCCCGCACAGCGCGGAACCCCGGTCATGAACATGATCGCGGCCCCGCGCCGCCGCCTGGTCCTGGTCGGCAACGGCATGGCCGGCATCCGCGCGCTGGAGGAAATCCTCGACCGCGCGCCCCAGGCCTTCACCGTCACCGTCTTCGGCGCCGAACCGCATGGCGCCTACAATCGCATCCTGCTGTCCCCGGTATTGGCCGGCGAGAAATCCTTCGAGTCGATCGTCACCAACGACCACGCCTGGTACGAACGGCAGGGGATCGAGCTGATTACCAACGAGGCGGTCACCGCCATCGACCGGGAAAACCGCGTCGTCACCGGTGCCAACGGCACGATGCGGCCCTATGACGTGCTACTGCTCGCCACCGGGTCCAACCCGGTGATCATCCCCCTGCCCGGCCACAAGCTGCCGGGGGTGATCGGGTTCCGCGACTTCGCCGACGTGGAGACCATGCTGGCCGCCAGCCAGGCCGGCACCAACGCCGTCGTCATCGGCGGCGGGCTGCTGGGGCTGGAGGCCGCCAATGGCCTGGCCCGCAACGGCATGGCCACGACCGTACTGCACATCATGCCCACGCTGATGGAACGCCAGCTCGACCCGGTGTCGGCGGGGCTGCTGAAGGACGACCTGACGCGGCGCGGCCTGACCATCCTGACTGAGGCGAACACCAAGATCATCCACGGCACCGATCGCGTGGAGTCGGTGGAACTCGCCGACGGCACCATCCTGCCGGCTGACATCGTGGTGATGGCCGCCGGCATCCGCCCCAACATCGCGCTCGCCAAGGAAGCGGGCCTGGCCTGCGGGCGGGGCGTGCAGGTCGATGACGGGATGCTGACCTCCGATCCTGCCATCTTCGCCGTGGGGGAATGCGTCGAGCATCGCGGCACCGTTCACGGGCTGGTCGCGCCCTTGTATGAGATGGCAAAGATCGTCGCCGACCGCGTCACCGGGCTGGCCGAGAGCGACTACACCCCCTCAGTCACCGGCACGCGGCTGAAGGTCACCGGCATCGACATGTCCTCGGCCGGGGACTTCACCGGCGACGATACGACCGAGGAGATCGTCTTCCGCGACGCCGCCCGCGGGGTCCACAAGCGGCTGGTGCTGCGGGACGACCGGCTGATCGGCGCGGTGCTGTATGGCGATGCGCGCGACGCCGCCTGGTATCTGGACATGATCCGCGACGGCGCCGATGTCTCCACCCTGCGCGACACGCTGGTCTTCGGGCCGGCGCTGGCGGGCGGGGCGGACACGGCCGGGCCGGAAACCCTGCCCGACACGGCGGAAATCTGCGGCTGCAATGGTGTGTCGAAGGGCCGAATCCTCGCGGCCATCGCCGAACACAAGTTGACCACGCTGGACGGCGTGCGCGGACGGACCAAGGCCTCGTCCTCCTGCGGCAGCTGCACCTGCCAGGTGGAGGCGCTGTTGGCCTTCGCCGCCGGCGCCGACTACAGCGCCGCGCCTAAGGTCAAGCCGATCTGCAAGTGCACCAGCCATGGCCATGACGCCGTACGCGCCGCGATCCGTGAGCGGTCGCTGAATTCGATCCCGGCGGTGATGCGGGCGCTGGACTGGGCCACCCCGGATGGCTGCGCAAGCTGCCGCCCCGCCATCAACTACTACCTGCTCTGCACCTGGCCGGGGGAATACCGCGACGACAGCCGCTCCCGCTTCGTCAATGAGCGGATGCACGCCAACATCCAGAAGGACGGCACCTATTCGGTCGTGCCGCGGATGTGGGGCGGCACGACGACCTCGGCCGAACTACGGGCGATCGCCGATGTCGTGGACAAGTTCGCGATCCCGGCGGTGAAGGTGACCGGCGGGCAGCGGATCGACCTGCTGGGCGTGCGGAAGGAACAGCTCCCCGCCGTCTGGGCCGATCTGAACGCGGCCGGGATGGTCTCGGGCCACGCCTATGGCAAGGCGCTGCGGACGGTGAAGACCTGCGTCGGCTCGGAATGGTGCCGCTTCGGCACCCAGGATTCGACCGGCCTCGGC
>DIUL01000030.1:10635-10825 GCA_002422345.1 Acetobacteraceae bacterium UBA6159
GGCAATGGCGGGATCAAGGTCCGGGTGACCGACCTGCTGGTGAAGGTCACGACGGACGCCGAGGTGATGGAATACTGCGCGGCCTTCCTGCAGATGTACCGGGAGGAAGCACATTATCTGGAACGCACCGCGCCGTGGGTCGAACGGGTGGGCATCGACTCGGTGCGCGAGCGCCTGTCCGTCGCGGCCG
>DIUL01000030.1:10904-11257 GCA_002422345.1 Acetobacteraceae bacterium UBA6159
CCGTTTCCTGGCGCGATGTCGGCGCTGTCGACGACGTGCCCCGGCTCGGGTCCCGCGTGGTGGAGACCCCGTCCGGCGATATTGCCGTCTTCCGCGCCGCCGATGACACGGTGTTCGCGCTGCGGGACAGCTGCCCTCACAAGCAGGGGAAGCTGTCGCAGGGGATCGTGCATGGGCATCGGGTGACCTGCCCGCTGCATAACTGGGTGATCGAGCTGGCGGATGGCCAGGCGGTGGAGCCGGACGAAGGCTGCGCCGGGGTGATCCCGGTTCGAGTCGAGGCAGGCCGCATCCTGCTGTCGGTCCCGGTGGCATGAAGGAAGACGCCACAACGCCCCCTCCCCCCTTGAGGG
>DIUL01000198.1 GCA_002422345.1 Acetobacteraceae bacterium UBA6159
GGATGGCCGAAGAACCAGAACAGATGCTGGAACAGGACCGGATCGCCGCCTCCCACCGGGTCGAAGAAGGCGGTGCCGAAATTGCGGTCGCAGATCAGCATGGTGATCGCGCCCGCCAGCACTGGCACGGACAGCACGAGCAGGAAGGCGGTAACCAGTTCCGCCCAGATGAACAGCGGCATCTTGTGCAGCGTCATGCCCGGCGCGCGCATGTTGAAGATCGTCGTGATGAAGTTCATCGACCCGAGCAGCGAGCTGACACCGGCGAGATGCAGCGCGAACAGGGTGAAGTCCATCCCCATGCCGGGTTCGTAGGTCTGGTTGGACAAGGGTGGATACAGCGTCCAGCCCGAGCCGGATTCGTTCAGGATCAGGCCGATGATGATCATGACCAGGGCCGGCGGCAGCAGCCAGAAGCTGATGTTGTTCAGCCGCGGGAACGCCATGTCCGGCGCGCCGACCATCAGCGGGATGAACCAGTTGCCGAAGCCGCCGATCAGCGCCGGCATGACCGAGAAGAAGATCATCAGCAGCCCGTGGGCCGTGATGACGTTGTTCCAGGTCTGCCCGCTGGTGATCACCGTGCCGCCGGGGAACTGCAGCTGCATCCGCATGAAGATCGACAGGACGCCACCGATCAGCCCGCCAACGACGGCGAAGATCAGGTAGAGCGTGCCGATATCCTTGTGGTTCGTGCTGAACAGCCACCGCGCCACGAAGCCAGGCTTGTGGTCGTGGTGATGATCATCATGACCGTGGGCGTGGTCGTGAGTCGTTGCCGCCATCGTCTATCTCCTTCACGCGCCAATCCAGGGGATTGCCCTGGGATCAGCGCTGAATCGCCTGACCGGTTGTGCCGGTCGCGTCAGCCAGGACCCGCCGCTGGGACGGGTCGGTCAAGGCTGCCTTCTTCGCCTGGCCGAGCCAGGCCTTGTATTCGTCGTCCGTGACGGCCTTGACGGCGATGGGCATCCGGCTGTGGTCGACACCGCAGATCTGGTTGCACTGGCCGTAATAGACGCCCGGCTTGTCGACGGTCATCCACGTCTCGATCGTGCGGCCCGGGATGGCATAGCGCTGCACGCCCAGCGACGGGATGAAGAAGCTATGGATCACGTCCACGCTGTTGGTCAGGATGCGGATCTTCTTGCCGACCGGCACGACAAGCTGGTTGTCGACTTCCAGCAGGCGAAGCTGACCGGGCTTCAGGTCCTCATCACGGATCATGCGGCTCTCGATGGCCAGTTCTCCGGCCTCGGGGTAGCCATATTCCCAGTACCACTGATGCGCCGTGACCTTGATGGTCATGTCCGGGTCCGGCGTGCGGTCAAGGTAGTAGACCAGCCGAAAGGACGGGATCGCGATCACGACCAGGATCAGCACCGGGATCACCGTCCACAGCACCTCGATCGTCGTGTTATGGCTCGTGGTGCTCGGCACCGGGTTGCGGGTCGCATTGTAGCGCACCATGACCCAGACCAGCAGCGCGCCCACGAAGATCGTGATCAGCGTGATGATGATCAGCACAAGATTGTGCAGGTCACTGATCCGCGACTTCAGATCATTGCCCGCCGGCTGCATGCCAATTTCCCAGGGCCTGGGCGCATTGGCCAACGCGTCGGCACCGGACAGCATCATGGCCGCCGCCAGTAGGAGTGTCAGCGCGGCAGGAAGCCGCCTCAGAAGCTGCATCGGCCGAACACCTCGTTTCGTCGCCTGGACCGTTTGGGCATCGTGCCCGCCCCAGGCCGTCAGCGGACTCGCCTACCGGACCATTGCCACAAGATCAAGGTCCCGTGAGGAACTCCCGTGGCCAATCCCGCGTTTTGCGGAACGGCGTTGCCGCCGCACCGCGCCTCGCCCGCCGAACCCGGTTCAGTTCGGCAGTGTGACCAGGGTAAAGATGCCGAAGGGCGGAACCGGACTCGTCTCGATCGAGACCATGTCCTCCTGCTCCAGCAGCGCGCCCATCATGAAATCGGGATGCCAGCCCAGCGCCCGGGACGCCGGGGCCATCGCCCGTTCGACCCACCAGCGCGGGCCGCGATCGGCGGCGAAGTGGTTCACGAACAGGATATGACCGCCCGGCCGCACCACCCGGCGCATCTCGGCCAGCAACTGGCGCGGATGCGGCACGACCGAGGCGACGAACATCGCCGCCGCCGTATCGAAGGAGTTGTCGGGGAAATCGGTTGCCTCGGCGTCCATCTCCCGCAGGGCAATGACGTTCCGCAGGTTCATGTCACTGACGCGGCGGCGGGCCTGGTCGAGCATGGCGACCGACAGGTCGATGCCGGTGATGACCTTATCCTGCCGGTAGTTCGGCAATGCGAGGCCGGTGCCCACGCCCACTTCCAGCACATCACGGCCAGGCAGGCGGTTGACCTGTTCGACGGCCCGTTTGCGCGCGAATGAGGAAACCCCGCCGAAGACGGTGTCATAAACACCCGCCCAACGCCGATAGGCTTCCTGGATCGAAGCGGTATCCAGCGCCGCGACCGGGGCCGTACCGCGCTGCGATCCAGTTCCGCGCCGATCACCAAGCGTATGACTCATGGGCGGCTGTTATCCTTTCGTCGCGAAAAAGGCGTAGAGGACCCAGCGAACGGACGCAAGCCGTCTGATGCCTCCCCCCACGATAGGGAGAGACATCGTGGCACAACCGCAACGCGATGGCATGTCATCCCAACGCCTGGATACGCGGCGGTGGGCCGGCCCGACGGGATCGACGATCAGTCGGGGTTGGACAGGTTGATGGCGGCCGAGCGGCCATTCTGCTGCTGTTCGACATCGAAGCCGAGCTTTTGGCCTTCGTTCAAGGTACGCAGCCCCGCCTTCTGCACAGCGCTGATATGAACGAAGATGTCCTTGCCACCCGTATCGGGTGCGATGAAACCGTATCCCTTGGTGGGGTTAAACCACTTTACCGTGCCAGTGGTCATCGTCGCGTCGCCTTTCCAACAGGTGCGACGGGCCGATTTCCGGACAGTCGCGTATTGCGCCTGGGCGATAACGGTTCGTGCCGTGACGCCCTCCCCTGACGGATACCCCGGGCTTTATTCAGAAGCCTGCCCGGATTAGTCCCATCAGCCCTGGACGATAAACGCTCATAGCACCGGCCGCAATCAATCCGACGCATTCGGATTAAATTCGATTCATCTCCGGCGAATCACCCCCCGCTCGACACCCCCCCGGGTGCGAAGATGGCTTGCATCCTTCGCGACTCCGCGCCATTTCGTCTGGTACGCGCGCCCTGGCCGGACAATCCGTAGCGGGGATAGACAAAGCGGCCAGGAGAGCGGCCGAACATGGAGGTCTCATGGGTAGCTTCAGCATCTGGCATTGGCTCGTGGTTCTGCTGGTGGTCCTGCTGCTGTTCGGCGGCGGCAAGGTCAGCAGCCTGATGGGCGATTTCGCCAAGGGCATCAAATCATTCAAGAAGAATATGGCGGAAGGCGACGATGCCTCGATGGAGGCGACCGCCGACAAACCTGCGTCCGGCAATATCGCCGGTCCGGCCAATCCGACGACACCACCGCGCGACACCACGTCCAGCACGACCACGACCGCCGCGCGCTGACCGCTCTCTGCCGGACGGGGCTGCCCAGCCCCGCCGGTCCCGGCTACGGTGTTGGCTTCAGCACACCGAGGTCCAGGATGGCGACGCACCGTATTTCCCCGTCTCCCACCACCGTTCGCTGGGGCATGTTCGATGCCGCGTTCCCAGCGCTGATCACCATCGAGTCGGGCGACACCGTCACGCTTGAGTGTGTGTCCGGCGCGCCGGAGGTGATGCCGCCCCCCGAGTCGGGCTTCCAGATCCCCCCGGCCCTGGCCGCGATCCACACATCCTCCCTGCCCCGCGCCGGCGGCCACATCATCACCGGGCCGGTCGGCGTCCGCGGCGCGGAACCCGGCGACATGCTGGAAGTGCGGATCGACAAAATCGAGTTCGGCACCGACTGGGGCTATTGCGGCTTCCGCCCCCTCGCCGGCACGTTGCCGGAGGATTTCCCTGACCGCTTCCTCACCCATATCCCGATCGACCGCGCGAAGCGGACCTGCAAGCTGCCTTGGGGGACGGAACTGAACCTCGCGCCATTCTTCGGCGTGATGGGCGTCGCGCCCCCGCCTGGCTACGGCACGATTTCGACCATCCAGCCGCGCCAGCACGGCGGCAACCTGGACAACAAGGAGCTGACCGAGGGCTCGACCCTGTTCCTGCCGGTCTGGACCGAGGGTGCGAAGTTCTCCGCCGGAGACGGCCACGGCGTGCAGGGCGATGGCGAAGTCTGCATCAACGCGCTGGAAACCTGTCTGACGGGCACGTTCACACTGGTCCTGCACAAGGGCGGCGGGGCGCGTGATCCGCTGCTGACCTATCCACGTGCTGAAACGCCGACGCATTTCATCACGATGGGCATGCACGAGGACCTGGACCAAGCGATGAAGCAGGCGCTGCGGCAGATGATTTCCTTCATCACCGGGCGCACGAACCTGTCACGGGAACAGGCCTATCAATTCTGCTCTCTGGCGGTGGATTTCCGCGTCACCCAGACAGTGAACGGGGAAAAGGGCATCCATGGGGTGCTGAAGAAGGGCCTGCTATTCTAGCAGGCCCAGCCCCCACGCCCTGGCCTACGCGGCCACGGACACCATTTGCAGCGGCGCGCGGTACGCCGTCTGCGGATGGTATTCGACGGTCAGCAGCAGAGGCCCGTCAGACTGCAACGGCAGCACGGCGGCGCCATCGGTCCACCGCCAAGCGTGCCGTGCGTCGCCTTCAAGGTCCCACCACCCACGGTTCAGGGCGGGGTGATCGAGCGGAATCGACCAAACCTCATCACTGTGGCGGACCGTCAGGCGATGGACCGCGACGCCGAGCCTCCTGGGGTCGCTGACCCAGGGATGAAGCTCATGCGGGATGCTCGCTCGGGAGATCAGGCGGGTGTTGCTCCGGTTGGCGGGGAGCATGAACACGCACTGGCCGTCGCCGATGGTCATGGGAAGCACCCGGCGGCCATCGACCTCGAGGCAGATGTCCGGGTTGGCGACGGTCGGGATGTGCGGCAACGCCAGGTTCAGGGACTGAGCCCTTTCCGCCAGCCTGGCCCATACGGGGCGGACCTGCTCCGGTTCCTCGGCGAACGGGGCGCAGGACGCGGCCCAGCGGCGCGCCTTGCCATCATTTCCGGTGAGGTCCGGGTGCAGCATCAACGGCTGTCCGGCGTTCTCGAAGATGTAGCGATTGCCGGTATCGAGATACGACTCGGTGGGCGCCCCTTCCGCGAGCAGGACTTCGTGGGTGTCCAGTTCGACATGGTAGTAGGTGACGGCCTGGCACGCTGTCTCGTGTCGTATCGTGGCACCGTTTACCAGCAACTGCGCCGGGACCAGCAGACCGTCCACGAACATGGCATGCGCGGGCGAAACCATCAGATCGCGCCGAGGCACGCCATCGGCGAGCGCACCGGCCATGATGCGGACGGGCTGCGCGGGCGTGGGGTTTGGATGCCGTCGCAGGTCCAACCGACGCATCCCGATCCACCGGACCGGCCTGCTTCCCCCCGCGGCCGTGCACACCTGCATGCCTTCGCGCAATGCCTCTACGGCACAGGGCCCATCGGGCGTGTCGATCAGGGTTCCCTCGGCGAAGCAGGCGAGTTCGATGTAGCCGTAGCTATTCCCCTGGAAATTGACCGTGCCGATGGTCGCGGCCGCGACGAGGCCGGCCGCGAGAGTGACGTTCGTAAAGACGAATGTGCCGCCGTCCGTATTCAGGGTCAGCGTGGTGCCAAGATAGCTCTTGGACAGGATCTGGACATCCTTGATGGCCAGGCGGTCGCCAAGATCGGCGCCCGAGATCGTGTTGGCTGTCGTGTTCTGCAGGGAGTCGAAGAACACATGGTCAACGCCACCGTCGTCGAGATCGTAGGAGGAGTTGCCAAGCTGCCCGGTGATCCAGAGGATACCGGTATCCATTGTGATAAGGCCGCTTCCGTTGAAGTTCCCGTCGATCTTCAGGATGCCGCCGGCCACCGTGAAGTCACCGCTGCCATTGCCCGCGAGGTTGACGATCCCGGATGACCCGGCGGTTATATTGCCATAGTTTCCATTCAGATTATTGACGGTGAAGATAGCGTTATCACTGACGGTAATCGCGCCATTGCTGCTGTTGAGGTTGTGAACAGTGAATACCGCACCTGATTGCACATTGATGGCGCCGAGATTTCCCGACAGCGTCTGTGTATCGAGATCGACATCGATCTGGAGCGTTACGCCGACGACATTGACGTCCAGGGACTGGATCGACCAGGGCCCACCGTCGACCACCGAGGTGTAGGTGCCAGACGCAAACGTAACCTGTGAGTTTCCATCCGGCAGCGAGACGGGGTCCCAGTTACCCGCGACATTCCAGAAGCCGCCTGATGTATTACCGAATGTGATGGCCGCCATTGTTACCACCTTGTCATAGGATATCGACCCTCCATATCAATAATTCCGCACCGGGAATCATGTCAAGCATATCGGCTGTACGACGCCGAAAAAACGTGGTTGCGCGAGTCTTCCACTCTCTCCGCAGAACGGTAATATATCGTGTCTTATAAGGTATATTATCGGTATTTTATGACATTACATCACTACTGTCCGGTTGACGGC
>DIUL01000213.1 GCA_002422345.1 Acetobacteraceae bacterium UBA6159
ACACCACGGCCGGGGACGTGACCTGCACCCAGCATTTCGCGCGTCCCTTGTGCTATTCTGGCGGCTACGCCAACGACGAAATGAAGGGGACCCACAATCATGACCTTACGCGCCGGCCGGGAATTTCTGGCCATCCCCGGTCCCACGACCGTCCCGGACGAGGTGCTTCGGGCCATGCACCGCCACCCGCCCGCGGCAGGTGGCGGCGGGTTCGCGGCGTCAGCCCGCGATGCGATAGATGCTGTAGGAGCCCTTGGCGCCCTCCTTGTTCGGCCCGGCCTGGCGGATGCGGTCGAGGACATCGACCTGGGTGCCCTTCTTCTTCAGCCCGGCGAGGAAGCCGCGCACGGTGTGGCTCTGCCAGTTGGTGACCTCCATGATCTGGGCGATGGTCACGCCCTCGTCGCGGCGCAGCAGGGCCAGAACCGCCTGCTGCTTGGTCCCTTCGCGCGGGCCGCGTGGCGCGCCGGTGGCGTGATGGGGCTTGTCGGCCAGGGCCAGGCGGAGAGCGGCCATTGGCCCCTCCAGGGCGGCGATCATGTCGGTCTCGCGATTGGTCTCGTCGGTCCAGGCGGCAAGGACCGCCTCCGCCGCCTCCCGCAGGGTAGCGCGTGCGGGCGCCGTGGGCGCGGCGTCGAGGGCATCGGCTACTGCGGCGGCTTCGCGTGCCACCGCGTCCTCCGCCGCGGTGTCGGGCAACGTGGGCGGGTTGGTCGGGGCGTCCGCCAGTCCGATCGCGGTGAGGCCGGCGGACGTGGCGCGCAGCATCAGCGGCACCCCGTCCTCACCCGTCCTCCAAGCGTAAGCGCCGTCGGTGATCAGCGCCGGCACTTCCTCGACCAGTCCCCTGTTCAGGAGGGAGCGGACCACCTTCTGCCGGGCGGCAGCGGGAAGGGATGGAGGACGGACCAGATGGTCCTTACGGGTAGCGGCGTGTTCCAGCACGGCGCGTGCGGTGTCCGAAAGCTTGATGGTTGTCTGCGTCATGGTCGGGTCTCCTGGGTGCGGAGAGCGACCATCGCCCTCCTACGATCCGGAGCCCCGCCGGGCCGCACCTGGTCGGGGCCGTCGCGGGTGGCGGGCGTTCAGACCCCGAGGAACTCGGTGATCTCCTTCAGGCGCTCGGTGACGAAGCCGAGGCTGCCGGCGTCACCCCAGGTCACGCGCTCGGGGTTGGTGCCGAAATGGTCCTCGCTGGCGGCGGCAATCCGAGCCAGCAGGGCGTCGATCTCGGCCTTGCCCGCCATGAAGGCGGCCAGGGCGGCTTCGTTGGTCTTCGGGGTGGTGGTCATCTGGTCCTCCATCCGCGGGGGGTTTGTTCTCTCCGCGTGATGGACCATTCGCGCTGGGGTGGGTGGGAGCCAAGCGGGATCGGGGTTATTTCATTACGGAGTAGATGGTGGATGGATCATCGAATGCCCTGCTTCGACGAGGCGATCATCGGCAATCCCATCGCGCGGACAGGCATCCTTATAACCGTCCGAACACCGGCTCAGCCTGGACGGCCTCGGGCCTGAACGCCGCGACCTCCGGGATGAAGATCGCCTCATGACCGCCATCCGGGCTGGCAAACTTGCTCGGGAGGCGTTGCTCACCGGGCCGCCAGTGTTCCGGGTCAACCGCATTGTCCGGGAGACCCTGACATCCGGCAGCGGTGCGACCTTGCCGTCGGACGTCGTTGTTCGCGTCGCGGCTTCGGCCCGAGAGGCATTGCTGGCCGACGCCGGCACTTTCCGGGTGGCCACCCTGGTGCGGGAGGCCCTGGTGTCTGAAGCGGAGGCACCACCGGCGACGGACGACGTTCCGCGGTTCTGGGCGACGATACTGGCGTAGCAGCTGAACGGGAACCCGCCGCCAGCCGCTCTCGGTGCGCAGCCACATCAAAACCGTCGACGTATATCTTGGAGGTAACAATGACCGATCCAGCCAGCAGCGGAGCGGCCGGAGCCGCAGCGTTCAAAGCCGTGGGAGGCGCGTCCGCCGTGGCGGCCGGCGGTGCCGGTCTCGCTGCAGTCGTGGTGATGCTGATGACGCCGCCACGTTCGTCCCGAGAATGGGCGGTTGGTCTCATCAGCACCGTTGTCGCCAGCATCGGCGGTGGTGCCGCGATGATCGAGCATTTCGGGCTGCACCACTGGGTGAATTCCCCCTTTGGCCTGTGTGCCTTGGGCGGGTTGATTTTCGCCTGCGGTCTGCCGGGGTGGGCCATTGTGCGATGGGTGTTCAACTTCATCGACCGAAACCGCGATGCTGGGATAGACGACGTTGCTCGCAAGCTGAGGGCTTTTCGGGATGGTCCACAAGGTCATGACTGATACCCGGTCACCACCAGGCGATCGGAGGTCTGTGTCCGCATTGGCCGCGGGCTGGCCTGGGGGACGCAGTCGGCTCATTTGCAACAACAATCCCGTAAGGGTTAGAATCGAGATCACGATGCCACATGGCACGGCTTCAGGAGGGTTCGTTCATGGCTACTGAACTGCTGCAACAAATGGCTTGCGACATCTTGGATGGGAAGTTCCACGAAGCGACCGACAGCTTTTGCCAATTGGCCCGCAAGGGCCACGGGATGCGGGAGCTGGTGCTGCACGCCATGACGACCGCGGCGCCCTATCTGCACGTTCCGTCCCACGAAAAATTGCTGCCGAACGGCGAATTCCGCAACGTCAACTACGACCACACCATACTCGGCCTCCGGGCCGGGATGCGACTTTCGCCATGGCTGTCGGACGTCGAGAAGAACCTCGGCATCGTGCAGGGCATGTACTACGTGCCGCAGGGCCTTAACGTCTGGGCACAGTTGGAGTGTCGCTTCCCTGGTCACTATGCGCGCGAGCAGGAGCGCTGCGACGAAGCGACCGTCGGTCGCGAACTGAACGTGTATTTCGGCGACCAAGAGCCTTTGACGGACGGCACGGTGGATGAGCGTTTCGACAAGATGTTCTCCGCGCTGACCAGCGGCGACAAGGTTACCAGCTATCGCTATTTCCTCGGTCTTGCGGCTGAACCCGCGCAGCGCGAGCGGCTGCGCGATACGCTCCTGTTCGCCTCCATTATCGATCAGCAGGAATACAACTCATTCCGCCGGGTTCGGCATATCGGCCACAAGGCGATCCGCACCCGCGCCATGTTCGACCTGGCGGATTGGCTCGGCTGGGACAAGGCAAAGCCGTTCTTCTATCTGGGCGTGCCCGATGTCTGCAACGCGCCGATCTTCCACTCGCTGTACGACCACGCGTCGTTCCTGTTGAACCTGCACTTCAAGGGCACGCAGTTCAACCTCGTTGAAAAGAACACCGCGCCACTGTCCGAGGAGGGGCAGGACCATCTGCGCGATCTGATCATGGCGGGGGATACGGCGGCGGTCAGCGATGCCATCATAAGCTACCTGAAGCAGGGCGTGGCGCCACTCCATATCTCCAGCGCGGTCAGTATCGCGCACGCCACGCATTCGGTGCAGCGGCTGCGCACGCCCATCGCCTATACCACGCCGATGCATAGCTTCGACTATGCCAACGTGGTGAATTTCTGGCAGCGCAACTTCAAGAACGCGCATCAGGCAAAAGCGATATTCCTGTCAGCCTGGTTCGTCACCGATACAATCCACGAGATCGACTCTTATCCGGACATGCCAGGTCCCGCGAAGCCGGACCCGGACAGCCAGCGTGGCTGGGCTGAAGGCGTCGCCACCGACAGGCTGCTGGCGGCTTTGGAAGACGCGGTGTTCGATCAGGATCCGTCGCGCTCGGTCGCGCTGGTCCGGGAGTGGAATCGCCGCCACCCGCCGGAGCGGAAGGAGTCACGCGAAGCACTCATTCGCATGCTGGCCCATTGCGCCGGCAAATATCAGGGCGATGCGCATATCTTCCGCAACGCAACTTCGGTGATCGAGGAATACCAGCTCAACACGGCAAGTCCGGCCCGCAAGGACATATTGTTCGAGTTCTGGGCACACTTTTTGTCCTTCTATAAGAAGCGCACGCTCGACACCGACTGTTACGACATGTACCATCGCTATTTCGGCACGGAAGCGCTCGTTCCAGCGTGAGATCGGCTTTCCGCAATTCAGGCGGCCAGGCACAGAGTCTCCACAAATCGTTTGAGCAACGGGAGGGGGATTTCCACGCTTTCGGCACCTGACGGGGACATGAAAAATCCCGTGGGCGACCACAGCACAAGGCGAACCGCCGCCATCGCATCACTGAAGGTTGGTTCGCTCTTGTTGTACCAGGCGGCCGGATGCGGCCTTACGGCGGATTGATGCGTTTGCATCAAGCCAGTGCCCAGACGGTTACCAGGGAGTACAGTCCCAGCAACGCCGGGGTTGTACGCAGGATCGCCAGATCGGACCATTGCCGTTATGTTCCGATACCGATATCACACGTTAACCCCTCAGCGCGCGAAAGGTCGCGCGGGCGGTCGCGCTGTAAGCATCACCAGTGGCGGCAAAAGCAGCCATTGGAGGAAAGGGGCGAGCCCGGTTCCCCACGGCGGAAGACGCGGCATGGCGGCGGCATAGTTCCAGGATTGACGCAGATCGACATTCAGCCACTCGCTGAACACCGTGTAGGCAAGGCCGATCAGGGTCGCGACCATCGTGACGCTCCCCCATCGCTGGCTCGGCCAGTGCCAGGACCGTGTCAGCAGTATCGCTACCGCCAGCGCGGCAGCAGCGATCATCGCGTCACCGCCAGTGCAATGAAGGACGGCGAAAGCGATCTCGCCCGACGTTCCCTCCGCCCAAAGCGTGTAAAGCGGGAGCTGCGCGACTTCCCAGGTCAGGTTTAATGCCAGCATGGATGCGAGGTAGCGTGCCGCGGGGGCAGCCAAGCCAGCCCACCCCTGCGGCACATAATGGATCACTTGGCGTCGGTGCCATGACCTGAACCAGCGCTTTGCCCGCCGCCGCCATGGCCGTGCCCGTGGTGCATGAACAGGTGCATCAGCGGGCAGGCGAGGAGGATGAGATACGGAAGCACGCCGAACGCGTGGCCCCAATGCTCCCGCAGGATGTAGAAGGCCGCGACCAGCGCGAAGCCGATCACGGCGATTCCCGTGCGTGTGCGCCACCAAACGGGCCGATCACCTAGCCCGAGATGCCTGGCCGGCGAGCCGAGGTTGGTCTCCTCGACCATGTCATTGCGGCCGTGCCAGGAAGGCGCGGAGCGTGGCGATTTCGCCCTCCTGAGCGCGGATCACAGCCTCCGCCAGGCTACGCATCTGCGGATCCCGACCATGCGCCAGTTGTACCCGCGCCATCGCGATCGCGCCCTCATGGTGCGGGATCATGGCAGCAGCGAAATCGCGGTCTGCGTCGCCGGTGTAGGTTATGGCCATGTCGCGGTGCATCTTCTCGTTTGCGGCCATGAAGGCGGCGGTCGAGGGGGACTGCGCCGCAGTTGTAGGAGCCGCTGCGCCGTGCTGATGCGGATCAGCTGCCGCCGGCGCCTGTGCAGCACCAGTCCCGGGCACCTCCGCGCCAGGCATCATCCGCTGCTGCATCTGCTGCATCTGCTGCATGTGCGGCTGCATGGCGGGCATCTGGCCCATCATGCCGGGCTGCCCAGGCTGTGCCGGCTGCGGCGTAGTGCCCTGAGCGATGGCGAGGCCTGCCGCGGAGACAGCGGTGAGGCCGGCAGCAAGGGCAACTGAGCGAGCAAAGCGGGTCATCTGCTGGGTTCCTTTAGTTCGAGTACAGCAACACTGACCCCCCGGCATGTCTCCGGCGTCACGCGTTCATGACAAAACGTGTCAGCGAGGGATCAGGCTGGGATGCGCTCGGCCCGCCAACCACCGTCTCGCAACGCCTGCTCCAGCCGCGCTGTGTCTACGGTCGACGTCACGGCCGGCCTCCCGCGTGTCCAGCTTGATGTCGATCTTCGCCTGCGGGTCGGCCTGCCGGAGCGAAGCCATGACGCCCTTCGCGCAGCCGACGCATTTCATGTTCGCGATTGGAAAGCGATGCATCGTAACCGCTGCGAGCACCTCA
>DIUL01000121.1 GCA_002422345.1 Acetobacteraceae bacterium UBA6159
CGGGAGTCAAAAATGAGGGGAGTCATCAGGGCCTGATCCAGTCTTCTGCCGTCACAAACAAGGAGCACCATATGTTCTATCATCGCAAGGAACTCGCGCAGCCGGTCAGCGTCGGCAAACCCGATGCGCGCTTCGGCACCTATCTGCTGGAACAGTTTGGCGGGGCCACCGGAGAGTTGACCGCGGCACTGCAATACTGGGTGCAGTCTTTCCATGTCGAGAATGCCGGCATCCGCGACATGCTGCAGGACATCGCGATCGAGGAATTCGGCCATCTTGAAATGGTCGGGCACCTGATTGCTCAGCACACGAGCAAGATCGACCAGACCTCGGTGCATGACGCGCCATTGTTCAAGCTGAAAGGCGGCGGCCCGCATTTCCTCGACAGCCAGGGCAGTTGCTGGACGGCTGCCTACATCCAGGAAGGCGGAAACGTCGTGCGGGACCTGCGGGCCAACATCTCGTCCGAAGCCGGGGCGCGCCAGACCTACGAGGCGCTGATCCTGGCCACGGATGACGACGGCACCCGCAAGACGCTGACGCATCTGCTGACGCGGGAAATCACACACGCCAACATGTTCATGAAGGCGCTCGACGCCATGGGCAAGCTGGACGACCCCATGTTCGGCAATATCCCGCCGGACGAAACCGTCAAGCTGGTGTTCAATCTTTCCCAGGGTGCGGACGAACGCGGACCATGGAACTCGGAACCGGACTTCGAATATGTCGCCGATCCCGAACCCCAGGGCGGCATGCCTAAGCTTCCCGTCAATCCGTCAGACGAACGGTCTGAGCCGAACACCCAGGCGCCAAAGACCAGCAAGCGTCAGCGCTGACCATCCAACCACAGCATCTCCGGCGGCATTACCTGGCCGCCGGCCACCTAAATACAGGAGATCCATCATGGGTCGCGGCATTCTTCTTTGGCTGATTGGTATTCCGATCCCGATCATCATCCTCCTCGCGCTGGTCTGGCGCTGACATGGCAGACACACCAACAATGGCCGGTGATCCGGTCTACGGGATCGATGCTGGGCGGACGTACGAGGCTTCGGCCTCGGCGATGTCCTGGGGTGCGATCCTGGGCGGCGCGGTAGCCGCGGTGGCACTGACCATCGTGCTGTTGTCGCTGGGGGCCGGCTTCGGCTTGGCGTCGGTCTCACCCTGGGCCAACGCGGGTGCCTCGGCCGCGGGGTTCACCATCTCCGCCGGCATCGGCCTGATCGTCATCCAATGGCTCTCCTCGGCGCTTGGCGGCTACATCACCGGTCGGTTGCGGACGAAATGGACCGCCACCCACACCGATGAGGTTTGGTTCCGTGACACCGCGCACGGGTTCCTGTCCTGGGCCGTGGCCACGGTGATCGGCGTCCTGGTGATCGGGGCGGCGGTGTCATCCGCAATTGGCACCGGTACGCAGGCAGCGGCGAGCGTGGCGTCAGGCGCGGCGCAGGGCGCTGGCGGCGCGGCCGCTCAGATGCTGCGGGACCACCAATACGGCATCGATACTCTGTTCCGCGGCAGCCGGCCGGAAGCGGCTTCGTCGGGGACCGAGGTCCGGGCCGAGGTCGGCGGCATTCTTGTCCATGCCCTTCGCACCGGGCAGATGCCAGACGCCGACAAGGCCTACCTGACGACGATGATCGCTGCCCGTACCGGACTGTCGCCGGAGGAAGCGCAGAGGCGCGTGGACGCGGCGATCACCCAAGCCAAGGCCGCCGAGGTCAGGGCACGTGAAGTGGCCGATGCGGCCCGAAAAGCATCCTCCGCCGCGGCCATCGTCTCGGCCCTGGCGATGCTGATCGGTGCCTTCGTCGCATGCGCGGCCGCGGCCTTCGGCGGCAGCCAGCGTGATGACATCGAGGAGCGCTCGGCCGGACATCGCGCCTCCGGGAGGCGCTGACCCGAGCCTTGACGAAGGAATGGCCGCTGGCAACATCGGCCATTTCCGTCGCGGGTCATATTGCGCTGGCAGGATCACCATCCATATACCATCCATACAGATGGTATATGGATGGCAGATGACCAACAACGTGCACCCTCTCCGGCCCAGAGGCGGGAGCGACAGCGAGAAGATCACCGTCAATCTCGGCTATGTCGACCTGGGCCACATCGACCTGCTGGTGGAGGATGGATTCTATTCCAATCGCACCGACTTCATCCGCACAGCCATCCGCAACCAGATTGAGCGGCACGCGGAAGCGAGCCGCCAGTCGGTTGTCAGGCGCAGCCTGGATCTCGGCCTCCGCTCCATCAGCAGCGCCGAACTTGAAGCGGCCCGGGCGGCGGGGCGCATGCTGGACATTCGGGTACTGGGCCTCGTCACCTTCGCGCCCGACATCACGCCCGAGCTGGCGCGCGCCTCCATTGGCTCGATTTCCGTATTGGGGGCGCTGCAAGCCAGCGCCGAGGTGAAAGCCGCGCTGGCCGATCGCATGGCCTGAGCATAATCACATATTTCATTCCGCCCGAGTAGATCACGCGGCCGGATTTCATCCGGCCCCTACGATCATTTGAAAGCATCTCATGACCTTGCATCGTCCCCAGGAAATGGCGGAAGCCACGCGGTTGACCCGTGCGGGCCGCCTGGCCGAAGCAACCGCGCTGTTGCAGCGGCTTCTGCGCGGCGCCATCCCGGCTCGCCCAGCGCCGCAGGCAGACCGAACGATCGACGTCGACCTGCGTACCAGCGAAGTGCTGCCGCCTGAACCGCGCCCAGCATCCCTGCGGACCCGCGATGCGACCCAGGATGAGGCCAGCTTCGTCGCCCGGCGCTTCACTGGTTCGACGGGCAGCCGCAACTACATGCTGTTCATGCCGGCGTTGCGGGACGACGCGCCAGTGCCACTGGTCGTCATGCTGCACGGCTGTAAGCAGTCGCCAGAAGACTTCGCGATCGGAACGGGGATGAACAGGCTGGCCGCCGAACGGGGTTGCATGATTGCATATCCCCGGCAGTCGACCATGGCCAACGCGCAACAGTGCTGGAACTGGTTCAACCCCGCCGACCAGCAGCGTGACCAGGGCGAACCATCGTTGATCTCGGGCATCACCCGAGAGGTCATGGCCAACCACGCCATCGATCCCGCGCGGGTCTATGTCGCCGGCCTGTCGGCCGGCGGAGCGGCGGCGGCGATCATGGGCCATGCCTATCCCGACCTCTACGCCGCCGTCGGCGTACACTCCGGACTCGCCCGCGGTGCGGCGCATGATGTAGCCAGCGCCTTCGCGGCCATGCGTGATGGCGGAGCAACGTCACCCTCCCCTGGTCATCAGCCGGCCCGCCTGGTGCCCACGATCGTTTTTCACGCCGATCGGGATGGCACCGTGCACCCGCGCAACGCGGATCAGGTTGTCGCCCAAGCCGGTACCTCGTCCGACCTGCGCCTTACCGTGGAGCATGGCCAGGTCCCGGGCGGTCGTGCCTTCACGCGGCATGTCCATGCCACGCCGGACGGCCGACCCATGCTGGAGCAATGGCTGGTGCATGGCGGCGGCCACGCCTGGGCCGGCGGCAACCCGGCCGGATCGTATACCGACCCGCTCGGGCCCGATGCCTCGCGGGAGATGCTGCGGTTCTTCGCCTCGCATCGCCTCGGATGATGGACGCGGCAACCGTACCGCGTCGAACGGTGCCACTGATGAAAAGGCCTTCTTCTGATGGACATATCCGCAGTTCTCGCGATGCTCGGCCTCGACTTCTCCCGGATGCTGCCCCACGTCGTGTCCCTGTCGGTGGCCTATGTGCTGGCATTCCCTATCGGATGGGACAGGGAACGGTCAGAGCGCAGCGCGGGCCTCCGGACATTCCCGCTGGTCGCCGTCGCTGCCTGCGGCTTCATCCAGGCCACCGAGCACATGCTGCACTCCGAACCGGAGGCAATGGCGCGTGTCGTGGAAGGCATCATCGGCGGCGTGGGCTTCATCGGCGGCGGTGCGATCCTGAAGATCAATTCGTCAGTACGAGGGACGGCAACAGCGGCCAGCCTGTGGGCAACCGGTGGCGTTGGTGTCGCGGTCGGCGTGGGCGCGACGGACGTAGCAATCGTGATCAGCGTGATGACCTTCGCCACGCTTCGGTTCCTCGCCCCGTTCAAGACCGAATAAGGACCGCGCCGGGCAGGTGCCGGCGGACGGTTATTTCCATGACCCAGGAATATGATGCGGCGTGAAACTTGATACCGTGGCAAACTTAACGCGGTGTGAGGCGTTTACTCGCAACGGTTCGTATGGGCCGGAGCCTACCCGCTTTTTGAGAGATTCGCCCGACATGCCACCTGATGATCCAAGCCCCACGGCCCTGCCGCCGGGAACGCCACCGGCCGCGTTGCTTGTATTCATCGTGGAGGACGACGCGATCGTTCGTCACGATCTGCGCGATCTTCTTGAAAACAAGGGCTGGCAGGTGAAGGACTACGCCAACGCCGAAGACTTTCTGGAAGGCGATCATCGCGATGGCGCGTGCCTGGTCCTGGACGCTGACCTGCCGGGGATGAACGGCCTCGATCTGTTGCTGGACCTGACCAGGCGCGGGCGACGCATCCCGACGATCATGATCACCGGCTCTGCTCGGCTGGAAGTCGCGGTCGAGGCTTTGAAAGCAGGTGCCTCGGATTTCATCCAGAAGCCGATCCGGCCCGCCGACCTGCTGGGAGGGATCGAGCGGCTGCGCGACATTGCCGTGGATGCCGGCAAGGCCATTGCCAACCGGGAAGACGCCGCCGCGCGCTTGGCCCTGCTGACCACGCGGCAACGCGGGGTCATGGACCTGGTGCTGGAGGGCCACCCGAGCAAGAACATCGCCGCAGATCTCGGTGTCAGCCAGCGCACCATCGAGAATCACCGGGCCGCCATCATGCGCCGGACGAAGGTAAAGTCGCTGCCCGCTCTGGCGCGGCTGGTGGCCTCCGCCGCGTTGATCGAACCGCCCGGTGCGCGCGCGGACCCACGGGCGGAGAACATCGCCACGCTCGCGACCCCCAGCCTTGCCAGTGCGCTTACCGACGACCAGTTTGAACGGTTCTTCGATCGCATACCCTTGGCCGTTGTCGTCGCGACGATGACCGACCCCGAGCGCATCGTCTACGCCAATCCGGTGTTCGAGCAGCTCTCCGGCCAGTCCTTGACCGATGTCGTGGGCAAACCCTGGAACAGTCTGCGTGGACTGTCCGGGCAGACGGGCGGGGAGTTGCCGCTCGGCACCGCCATTGCCGAAGCGAACGACTACGCCGGCACCTTCCGCATCGATCTCCTGGATGGCACAGTCGCGACAGTCGAGGCCTATTCCAACGTCATCGTCGACGACAACGGCCTGCCGGCCCACCGCCTGGCCGTGCTGGTTGACGTCAGCGGACATAATGCATCCGACCGGCAGAAGTTTGAGCAGGTGCTCCGTGACAAGGACGCGCAGCTCCAGGAAATTCAGCATCGCGTCAAGAACAACCTGCAAATGATCACGGCCCTGGTGCGTATCGAGGCGCGTAACGCCCGCGGCCAGATCGATACGGTGCCATTCGATCGCCTGGCGGGACGAATCAATGCGCTGCAGACGCTCTACCGCCTGCTTTCATCGTTCGGAAAAACCGACGAAGTGGATCTCGGTATCTACCTGAGTGAGATCGTTTCCTCTGTCATGCATGCACACGCCGTCGAGGGCATCAGTCTCGATCTTAAGGTTGATTCCTATCCAGTCTCGGTCAACGTCGCACTGCCGATCGGGCTGGTTGCGAACGAACTGCTGACGAATGCGGTGAAGCACGCCTTTGTCGGGCGCGATGGCGGCACGATCACGCTGCGCAGCCAATCCGATGACGGCGGTTGCCGTGTGATCATCGCCGATGATGGCAATGGTCTGCCCGATGGCATCGATTGGCCCAAACGGGGCAAGCTTGGCGAGCTCATCGTCCGCTCCCTGCGGCAGAATGCCAACGCCGAATTGCGCGTGGAGTCGCGCCCGGGCGAAGGTATGCGCACGACGATAACCTTCACCCGCATTGCGTCGGCACCGGAGATCTGCGCCAGCAAGGACGATGTGATCTTACCCCCATACCCGTGATGCTGATACCGCGGCGTCGCATGCGGACGGTAATGGTCGTAGTTCGCCAGTGTGGCCCGTGTCGGCGCCGCGCCATGTATCGGTGCCCCGTGCTCCGGCCCAGGCCGAGCGAATGCGGCACTGACGCTGCCGGCGGCGACGAGAAGCCCGAGGCCAACGGTTGCGGCGAGGAGGAAGCGGTGCATCGCATGCTCCATCGGTTGGATGATGCAGGCACGATGCCAGGCCCGCGCGTCTTCCCCACGGCGGGATTGCCACTTTTGCAAGGCAGGCTGTGACAAGGTGTGGCACGCCGGTGGAAGCATTGATCTCGGTTGATCGGTTCACACGCAACCATCCCCCCAGGCAATGGGCATGATCAAGCACTCGCGGTGGACAGTGCCCGCCACCACACGGCATCGTTGTCTCATGGTCGATCCGCGCAAGCTCCCTTCCGAGACGCCCTCGACGGTCAGCGACCGGGAGGTGATGGCGGCAACTCGTCTGAATGCCCGGGTCAAGGCCTTCGCCGGTCGCTCGCTGGACGATGACGTGATCGAGCAGATCAATGCGGCCGTCGTCGACGAGATGGATCGCCTCGTGCAGGAAGGGGTACTTCGTGAACGGCCGGGCTGGTTGGCGGCGCTGGTCGGCGGGAAGCTCCACGTCGCATTCGGCACCAGCGCGGTGCAAAGGTTGAGCCAGGACCTCAAGTGCTCCGGGTCGATCTAACGGTTCCCGTTGCAGCCTGCCGAATCCACCCGCCCGAGGAGCCGAGCCACGGTGGTGTGGGTCCAGGTGGCGCCTCCGCGCGGTGTTGGGACGCCCCGCTCGGTCAGGGACCGCGCCAGTCCCTGATGCGTGGTGATGCCCTCCGCCCGGAGCGCCTCGATCTCCAGCACCAGCCGGTGCGCCGTCCGCTCCGCCGTCTCCTGGCGGGCATGGGCGGCGGCCTGTGCGTCAGGGCCACAGGTCGGCCGGTAGCCCCGATCCCCGCCCAGCGCCCGTCCTCGCGCCCGTGCGGCGGCAAGGGCGGCACGCGTCCGCTCGCTGATCAGTTCCCGCTCCTTCTGCGCCATCGCCGCATAGATCCGCATCATCAGGTCATCCGCCGGCATGTCGACGGCCCGGATCGAGTAGCCCTCCTCCAGCAGCCGCGAGAGCGTGTGCGCGCGCCGGGTGATCCGGTCGAGGCGCGCGGCGACCAGCACCGCGCCCAACTGCCGGCACCGCGTCAGCGCCGCCTGGAACCCTGGACGCTGATCATCCTTGCCCGAGGCGATGTCGGAGAGTTCCGCCACCAGTGTCCACCCCTGCGCCGCGGCGAAGGCGCGCACGCTCGTCTGCTGCGCCTCCAGCCCGAGGCCGCTGTTCCCCTGCTCCGCGGTCGAGACCCGGTAGAGCCCGACCGCGTGGCGGGGCTGGGTGCCCGCAGACCGCATCAGCCGGCCTCGGCGACGCGGTAGATGCTGTAGGACCCTTTGGCCCCCTCCTTGTTCGACCCGACCTGCCGGACGCGGTCAAGGACATCGACCTGGGTGCCCTTCTTCTTCAGCCCGGCGAGGAAGCCCCTGACGGTGTGTGATTGCCAGGCGGTGGCCTCCATGATCTGGGCGATCGTCGCGCCCTCGTCCTGGCGCAGCAGGGCCAGCACCGCCTGCTGCTTGGTGCCCTCACGCGGGCCTCGGGAGCTGCTGGCAGCGCGAGCGGGTTTGCCGGCCAAGGCAATGCGCAGGGCCGCCATCGGCCCCTCCAGGGCGGCGATCATGTCGGTCTCGCGGTTGGTCTCGTCGGTCCAGGCGGCAAGGACCGCTTCCGCCGCCCTCCGGAGGGTCGCGCGTGTGGGCGCCGAGGGCGCGGTGTCGAGGGCATCGGCTACTGCCGCGGCTTCGCGTGCCACCGCGTCCTCCTCGGCCGTGTCGGGCAACGTGGGCGGGTTGGTCGGGGCGTCCGCCTGCCCGATCGCGGCGAGGCCAGCCGGGGTGGCGCGCAGCATCAGAACCACCCCTTCCTCGCCCGTCCCCCAAGTGTATGCGTCGTCGGTGATGGGCGCCGGCACTTCCTCGACCAGTCCCCTGTTCAGCAGGGAGCGAACCACCTTCTGTCGGGCGGCGGCGGGAAGGCTTGGAGGACGGACCAGATGGTCCTCGCGGGTCGCGGCGTGCTCCAGAACGGCGCGGCCAGTATCGGAAAGCGTGATGGTTGTCTCGGTCATCATCGGGTCTCCTGGGTAGGGAGGGCGACCACCGCCCTCCTACGACCCGGAGCCCCGCCGGTCGCGCCCGGTCGGGGCCGTCGCGGCGGGAGGTCGTTCAGACCCCGAGGAACTCGGTGATCTCCTTCAAGCGCTCGGTGATGAAGCCCAGGCTACCGGTGTCACCCCACGTCACGCGCTCGGGGTTGGTGCCGAAGTGGTCGTCGCTGGCGGCGGCGATGCGGGCCAGCAGGGCGTCGATCTCGGCTTTGCCCGACATGAAGGCGGCCAGGGCGACTTCGTTGGTCTTTGGGGTGGTGGTCATCTGGTCCTCCATCCGCGGGAGGTTTGTTCTCTCCGCGTGATGGACCATTCGCGCTGGGGTGGGCGGGAGCCAAGCGGGATTGGGGGTTATTTCATTGCAGTCTGTGCCGTGGCTGGCAGTCCTCGCAATGGTCCGATGCGGACCCGTCCGAAACGGCTGGTACCGTGATGATTGCCGCTAGACGTAATCCCCTACTCCTCGGCTGCCAATGCCAGTCTCGCCAGGGCCGGCAACGATCGCGATCCCGTTTTTCTCATGATGGAAGCGCGGTGGTTCTCAACCGTGCGTTGGCTGATGCCAAGGTCGGCGGCGATATTCTTGCTGGGGTGACCGGCGAGCACCATTTCCAGAACCTGACGTTGCCGAGCGGTAAGAGAAGCCATACGGTCGGCGGCGGCTTTGCGCGATGCCGATACGTTGGTCGAGCCGTGCAATTTCTCCAGCGCGCGGCCCACACAGGCCAGAAGTTCCGCTCCTTCCACTGGCTTTTCAATGAAGTCCAGAACTCCGGCCTTCAATGCACGCACTGCCATCGCTACATCGCCATGGCCGGTGATCATGATGGCCGGCAGCTTATGCCCCCGAGCCTGCAATCGTTGCAGCAACTCAAAACCATCCATGTCGGGCAGACAGGCGTCGATCACCAAACACGCATCACGTTGCGCATCAAAAGCGGAAAGAAACGCCTCGCAGGAGCTGAAGTCTTGGACCTCGTGTCCTTCCGCATCTAACACCGACCGGAGCGCACCAAGCACCTCGCGGTCATCGTCAACCACGTAGACCAGCGGCATCCTCGGTTCGCGGGTCGCCGCAGTGGTCGATACCGCACCGGCAGTCGGAGGTGGCACCTCGATGGGGAGCAGACGCTGGATCGCCTGTAACAGTTCCTGCGGTCTCACCGGTTTGTTAAGATGCACGACGTCCTGCGCCTGAATGTCGCGCAGCGTCGTGGTGGAGGTATCGCCGGTCAGAATGACGACAGGGATCGTGCGCTTGCGGCTCTCCCGCACCTCCATCGCCATTTGCAATCCGGTCAGTCCGTTTGGAAGATTGTAGTCCGCCAGGATGAGTTGCGGTTCCACCACGCCCTGCGTCACTTTTTCTATCGCGGTGATCCCGTCGGCCGCCGTCGTCACGTGGTATCCCGCATCCTCCAGGATCATCTCGAGCAGCTCGCAAACCTCCGGATCGTCCTCTACAACCAGGATTATAGAAGAGTTAGCGGTACCGACTTCGGCGACGCGGCTGGCCGTGCCCCGGCACAGCTCCACCGGTACGGTGTCACTACAGGCGGGGAGCACGACCTCGATGGAGAACACCGATCCCTTTCCGAAATCGGAGCGCACGCGAATTTCATAACCCAACAGCCCCGCCAGCCGATTGGCGATCGACAAACCCAAGCCCAAGCCGCGGCTGCGTTCGCGCGCCGAATTGTTGAGTTGACGATACTCCTCGAAGATCGTCCTCAGGTCGCTCAGCGGAATGCCGATGCCGGTATCCCAGATTTCGATCCTGAGCTTCCCCTGCATCCGCCGGCATCCCAACAGGATTTTCCCAGTCTGGGTATACTTCACGGCGTTAGACAGCAAGTTTCGGATAATCTGTCCCAGCAACCGCGGATCGCTGCGAATGGTCAGACCGCAGGGGGCCACACGTAACAGGAGCCCCTTGGCTTGCGCATGGCAGGTGAATTCGTCCCTCATCCGGTCAAGCAAGTCGCTCACCGGAAAATCCGACATGTCGGCCGCAACGTTACCGGTCTCGATCTGATTGATATCCAGCAGGGTGTTCAGCATGCTCGATATCGTGCCCAAAGACTCGCCGACCCGGACGACTATGCTCTCCGCCTTCGTCCCGACTACGGCCTTTACCAGCAATCCCTGCAACAGAACCAACGTTTGCAGCGGCTGACGGAGATCATGGCTGGCCGCCGCAAGAAACCGCGACTTTTCGACATTGGCGGCTTCCGCCTGCTGCTTGGCGGCCTCCAATACCCGGGCTGTATATTTGCGATCCGTGATATTGGTAAAAGTGACGACCACGCCAACGACATCGTTGTCGCGGTTGCGATAGGGCAAGATGCGACGGATGAACCAGTCACCGTTAATTGTCTTGACCTCCCGCTCCATCGGCGTAGTTGTTTCCAGCACGCCAAGCGCGTCCGGCTGCAACGTCGCATCAGCAGTCAGTGATCTGAGATCCGACAGCGGTCGCCCGATATCGGTTGAGATTACATGAAACAATGATTTCGTGGCCGGGGTGAACAGCCTGATGTTGAGTTTCGTATCGAGGAACAGCGTCGCCACATCGGTGCTGTAGAGCACGTTCTGCAGATCATCGGATGTCGTGCGCTGGCGTTCCAGCGTTTCCTGCAACTGTCCGTTCAACGCAGTCAGTTCCTCGTTCAACGACTGCAGCTCCTCCTTGGAGGTCAGCAATTCTTCGTTGGTCGACTGGAATTCCTCATTCGCCGACAAGGCTTCCTCGTTGATTTGCGTCTGCTCTTCTCCCGATGCCTCAAGGCTCCCGATGACGCCTTGCAGTTCGGCGCGGGTTGCCGCCAGCTCCTGTTCCAGTTCGGCAACCCGCGACAAATCGCGCTGATCCGTAAGGTGATCGGTCCTCCCACCCCCCGGCGCTTCATCGACGAAGCACACCAGCAGCAGCCTTTCTCGCTCAATCAGCAACGGATGCACGTCAACGCGGAACGACAGCTCTTGGCCGTCGTGGTTGATCCGGCATCCCGTGACGGTCGTTCGCGTGTGGTTGTCGCTAACTTGCTTGAGCGCCGCGCTCAACTTCGTGCGCAACTCGGTGCGAGCCATCGACAGCAGGCCGTGCGTCGGATGCCCCGATGGCACCCGTAGATAGCGATCCGTCGGGCCGTGCGAGTAGAGGATTTCGTGCTTGCTGTTGACCAGTACTGCGGCTGGCCCATAAATCTCCAGCACCATCCTACGACAAAGCTCCGCCGGAGCGGGTTGCCGAGGCGACCGATGGCCGTGTTCGAGCGTCCCCCTGGCGTTGTCGGACTGGATCGGAACGCCTAGCGCGAGTGGTTGGCCGCGACCGATCCGCCGATATAGCCGGTCCCGCTTCGAAATTACCTCGAAGCGGTTATTGACGCTGCCCACCGTCTCCGAATTGCCCAGCAGAAGGATGCCACCATCACAGAGCGCAAAGTGGAACAGCGCAATGACCTTGGCTTGTGCCTCGGGACGCAGATAGATCAGCAGGTTGCGGCAGGATACCATATCGAGGCGGGAGAACGGCGGATCGGTCAGGACGTCCTGAACGGTAAACACGATTGCGCTTCGCAGTTCCGGCACGACACGGTAGCCATTATCTTCCTTGGTAAAAAACTGCGCCAGGCGGGCGACGGATACGTCGCCGGCAATGGTCGCGGGATACAACCCCTCTCGTGCAGTGGCGACCGCATCCGGATCAACATCGGACGCAAAAATCTGCAGTTTGATGTTGGTTTTCTCCGCAGCGATAGCCTCAAGAAGCAGGATGCCCAAAGAATAGGCCTCCTCCCCGGTACTGCATCCGGCGACCCAGATCCGCAACGGACGGTCGGCGGCATGGTTCCGCACCAAATCGGGAATGATGGTGGCGGTCAGCGCGTCGCATACGCTGGGATCCCGAAAGAAGTTGGTAACGTTGATCAACAGATCCTCCACCAACAGGTTCCGTTCACCGTCGTCGTGGCGGAGGCTTTCAAGATAAGTTGCCATGTTGTCGATGCTCGGTTTTACCATCGACATGCGCCGTTCGATCCGGCGGTGCAGGGTGCCTGGCTTGTACAGGCGGAAGTCGTGATGAGTCGTAACTCGCAGCAGATTGACGATGTCAGCCAGCTGGTCCGCTGCCTTGCTGGACCGCGCCGCCTCGGCGGAGGGACCGCCCTCCCGTACCCTCTCGCCATGGGCCGCCAGCGCCTGGGGGATCTCCGCCACAGGCAGTACAAGATCCACGCCGCCGGTCGCGATCGCGCTACGTGGCATGCCGTCGAACGCCGCCTCCTCGGGCTTCTGCGCGATCACGAAGCCGGACTGGTCCTTCACCTCTCTCAGGCCAAGGCTGCCATCCGCGCCAGTGCCCGAAAGCACCACCGCGATCACCCGGTTGCCATAGTCCTCCGCCAGCGACCGCAGCAGGAAATCGAACGGCAACCGCGCCCCGCGCCGCTCAGTGGGTCTGGTCAGTCGTAGGGCACCATATTTGACCGAGAGATACTTATCAGGAGGAATTACATAAAGATGGTCAGGCTCGACCACCATCCCTTCCGTGGCCTGTTCAACGGTCATCGCTGTATGATCGGCGAGCAATTCCGCGATCAGGCTTTCATGGGTGGGAGCCAAGTGCTGCACCAGGATGAACGCCATGCCGGTGAGCGAGGGTAGCGCGTCTACCAGCTTGCGGCAGGCCTCCAGGCCCCCCGCGGAGGCGCCAATGGCGACGATTGGGAACGCCGGAGGTGCGGTGGGCAACGGATGGGACACCCTCGGACGCCGCAGGGTCGTCGCAGGTCGCCGAAGCTTGGGCTGTGCAGGGTAGTCTTCGGCCATTCTGGACAGCTTTCAGTGGACGTGTTGTCCGACGCAACGAGCCTTCTCTCTATTCTGTTAGCCTGTTCTGTTAGCTATCAGCCATCCCCTCATTTTTTCTTCTGTGATTTCAAGGTAGTAGATTTGGGTGCCAAGTCGTCCCGCCACCTGCAACGGGAAGCTGGCCCAGCTGACCGGGTCATACCCCAAGGCAAGAAACCCAGCCTGATAGTAGCCTGGATCGATCATAGGGAGCTCGGCTTTCTGTCGTCCACATGCCGGCGATCCCCTCGAATCGAGGCCGCTGCATTTTTATCGCAAACGACTCCAGGGACTCAAGATGTTTTCGGACGGGCACTTAGCTCGACTTTCCGCAATTCAC
>DIUL01000113.1 GCA_002422345.1 Acetobacteraceae bacterium UBA6159
CGACGGCGACGCGCTGCTGCTGCCCGCCCGACAGCTTGGATGACGGGCGGTCGGCGTATTGCTGCATCTGGACCATGTCCAGCACGCGGTCGACGTTCTGCTTGACCTCCGCCTGCGGCAGTTTCCGCACGCGCAGCCCATAGGCCACGTTCTCGAACACCGTCATGTGCGGCCAGATGGCATAGGACTGGAACACCATCGACACGCCGCGCTTTTCCGCTGGCACGTTCAGCCGCTCCCGCCCGGCATACATCGTCTGGCTGTTCAGCCGGATCGTGCCGTCGGACGGGGTTTCCAGCCCGGCAATGGCGCGCAAGGTGGTGGTCTTGCCGCAGCCGGAGGGGCCCAGCAGGGTCACCAGCTCACCGGGGCCGATATTGAAGCTGACGCGATCGACGGCGGTCACGTCGCCGTATTTCACGACGAGGTCCTTGACCTCGATACGGGGGATACTCTGGCTCATTCATGCGCTCCGCCGACCCGACGCGCGACGCGGAACATGATCGCCACGGCGACGAAGACCATCACGGTCTGAATCAGCGCCATCGCGGCCGAGAGTTCCGAACTCGCGGTCAGCCAGGAATTGACGATGGATGGGGCAATCACCTTGGAATGCGGCCCCATCAGGAACACGGACGCGCCCAGTTCGCGGACGCTGGAAATGAAGATCAGCAGCCAGGCGGCGATCAGGCCCGGACGCAGCAGCGGCAGGGTGACGGTCCGCATCTGGTAGCCCCAGCCGGCACCGCAGACCCGGGCGCATTCCTCCAGGCTTTTGTCGACCTGCAGGACGACGCCGGCCATGGTACGCAGGCCCAGCGGCATGAACACGGTGAAATAGGCGATGCCCAGCAGCCAGAGCGTGCCGTAGATCGGGATCGGGATGTTGATCCAGGCCCAGAGCAGCCCCAGGCCGAAGACCAACCGCGGCACCGCGGCGGGGACCATGATGATATACTCCATCGGCCCCCGCATCGGCATGTTCGAGCGGTAGATGATCCAGGCCAGGATGCCGATGATCGGCACGCCGATGGTCGCGACCGACACGCCGAGGATCATGGAGTTGATGAAGGCCGGCCCCAGCGAGCCCATCTGCAAAGCGGTTTCGTAGTTGGCCAGGGTGAACTTCATCTGCGGGATGATCACCGTCGCGAAGGTCTGGAATGACGTCAGCGTCAGCGCGCAGAGCGGCAGGATGACGGCGAACAGGATATAGCCCCAGGCGATCCCCAGCAGCGGCCACTTCATCAGCCCGACATCCATCGGCCTCGGCCGGAACGCCTTGCCGGTGATCGTCGCGTAGCTGCCGTGGCGCATGATCAGCCTGGCCGCGCCGAGGGAGATCACCATGGCGCCGAACAGCGACAGCCCCATCGCCGCGGCGCGCCCGTAGTCCGGCGGCCAGGACAGGGCGGCCTGCCAGATCGAGGTCGTGACGACATAGAACCGTCCCGGGATGCCCAGCACGAAGGCGGCCGCAAAGGATCCCAGCATCTCGGCGAAGACGAAGATCGTGGCGCTGAGCACGCCCGGCGTCACCAAGGGCAGCGTGATCTTCAGCATCGTCCGCAGCTTGCTGGCCCCCAGCACGCGGGAGCTTTCCTCCAAAGATGGGTCCATCGACTTCATCGAGGCGGAGATCATCACGAAGGCGACCGTGCCCTCGAACAGCGCCATCACCCAGGCGATGCCCCAGGGGGTATAGATGTCGAACAGGTCGCTCTCGAACCCCATCGATCGCCAGAGCTGGTTGATCAGCCCCGTCTTCGGCCCCAGCAACACGCCCCAGGCGAGCGCGCCGATCAGGGGCGTCATATAGTAGGGCAGCTCCATCAGCCGTTCGAGGCGTTCGCGCCCCGGGATCGCGGTGCGGGTCAGGATCCAGGCCTGGATGAAGCCGAACAGCACCGCGAGCACGGTCGAAATGCAAGCGACCAGCAGCGTGTTCGTGATGATCCGTACGTCTTCGTAAAGATTGAAGTAGTTGGAGAGACCGTATTCCTCGGGCGGGAAGGCCTGGGGATCGCCGGTGTTCAGGGACTCGGTGATGAGAAAGCCGAGCGGATAGAGGACGAGGGCGCTGCATACGAGGAGCAGCACGAGCATGGTCCATTGCTGGGCATTGGGAAGACGCATGGCGGCGGGGTCCGTTCAGCGAAGGCCGGTGGTCCGTCCGGCCGGCCCATCGGGGGCGCGACCGGGGGCGTGTCAGCGCGCCGGCGGGCCCTCGGCCGGCGTGGCGGGCATGCGGCTGGGCATCACGGCAGACAGCGATCGCGCGTACATTCCGGCGTTCCCCCTTTATTTGTTCTGGCCGCAGTTAGAACACAGGCCGGCCCGTTGGCAAAGTCGCGCTCAGGCCATCCGGGTCAGGCGGCGGACGCGGTGGTTTTCGCTGTCGCCGACATAGGCTGCTCCATCCGGGCCGATGCAGACGCCGTGCGGGCGGCCGAGGCCGGCCTGTGTCGCGGGGCCGCCATCGCCGCCTGGTCCGGCCGCACCGTTGCCGGCGATCGTGGTGACGATCCAGGTTTTCGCGTCAATCAGGCGGATCGCGTGGTTTTCCGTGTCGACGACGAAGATGTTGCCGGATGCATCGACCGTCATCTCCTTCGGCGCCGCGAACACCGCGACGCGGGCATCGCCGCCGTCGCCGGCATAGCCGCGGGCGCCGGTGCCGGCGACGGTCTGGATGATCCCGTCCTTGATCTGGCGGATGCAGCTTCCCTGCCGCTCCATCACATACAGCGACCCATCGGGGGCGAGGGCGACGGCGCGGGCGCCGAAGATGCACGCCTTGTCGGGCGGGCCGCCATCGCCGTCGTGGCGGCCTTCGCCGGTGCCCGCGAAGGTCGATATGATTCCAGAACGGAGTTCGACGGCGCGCACGCGATGGTCGGCGACATCGGCGATGAACAGGCAGGTCTGGTCGGCGTTGAAGGCGAGGCCGTTCGGCTCCTTCAAGCCCGCGCGGGCCGCGGGGCCGCCATCGCCGTGGCAGGCGCCGCCGCCGTCACCGGCGAGGGTGGAAATGTTACCGCTAGCATCGACCTTTCGGACGCGGCCGTTCAGGCGATCAGCGAAAAAAATGTTCCCGGCGCGATCGATGACGACGCCGTAGGGCTCGTTCAATTCCGCCTGGATGGCCGGTCCGCCGTCACCCGAGCAGCCGCGCGCGCCGGTTCCAATGACGGTTGTAATGACGTTTGTCTTGGCTTCAACGCGGCGGATCACATGGTTGAAGGTATCGGAAAAAACCATGTTGCCGGCTGGATCGAACGCGACATCGAACGGATTGTTCAGCGTCGCGGCCAGCGCGGGACCGCCATCGCCGGCATAGCCCTGTGTGCCATTGCCCACCGCCGTCGTGATCATCCACGCACCGGACATCGTCTTCCCCCGTTTCTGTTCTTCGTCCCCCATCCCAAGGTTGTCGCCGCCGCCCTGTCAAGCGTAGGATCACCGTCAGAAGACAGTGAACCGGAGGACACCCAGAATGGACGCTCAGACGCAGGTCTCGACGGGTCGGGATGAAGTGCGCGCGCTCTATGAGAAGCTGGAAGATCGCTGCCTGATGCGCGATCAGATCGGTGCGAGCGAAGCCTATTACGGACTGGTCCGGGCCGGGCGCCCGTTGACGGAGATCGTGGCCGAGGGCGTTCGCATCCACGCGCCCTATACCCATGTCCCGTATCATGAGCGGCTGGACGACGGTTACCCGAACTTCGTGAACAATGACCATTGCCTGCTTTCCGCGCGGGCGGCGATCAACCTGTCGAAGATGATGCCGTCGCACCTGGCGATGCTGCCGACGGCGCAGACGTTCTGGTACATCCCGACCGGGCTGGATATCTGGAACCAGAAGATCAACAAGGCGCCGGGCCACTACACCCGCACGCGCGGTGACAGCAGCAAGATCGAGGCGCCGCCGGAGCCCGTCGTCTACTGGGCCGAACAGACCGCCACGCGCCTGACCGGCCCGCTGACCGAGCGGCTGAATGCCTGGATGACGCTGGTGCATCGCGGCCAGGTGATCGATGCCTACAAGGTGTTCCTCGGCCTGATGGAGAACACGGCGGAACGCAAGGAGGTCCTGGCGGAACTGGTGTTCGCCGGCCTGATCGACGTCCAGGACCGTGTCCTGCACGCACGGTCCTACACCACCGGCCACAAGGCCTATCGCGCACGCTCGGTCGTCGAGCTTGGCAACGCGATCGGCTGGCACCATGCGCGCGACATCGTCTATGCCGGCGCGCTGGATATCGCCGTCGGGCCGCGCTGGTATTCGACCTCACTACTGTCCGGTTGACGGC
>DIUL01000022.1 GCA_002422345.1 Acetobacteraceae bacterium UBA6159
TCCCCCTCAAGGGGGGAGGGGGCAATGCGGGCTACATCCCGCCGGGGTAGTTCGGGCCGCCACCGCCTTCCGGGGTCACCCAGTTGATGTTCTGCCCGAAGTCTTTGATATCGCACGTCTTGCAGTGCACGCAGTNNCAGTTCTGCGCGTTGATCTGCAACCGCGGCTCGCCTTCCTCCACGCCCACGAACTCGTAGACACCCGCGGGGCAGAACCGAGCCTCAGGCCCACCGAAGCGCTTGAGGTTGACCTCCACCGGCACCGACGCGTCCTTCAGCGTGAGATGGACCGGTTGGTTTTCCTCATGGTTGGTGTTCGAGATGAACACCGAGGAATTGCGATCAAAGGTCAGCACGCCATCGGGCTTCGGATACTCGATCTTCGGCGCCATGTCGGCTTCGAGCGTGACCTCGTTGTCCGCGTGCTTGTGGCGCAGAGTCCAGGGTGCCTTGCCGCGGAACAGGTAGGTGTCGATCCCCGCATGCAGCAGCCCGCCCCAAAAGCCGAACTTTGCGAAGCCCGGGCGGATGTTGCGGACGCTGTGCAGTTCTTCCCACAGCCAGCTCTTTTGCAGCATCTCCGGGTAGCGGGTCAGTTCGGCAGGGCCGTCGTCGGACAGCGCCTCGGCCACCGCTTCGGCCGCGACCATGCCGGTCTTCATCGCGGTGTGCGTGCCCTTGATCTTCGGCACGTTCACCGTCCCGGCCGCGTCCCCGATCAGCATCCCGCCCGGGAAGGTCAGCTTGGGCAGCGACTGGAACCCGCCTTCCGACAGCGCCCGCGCGCCATAGGCGATGCGCCGCCCGCCGGCGAAATGCTTGCGGATGTCGGGGTGGGTCTTGAACCGCTGCATCTCCTCGAACGGCGACAGCCAGGGGTTCTTGTAGTCGAGCCCGATGACGAAGCCGTAGGAGATCATGTTCTTTCCGACATGATACAGGAACGAGCCGCCATAGGTGTCCCGCTCCAGCGGCCAGCCGATCGTGTGCTCGATCAGGCCCGCCTGGTGGTTCGCCTCGGGGATTTCCCACAGTTCCTTCATGCCGATGGCATAGGTCTGGGGATCGCTGTTCTCCCGCAGGTGGAACCGGTCCATGAGCTGCTTGGACAGCGAACCGCGGCAGCCTTCCGCGAACATCGTGTAGCGCGCGCGCAGTTCCATGCCGCGCTGGTAGTTGTCGGTGATCGACCCGTCCTTGGCGACACCGAGGTCGCCCGTGGCGATGCCGACGACGCGGCCTTCCTCGATCAGGACCTCGGCCGCGGCGAATCCGGGATAGATCTCGACGCCCAGCGCCTCGGCCTGCTGGCCGAGCCAACGGCAGACATTGCCGAGGGAGACGATGTAGTTGCCGTGGTTGTTCATCTGCGGCGGCGTGGGCAGCCTTGTGGAGCTGGTTTCCGTCAGGAACAGGAACCGGTCTTCCCCGGCCGGGGTATCGAGCGGGGCGCCCTGTTCCTTCCAGTCCGGCAGAAGTTCGTTCAGGGAGCGGGGTTCGAGCACGGCGCCGGAGAGGATATGGGCGCCGACCTCGCTGCCTTTTTCCACCAGGCACACCGAGCTGTCGGGCAGCAACTGCTTCAGGCGGATCGCCGCGGACAGGCCCGAGGGGCCGCCACCAACGATCACCACATCAAACTCCATGGCCTCCCGCTCGGGCAGGTCAACCGACATGTCTGTCTCCTCACGCATGCTTGGTCAGTCTAGCAGGAGGCGGAATGAGCCGCCAACGTGCGACGGGGCTGGTTTGATCGGGGCTGACCCGCGCCGCGGTCGTTCTCACGGTGCATGGGGTCATCCCGGGTACAAAATCGGAGGGGAGGTCTGGTTCCTCACCGGGCATGAGGTTGAGTCGCGTGAAAAAATGACCGTGCGTTCGGGAGGGGCCGCCGCGCGGATTTTCGGCTTGGATGCAAAGCACGGAGAAGCAGGGATGAGTCACGAAGGACGAGGAGGAAAATTGTGTCGAGGGTCGGCCGGTGTCGCGCCACCCTCCGTTGTCCTCCGTGACTCCTCCCTGCTTCTCCGTGCTGAAACGCGGAGGCCGGTTCCCATGCCGGGCCGCTGTCCCATTCCTCCAACGCATCGGCGCGGGACGCCGCCCGATTCCTCACCGGACATGGGGTACGACCGTACAGAAAAACCGCCAGCTTTTGGCCCCGGACGTCGCCGGTCCGGATCAGGCTCCGGCCTGCCGCCATTGAGACACCGCGCGGAGGATGACAACCGGCCTGGCTGACAGTTCATTTTTTGTTCTTACCGACATGCCGCCGGTGAGGCAAGAATTCGCCTCGCTAAACCCGGTTCGCCTCCGGCCGGAACCGCACCCCTGCCCGCGCCAGTCCCCCGCCGATGCCCACCGGGGTCCCATCCGCGCGCCAGCAGGCGGCGCCTTCCATCACCCCGTCGGGGTGGAAATGGATCGCGCTCATGCCGCCCGCGACATTGCCGACCGTCGCCACCGGATGGCCGCGTCCGCGCATCGCCTCGAACACAGCCGCGGGAAAGCCGGCCTCGATCTCCAACTGGTGGCCCTGGGTCCAGACGCGTGGCGCCTCGACGGCTTCCTGCACGCTCATGCCATGATCGATCAGGTTAACCAGCGCCTGGAAGACGGAGGGGAAGATCCGCAACCCGCCCGGTAGCCCCAGCGCCCAGACCGGCTTGCCGTCCCGCAGCACGATCACCGGCGACATCGATGACGTGATCCGCTTGCCGGCCTCGACCGAACTGGCCCGCCCCGGCCGAGGATCGAACACATACATGTAGTTGTTCGGGATCATCCCCGTCCCAGGCACGACATACCGCGCGCCGAACAGGGAGTTGATGGTCTGCGTGCTGGCCACGACATTGCCCATCCCATCGGCCACGGTCAGGTGCGTGGTGTGCTGCTCGCCCTCGCCGGGCGCGACCTCGGCCGTCCAGTCCTGGGCACGCGCGAGGTCGATGCGGGACCGGCGGGACGCGGCATAGTCCTTGTCCATGATCTTGCCGACCGGGACCTTCACGAAGGCCGGATCGGCGGTGGCGGCGGCGCGGTCGGCAAAGGCGATCTTCAGCGCCTCGGCCAGCAGATGCACATGGTCAGGGCTGCCGAAACCCATGGCCTCGATGTCGTAGCCTTCCAGGATATTCAGCATCTGGATGATGTGCAGAGGGCCGGAGGTCGGCGGCGGCGGCCCGATGATCTCATAGCCACGATAGGTGCCCCGCAGCGCCTCCCGCGTGATGGTGCGATAGCGGGTCAGGTCCTCGGTCGTGATGTAGCCACCGGCCCGGGCCATGTGGTCGGTGTAGATACCCCCGAGGCTGCCGGTGTACAGGACGGACGGTCCCTCCCGCATGACGGCGCGCAGGGTCTCGGCATAGTCCCCCGTCACCAGCCGCGTGCCGGCTGCGATGGGCGAACCGTCGGGCAGGTAGATGCGGGAAATCGCCGGGTCCTTCGCCATGTCGGCGGCGGCGTCGGTCACGCATTCATGCAGATAGGGCGTCACCCGGAACCCGCGGGAGGCATGGCGGATCGCCGGCTCCATCACATCGGTGAGCGAGAAGGTCCCGAACCGGGCCAGCGCCTCGCACCAGCCCATCAGGTTGCCCGGCGTGGCGACCGAGGTCGGGCCGACCGCGTTCCGCCGCCCGATCGTGTCCATCGTGCCGGGCGCGGCGTTCGGGTCAGGGGTGAAGGTGGTCGGTCCGGTCGCGAGCGGGGCCATGCTCTGCCCGTCGATCACGTTGTGGGAGCCGTCGGCCAGGCGGATATGCGCCATCCCGCCGCCGAGGATGCCGACCATCATCGGCTCCACCACCGTCAGGGTGAAGAAGGCGGCGATGGCGGCGTCGATCGCGTTGCCGCCGGCGGCCAGCATCTCGGCCCCCGCGGCCGAGGCGAGAGGATGGTTGGTAACCACCATGCCGCGCGTGCCGGTCGCGGGGTTCTTCTCCGTCTGGAAGACGGTGCCGGCGCGGTCGCGCCAATCGGTTTCGGTCATGGCGCTGCGTCTCGCTGGCGAGGGGGTTGGGTCAGACCGCCTCGGCCGAGAAGCGGCGCGGTCCGGCGCAGCAGGCACAGCCGCCCGGATGGGACATGGCGGCCTGCATGCCGGCGCCCGCGTCCTCCCGCGCCATGCCGCCGATCGCCGGCACGGTCAGCAGGCGGGGCGCCTTCTCCCCACAGTCGGGACAGGGTTGCGGACGGTCGAACTCGGCCATCGGGTGGCTTTCCGAGAACGGGCCGCAGTTTTCGCATTCATAGTCATAGGTGGGCATCGGGGCCTCGTGGATCGGGATGTCGGGCGGAGTGTGCCACCCAACCCGAACCGCGGTCCAGCGGTGGCTACACCAGGTCCAGGGCAATCGGGTGAAGGAGT
>DIUL01000104.1 GCA_002422345.1 Acetobacteraceae bacterium UBA6159
CTGCACGGGTTGAAGTTCGGCTGCCAATGGCGTGACTGCCCGGATCTCTATGGGCCGCACACCACCACGGTCCATAACCGGTTCAATCGCTGGTCGAAGGACGGCACCTACTGGATAGAATCTAACACTTGGTGCCCCCTTTTCACCGCGGCCAGGATTTTGTGTGGATCCTTTGTCCGTCGGAAGGGTTGGGGGGCGGTGTTGGTCTCCGCCAGGAAGCGGTTAATCGGGGCTTGCAGTTCAACAACCGAGCCAAACACCCCGCGTTTGAGGCACCGTTTGGTGAGCTTGGCGAAAAATCCCTCGACCGCGTTGAGCCAAGAGCCTGACGTCGGTGTGAAATGGAAAGTCCATCTCGGATGCCGGGCCAGCCATTCCTTGACCTTCGGGTGTTTGTGAGTGGCGTAGTTGTCGACAATGGCGTGGATTGCCTTGCCCTTTGGCACGGCGGCCTCGGTGGCATTGAGAAAGCGGATGGCCAAACTGTTGAAGCCCGGTGATGCCAGCCTGCACTGTAAGGCCCACCGCTGCAGCGCCGGCGGAAAAGGGCGGCGGCAGAGCAGGCGATCGGGCGCGGTCGAGGCGTCCGGACCACCAAGATCCACGCTGTCGCCGACGATATGGGCTGCATCGTCAGGTTCCAGTTGATCCCTGGACAGGCCAGCGATGTCAGGGCGGCGACCCCGCTTCTCCAGCCGCTGCCAGCCGTGCCTCTAAACCAGCTCACTGAGATATGCGGGCTAGCCACGCCAGACCGCCACGTGATCCCGCGCGCTAGGACGACCTGCGGGAGACGTGCCACCAGCTTGAGTGCCGATGTAGAGGAAGCCGACGATTTCGTCCGCGGCGTCCAGCCCCAATCCGACCCTTACCGTTGGATCATAGGCCAGCTCACCGGTCTTCCACATTGCCCCGTACCCCAGCGCCGTCGCTGCCAGCAGGATGATCTGCGCTGCCGCAGATACGGATGCAATCTGCTCGACCTCGGGTATGCGGTGGCCCTTCCGCACATGTGCGGCCACTGCCACAATTATCGGTGCGCGCATCGCCTTGTCGCGTTCACGCTGCAATGTCGCACCGCTGGCCCCCGGATCACGTCGGCGCATCGACTGCGCCATCACCTCTCCAAAAGCGGCCCGCTGATCGGTGGGAATGACCACGAACCGCCACGGGCGCAGCCGGCCGTGATCCGGCGCGCGCACCGCGCTGGCAAAGATATGATTCAGATCCTCCTCGCTTGGCCCTGGGGCTTCCAGCTTCAGCGCCGAGGCGCGGTTTAGCAGCATATCAAGTGCGTCCATGGTTGCTCCTTCCTCAGCTTGTCCTGCCGGGGGAGGTTACGTCCACCTCCCGGTCGGTAGCAATAAACACATCCCAGCCCTGGAAGGCCAGGGACACGGTGGTGGAACATCGATGCTCGAACACCACCATTTGCATCTGCCTATCGTTTGTTCGGAATCATCGTTGCGCAGGATGCGCAAACCCGGCTAGAAAGATGGAGGTGTGGGTTACCTCAAAGCAACCTCGCATCGACCAGAGAGCCAGACAGGTCAGTAGACCCGCACGGAAAAGGGAAGCGCCCATGACCCAGTTGCCGATCTCCGCCGATTCCCACATCACTGAACCCCCCGACTGCTACCGCGGTCACATCGACCCTGCGTACCGCGATCGTGCACCGCATATTGTACGTGACCCCAAATTCGGCGACATTTATGTCGTCGAGGGCATGAAACAGACCATTCCGATGGGGCTCGTCGCCGCCGCCGGTATCGATCCTAGCAAGATCCGTGTCGGCGGTGCCCGCTTCGAAGATCTGCACCGCGGCGGCTGGGACCCGGTCGCGCGTCTCGCCGACCAAGACCGTGATGGCGTCGGGGCGGAAATCATCTACCCGACCGTTGGAATGGTCCTCTGCAACCATGGCGACCTTGACTACAAGAAGGTCTGCTTCGACGCCTATAACCGGTGGCTACAGGAATATACATCCCATTCGCCGGACAGGTTAATCGGTGTTGGTCAGACCGCAATCCGGACTGTAAAGGAAGGCGTTGCGGATTTCGAGCGCATCAAGGCCATGGGGTTCAAGGGTGTCATGATGCCTGGAAACCCGGGTGAGTCCGACTATGACGATCCGGAGTACGACCCGTTGTGGGAAGCTGCTGTTGCACTCGACCTACCGTTATCGTTCCACATCCTCACGTCGAGCAGTGACCAGATCAACCGTCACCGTGGACCACGCATCAACGGCTTTCTGTCCATTATCCGCGGGTGTCAGGACATCATGGCCATGCTGATCTACAGCGGTGTGTTCGCCCGTCACCCGAAACTCAAAGTGGCATGTGTCGAAGCCGATGCTGGTTGGGCGCCGCATTTCATGTACCGCATGGACCATGCTTACAAGCGCCATCGTTACTGGATGAAGGGATTGGAGTTGCCGCGCCTTCCGTCGGAATATTTCCGAGAAAACATCAGTCTCACGTTTCAGGACGATTACGTCGCGTTCCAACTCGCAGGGATGATGGCGCCAAATCAGTTGATGTGGGCCAATGACTTTCCGCATAGCGACTCGACCTGGCCAAGGAGCAAGGACATAATCGCCGAGCAGACCGCGCAGTTGGATGCCGGATTACGCCAGAAGATCCTGCATGACAACGTCGCGGCGCTGTATAAGCTCGCAGCGTAAAGCAGCGGGCGGGCACAAGCGGAATCGCTGTGGCACGCACCAAGAATGCTAAGAGTTCCACTGGGTGTCCGGGTCGGGCCGGCCGGTGGAACTCCAAATCGGCATCACTCGGGTCGAGCAAGCCACTTGTCCGAGGGGGGATGGCTCCCGCTGAACTATCTGACTGGGTATGCTTGGCCCGTGTGTCTCACACATGTCTGGCATTTTGATGTTGGTGTGCGTGGTCGCAACAGCTTCAGCCTTAAGAGGAGCATTGACCGGCGACGTGCCTGCATACATAGGCCCAAGGCGCGGCGTCAGCGCAGGTGAATGTCCGCATACAGTGTTGGTTACGTGCCGGCTCAGGCGCTTGCTCGCCGGAGGACGGCAAACGTCACCGCATAAGGAGGAACGAACGTGGCATATTCCGCTCCGCATGGAATGCGTCACCGCTGATCGTAAGGGCTACATTTCCGAGCTGGCGACATTGTTGCGAGCCTGCCGATGCGTCGGATTCGTCTTGATTCGTGCGGCGAACCTCGTATTGCGGGCCGACGGATCCGCCTAGCGATCTGTCCCGGGCCGTCCGGTCCTCCGGCGCACACGGCCGATTGCGCTACGTGTGGCTCCGGCCGCCCTCGACGGGGCGCCGGACTCACCGTGGCGATCGACAACCCGACGTCGACTGCCAGAGCGTCGTCGAAATCCGTGGGAACCAACAGAACAACGCCGGGGTTTGACGCCCGGCGTTGCGACGGAGGGTTCCAGATCGGCAGTCAGACAGATGCGTGCCCTCCGCGCAGTAACCTCCCAGGAAGGACGCCCTGCGGATCGACAGCGTCGACCCCGGCGCGGCGGATTACCGTGCCATTCACGACCACGGCTTCAACCCCGATCGCATCCGAGACCAGCCGGTCCGCGCCCGCGGGGAGATCGTAAACGCGGCGCAGCTTGCTCGCGCCGATCGTCGCGGGATCGAACACGACCAGATCGGCTGGTGCCCCAGGTTTCAGCACACCACGATCGGTGAGTCCGAACACTTCGGCAGGCCGGGACGTCAACATGCGAACCCCTTCCTCAAGGCTGAACGTGTTTTTCTCACGCACCCAACGAGCGAGAAGATAGGTTGGGAGGCAAGCATCGCAGAGCTGGCTGGCATGGGCACCGGCATCGGATAGCCCGATCACGGTACAGTCGCTCTTGAGCAATGGCTCCACCTCGTCCTCCTGATGGTTGGCCACTGGCACGCGGAAGCGTGCTTCAAGATTGGTCTGCAACGCGAGATCAAGCGCCAGGTCGGTGGGAACGACACCGCGTTCGCGTGCAACCTCGAAAAGTGGACGTTCCTCCAACTCCGGCTCGGGGCCATATTGTGAAATCAGCGTCTTGGCGAAGGAGGCGCGGAACTGTGGCGCGCCCGATACCAGCATCCGATCGGCGAAGGCGCGCCGGAATTCCGGGTCCGCGTATATCCGCGCCTTGCCCGCGGCGTCTGCGATGGCGACGGGTTTGAACAGGCTTAGAGGCTCAAACAGGAATGGCGCCTTGAACTGGAACTCAAAATTCAGCGGTCGGGCGGTGACCTGCGGCACGATCGTCAGCCCCTCGGCGGCGATGGCTTCCGACCGCGCCAGTTGCTCCGTGTGGCCACCCGTGCCGAGCGACAGGCCAGCCAGGAGAGCGGTCCAGGTGATGGGACGCCCGGTTACGCGGGCGATTTCCACAAATTGATCAAGGAACAGCTCCTTGCCGACGGTGGCCTGGATGATCCCGCGTCCCGCCTCGCCCAGAACACCCGCCAGCGCCATGATCTCGGAGAGATCAGCTGCGCGGCTTGGCACCGGACGCCCTCCGTAACCGACATGGGTCGACGCTTTCGACGTCGCGAACCCGATCGCGCCGGCATCGAGAGCACCGCGCAGGATCGCCTTCATCTCGGCGATTTCCGCCGTCGTCGCCGGCCGTTCGGTGGCCGCTTCGCCCATCACCCACAGGCGCAACGGCGTATGGCCGATCATGACACCGAGGTTTATCGCGACGCCCTGTTTCTCGATCGCGTCGAGATACTCTGGGAACGTCTGAAACCCCCATTCCGGCCCAAGGCCGGTCTCAAGAGCCTCGACGCTCATGCCCTCGACCTTTTCAAGAGTCCGCATGATGAGGCTACGATGTGCTGGGCGGGCTGGAGCGACCCCAAAGCCGCAGTTGCCGATCACGGCGGTCGTGACGCCGTGCCAGGGCGAGATGCTCAGCATGCGGTCCCACAGGACCTGCGCATCGTAGTGGGTGTGGATGTCGACGAATCCCGGCGACACGGCGAGGCCGCCGGCGTCGATGGTTTGATGGGCGGTGCCGGGGGCATCGCCCATAGCAACAATGCACCGATCCTTGACTGCCACGTCGCCGCGATAACGCGCCCGTCCTGTCCCATCGACAATGTCGGCGCCGCGAATTTTTAGGTCGTAGTCCATTGTTTCCTCCTCAGGCGGCCGCAGGAAGCGGCGGTTGCGAAACGGTCGAATCCGCGAGGATAGCTCGCACTATCGGCGCATTTCCTCGCGTTGAAAGCAGTAGGAACGTATCCGGGCGCCGCTACCACGGCACGTTGCGGTGGCCCGCCAAGGACCTTATCCCGCACTGGTAACTAGTACAGCCTGCGGGAAATATGAACCCCCTTGAGTATGCCTAGAGCGGCCCGCTTCGCCAATCTGATCCGAGTCGCCATTTCCGGCGAGGTGTACTAGCGCGTTCTTCCCGGCACATTGCCGCCTCTGTGTCCTGTCATCGGTCCCGGGGTGTCGCCGGGTGTCATTTTTTGAAGCGATCCTTTCTTTCATGCCTCCATAGCGTCAGATTGCTCCGCGCGGCCCCCATCATTGGTCGGGCCCCGCACAAATGGCAGGCGGCCGAATGCGTGACGTTTGCATCGACCATATCAAGGGGGCCATTCATCAGTCGTGTCGGCATGGCGCCGGACCAAACGTAACGCCATCCGCATCGGACCGAGGCTGATCCCGCTGCCCCCGCCGGATTCATGCACCAGGGGCGGCCGGTCTTCTCTGCCTGGCGCGCTAACATTTCATCAGCGGGCCAGCCTCCGGCGATATCCCGTCGAACACCAGGTCGCAGATGTTCTCGCTCAACGCCTGCACACCGCCGCGGCGTGGATTGAACCACTCCACGGTCCAGTTCAAGGAACCGAGGAGGTACAGCCGCATGGTCTTGGCCGGAATATCGGCGCGGATCTCGCCTGCCTTCTGCGCATTTTCGATCATCTCATCCCACAGGCGCGCGTAATCCTCCCGTATCGGACGGTGCCGCTTCTTGAGTGCCACGGAAATCTGGCCATAGGTTCGGATGCTGGCCGAACTGAAGTCGCCGTGACGCAACAACCCCAGCAGATGGCCGAGGACCGCGGCCCTGATACGCTCGCGATGCGTCGCGGTTGGCGGGAGGTTGGCGACCCGGGCCCGTACCGCGTTGGATACGCTGGCGATGCCGGCATCGAGCACCTCAATCAGGATATCGTCTTTCGATGCAAAATGATAATAGATGCTGCCGGCCTGAATTCCCGCCTCAGTCGCTATCTGACGGAGTGTCGTCGCGACGTACCCTTGTTCGCGAAAAAGTTTTGCGGCCGAGGCTAAAATTTGTGCCCGGGACGCAGCTGAGCGGCCGCCCTCGCCCCTAGATGAGACAAGAGGCTCAGCTTTTTCGGACGCGGTCTTCTCGGTGCATTCCATTGGAGCCTTGCCTCGTTCCAAAACAAACGTTAGATAGAGTAATATCCCGTTACAGGATCCGTCAAGGTTACTCAACTCGCGAACCATAGTGAAGGGGGAAATGCTGGTGATGGGTCTATGGCATTCCAACGGTATGTGCACGCGGGTTTACCGGCAGAGATCCAAGCGGCTCTACGGGCGAACGGATCCATTCGATCTTGATCGAAACGCGAGCCGCGATCTCTCTAGGCACCCATCAGGGGCGCAGATATTGCATAGCTAACTATTAGAGAGCATGCTATGAAATTGTTCACAAGTGATTTGGAGTGCGAATATACGATGCGATATGAACGGCGCCCGCACAATGAGGGAGGGACAGGAACGGTTCGGGATGCTCCTTGGCCTGATTGCCCGGCGCTGGCGCTTACGGTTGGACGACCGCCTGAGCGCATTTGGCCTGACCGAGGCGCAGTGGATGACGCTGCTGCAACTCGCGCGTGGTGGAGAGGGCCGCACGCAAAAGGAACTCGCCGCGCGCGTCAATGTCGAGGGACCGACCCTCGTCCGTACACTCGACCGGCTCGAGCACGAGGGCCTGGTCGAACGGCGCCCCGCGATGGACGACCGGCGAGCCAAGGCCGTGTACCTGACACCGAAGGCCGCACCCATCCTCCGGATGATTGAAGATACCGCGGCAGCGGTCCGGGCGGAACTGCTGGTTGATGTATCGGACGCGGACCTCGATACCTGCTTACGAGTCTTCGATCGCCTCGTTGTCACCCTGAGCGCCGAACCCGTCATCACGGAAGACGACGATGGACATCGGACAGCCTAGCGATCCCGTCGGCCGCCTCGCCAGCCCACTATCGCACCGGCGCCCAGGAGCCCGTCGCTTGCTCTCGCGTGTCGCAATACTTGCGATCGCGATCGCCGTGCTCGCCACCGCGGGACGATGGCTCCATTACCGCTTCACCCACGTCTTCGTCGAAGATGCCCGCATCGCCGCGGACATGGTGGTACTGGGCAGCCGCGTCGCGGGGTGGGTGGCAACGGTCAATGTCATGGACGGCGATGAGGCTGCCCAGGGCCGTGTGCTCGCCGTTATCGACGGACGCGAAACTGTCCTTCTGTTGGAAGAGATCGATGCCCGGCTGGCCGCCGCTGCTGCCCGCCAGGCTGAAATCGAGGCCCGCATCGTCATGATCGATCACCAGACCACGAGCCAGGGCGCGGCCCAAACCGCACGGGTCGATGCGACCGGCGCCAGTCTCGCCGCCATGAACGGGCAATTCGATCTGGCACAGACAGAGTTCAACCGCGCGCGGCAGCTCGCCAGCAACGGCGCTGGCACCGTCGCGCGGCTGGACCAGGCCCGTGCCGCCCTGAACAGCGGCCGCCACGACGTGCTACGCCTCCACGCGGAGGTAGCGAACGCGCGCGCGACTTTGGCGCAGGTGGCGGCGGCGCGTGAGGAGATGACAGTCCTGCGCCGTCAGGTCGCGACGCTGGCCGCGGAAGAACGCGCCCTGCGCGCACAGCGTGAGGCAATGGCACTACGTCTCGCCGACCGCACCGTGGTTATTCCATTCGATGGCGTCGTGGACCGCGTGTTCGTGGATGCCGGAGAATTCGTCACACCCGGCCAGCGCCTGATCATGGTACATGATCCCGCGCGGGTCCGCGTTGATGCGAACGTGAAAGAAACCGATCTTCGCTATTTCCGGCTGGGCATGGGGGTGACCATCTCCGTCGATGCCTATCCGGACCTCGTGATCGAAGGCACCGTGGAACGGATCGGCAATGCCGCCACAAGCGAGTTCGCATTGCTGCCCAACCCGAATCCAAGCGGCAACTTTACCAGAATTACGCAACGTGTTCCGGTACGCGTGGCGATCCCGCGACAGGACAGTCGGCTGCGTCCCGGAATGATGGTGCAGTTGGAAGCCACAATGAATGAGTGAGGGATCCGGAAGGGCCAGTCCTGTCGAAGCGATGGCCGTGCGGTGGGGGGTGAATTATCCCTGGTATGTCACCATTACCGCCATGATGGGCACAATCAGCACCATACTCAGTTCCACGATTGTGAATGTCGCCCTGCCCGATATCATGGGTACGTTCGGGATGGGCCAAGACAAGGCACAGTTGATCTCCACCGGCTTTTTGGCCGCCATGACCGGTACCATGCTGCTCAACGCGTGGTTGGTGGATAGTTTTGGCCAGCGCGTCACGTTCAGCGGCACCCTCGCATTGTTCGTCGCAGCCTCGACAATGGGCGGACTGGCACAGGACGGCGGCACGCTCATTGTCGCCCGCGTTCTGCAAGGCGCGGCGGCCGGCGTACTGCAACCTCTTGCCATGCAGGTCATATTTCAGGTTTTTCCGCCGGAACGGCGGGGCTCAGCCATGGGTATATATGGCGTTGGCGTGGTGCTCGCGCCGGCACTGGGGCCGGCGATAGGCGGGGTCATGATTGATGGCCTGAACTGGCGATATGTGTTCTTTATGGCTATTCCCTTCTGCCTGATCGGCATTGCTTTCGCGACACTGTTCATGCCCGGGCGCATCCAAGTCGGAGCTCGCAAGGCCTTCGACTGGATCGGATTCGGTCTCGTTGCGACATTCCTTGTGGCACTGCTGACCGGCCTGGCGAACGGGCAGCGCGATGGTTGGCTTTCCCACACGATCATCCTGGCCTTCACCATCGCCATGCTTGGCGGATCCGGCTTTATCTGGTGGCAGACGCGAATGGCTTCCCCGTTACTCAACCTCTCATTATTCAGTATCCCGAGCTTCGCCGGGGCGTCCGTGGTGGCGTTCGTCTTTGGTGCCGGCATTTTCGGGTCGACCTATCTGGTGCCGCTTTTCGTTCAGACGGTCCAGGGATATACCGCGACCCGTGCGGGTCTGCTGCTTATGCCGGCGGGGCTGCTGTTGACGATTGTCCTGCCGGTCGCCGGCCGGCTATCGGACCGACTTCCTGCTTACCTGCTGATCGTGTCCGGACTTCTGCTTTTCGCGCTGTCGTCTTGGTTGACGAGCGGCGCGGATACAAACACAACCTTCTGGTCCATGGCGGTCTGGATCATGATCGGCCGTGTCGGCCTTGCACTCATCATGCCGAGCTTGAACGCCGCGGCGTTGCGACCCTTGCCGGTGGCAATACTCGGGCAAGGCTCCGGCGCGGTCAATTTCATCCGACAGCTTGGCGGAGCGCTCGGCACCAATTTCCTTGCGATTGGGCTGGAGCGGCGGACCGAGCTTTACGCCCAGACCTTTGCGGCCTCGCAGGATATGGCCAACCCGGCCACCGCGGAGTTCTTGCGCCTGACCACCGGCATGCTGGAACAGGGGGGAGTGTCGGACGTGCCGCGCTTGGGCGCTGCATATGACTTTCTCGGCCGCGTCCTGCAGGCACAGGCGAGCATATTGGGCTTCCGCGACGGTTTCCTCCTCGTGGCCTTGGCCTTCCTCGCTGCCGTTCTGCCCGCGTTCCTCATGCGCCGCCGATCGCACACATCGCGGGACGGGTAAGGACCACGATGCACAGGCACCAAGCGGCCATTGGGCCTGCGAGGCGACAGAGTTCGTATTCACACAGATCAGAAATCCGCGAGGGATGAATGCCCGTGTCCAATAGCATGCCTGCGGACTCGCCGTTGGTCGCCAGCCTCTCGTTCTCCCGCCGTGTCCTGATCATGGCATCGGTGGTTCTTGGTTCGACGCTGTATTCCACCACATTGTTGATCGCCGCGGCCATGCTGCCGCAGATGCAGGGTTCGATGGGGGCCACCGCAGACGAGATCGCCTGGAGTACCACGTTCAACATTCTGGCCACCGCCATCGTCACCCCGATGGCGGGGTTTCTGATCGCCAATTTCGGTCGCCGTCGGGTTATGCTTTATTCGGTCGGCGGATTTACTATTGCAACGTTCCTGTGTGGCTACGCCGCGTCCCTGGAAGCCCTAATCTTTTGGCGGATCACACAGGGGGGGATCGGAGCACCGCTCATTCCACTGTCCAACGCCATGGTGCTGGACTGCTTTCCGCGTCGGCAGGCCGGTCTGGTCAGTTCCATCTTTGGGATGACCGTCGTGGTTCTCGGCCCGGTTGCCGGCCCGACCCTGGGCGGTTTCCTGGCCGAAGCCTACAGTTGGCGTTACGCTTTCTATATGATCGTGCCGGCCGGCACCCTCGCCCTGATTGCCCTCTATATCGTCCTGCCACGGGAGGAGCGGACCACGTCCGTAAAGCTAGACTGGACGGGCTTTCTCAGCTTGTCGGTGGCGATCGGGTGTGTACAGCTCGTGCTGTCCCGCGGCCAGCGGCTTGACTGGTATGAGTCTGCCGAAGTTGGTCTGGAAACGATTATCGCAGGCCTGGCCTTTTATGTGTTTGTCGTGCACAGCCTGACGAGCCGCCGCCCGTTTCTTAATTTGCGCCTCCTTCTGGATCGCAATTATGCACTCGGCCTTGTGCTCGTGTTTACCTATGGGATGCTGAATTTTACCCCCATGGTGTTATTGCCACCATTATTGCAAACTTATGTTGGTTACCCAGACGCGATCATAGGCAAGATCGTGGGATTTCGCGGTATTGGTGGGACGATCGGTTTTATAGCCGCGACGTTCATCGGTCGGCTCGATCCGCGCATCGGTATGACTATGGGTTTCGGACTGTTGGCGCTGTCGGGCCTGTGGCTGACGCAGATCGATCTGAATGTCGGTCCCGATGATCTGTTGCTGAATTCCATTGTGCAGGGCGTCGCGACTGGAATTCTCTGGGTTCCCCTCAGCGTGATGACCTTCGCGTCTATGGAGCAGCGCTACATGGGGGAAGCGATGGCACTGTTTCATTTATTACGAAATATCGGATCCAGCCTGTTTATCGCCCTGGCTTTCGCGCAGGTCACTCAGTCTACGGGGGCCAATTACAGCCGGATGACGGAAATGATCTCGCCCTATAACTCCGTGCTAGCCATGCCGTGGTCGATGGGATCATGGACGGTGGACACTACGCCCGGCTTGGCGCGGCTCGCGCGTGAAATCAATCGCCAGGCGGCGATGATCGGATACCTCAATGCGTTCTCGCTCTACACTGCCACGTCCGCCGCGGCGATGTTGCTGGTCTGGCTGGCCCGGCGCCGCTGACCAGCCCCCTGCGCTTGACACATGGAACGACCATCTTGAAATCGGCGAAGGTTGGATAAGAGTCGTTGCAGATCGCGGACTTCTTGAACAGACACCAGAACCGCTCGATCAGGTTCAGGTTCGGCGCATAGGCGGCCAGCTAGACCAACTCGATCCGGCCAATCGTCGCGTGCCAGCCAAGCCTTGACCTGTTTCGAGTGGTTGTAGCGCGTGTTGTCCAACACCGCCCGGATCCAGTCCCTTGGTCATCGCGGTGAGGATGTCCTCGAAGCGACAAAGGAATGGGCCGCGGTCGATATGGACGTAGACGCGCTGGCTGGCATAGGTCAGGGCGCCGATCGTGGCATACCGCATCAATAGGACTTCGGCAGGCCCAGCACCTTTTCCGCGATGTTGGAAAGGATCAGTTGTGGGGTGATTGGGGCAATGCGCACCAGCAGCGCCTCGCGCAACAGCCGTTCGACGTGGAATTCCTTCGCATAACCATAACCGCCATGCGTGATCTGGGCGGTCTCGCACGCATCGACGGCAGCTTGCGCGGCAAGCAGCTTGGCGGCATTAGCCTCGGGCCCGCAAGGTTGCCCGCTGTCGTAAAGAGAGCCTGCCCGATAGACCATCAGGCGTGCCGCCTCAAGCTGGGCCCAATTCAGCGCCAACGGATGCTGGATTCCCTGATTCTGTCCGATTGGCCGACCGAACACCACCCGCTCCCGCGCATAGCGTGCGGCGCGAAACAGGGCTGACCGCCCGATCCCGACCGCCTCGGCGCCGAGAAGCACGCGTTCCGGGTTCATACCGTGAAGGATGTAGTGGAAGCCGTTGCCCTCCTCGCCGATGCGGTCTTCCTCGGGCACCTCCAACGCGTCAATGAACAATTGGTTTGAATCGACTGCCTTGCGCCCCATCTTCTCGATCTCGCGCACCTCGATCCGGTTTCGGTCGAGTTTTGTGTAGAACAGGCTAAGGCCCATGGAGGGCTTGCGTACATCGTCGATCGGGGTGGTACGCGCCAGGATCAACATATTGTCCGCGACCTGGGCGGTCGAAATCCAGATCTTCCGGCCAGAGATGATGTAGCGTTTGCCGTCCCGCACCGCCTTGGTGGTGAGTTTCGTCGTATTCAGCCCGGCATCGGGCTCGGTGACCGCGAAGCATGCCTTGACGTCGCCCCGAATCAGGGGGGGCAACATGCGCTGCTTCTGCTCGGGCGTGCCGAACACCACGACGGGGTTGAGGCCAAAGATATTCATATGGATCGACGATGCGGCGGACATTCCGCCACCGGTTTCCGCGATGGTCTGCATCATCAACGCGGCTTCGGTAATGCCCAGGCCGGCGCCGCCATATTCCTCCGGCATGGCGATCCCAAGCCAGCCGGCGTCAGCGATTGCGCGGTAAAAATCCTCGGGGAAGCCGCCTTCGCTGTCGCGGGTGAGCCAGTAACGGTCGTCGAACCGGGCGCACAAAGCATTGATCGCGTCCACAATCTCGCGTTGTACCGACGTGATGCCGAAATCCATGACCTCTCCTCTTGTCGGTTGCGCTCAAAGTTCAACGCGCTCCCACCGACCGCAAGACGTCGGCGGGTTGAACGATGGCCTCCCGATCCGGCTGGGCCAGGAATAATCTCGCGGGAGCCAGGCTGATGTCAGCATGCCCTTGTGTCACTCGCCGGCGCGATATGGGTATCGTATCGCGCCGGCCGTGATTGTATCAGCCGATCCTTTGGTGCGCGGGCACCTCAAGATTGAACAGCCGAGCGGCGTTCAGTCCAAGGATCTTGGCACGCTGAACGTCGTCGAGCATTCCCATGTTGCGCTCGATCGCCTCCGCCGAATGCGGCCAGGTTCCCTCATGATGCGGATAGTCATTCGCCCACATGAAGTTGTCCACCAAGTTATACTGTTCGGCGAGGGTGAGGCCAGACGGATCTTCCTGAAACGAAGCGAAGCCATGTTGCCGATAATACTCGCTGGGCAGCATCTTGAGCTTCGGCCGCACATACATATGGTGCTTTCGATACGCCTCGTCCATCGCGTCCAACATCCAGGGCACCCAGCCGATGCCGGCCTCGATCGTGGCAAAGCGCAACTTGGGAAACCGCTCCAGCACGCCGGACGCGCAGAGATTCGCGACGGGTTCGATGGTGGGGGCGAGCGCGTGACTTACGTAGTTCACAATCGCACCGCCATTTCCGCGTGAGGCGCGGGGGTCGCGACCGGTCGAGATATGGAGGGTGATCGGCAGGCCGGTCTCCTGGATCAGCGCCCACATTGGATCGAAATGCGGCAGATTGTAGTTGACGTGATCAATGTCGTGCGCGCCCCAGACCGGCTTGCACGGCAGCGCCACGGCCTTGAAGCCGATTTTGGCGGTTCGTTCGATTTCCGCCATGGCACAAGCGACGTCACCGGTCGCGATCGCCGCCACCGGTAACATGCGCTGACCATAACTGCCAAACTGCTCCTGCGCCCAGTCGTTCCAGACCCTGCACTGGGCGGCCGCGAACACCGGGTCGGGCGTCCCCCACATCGCAAGCCCCTTGTTCGGGAAGATGATCTCCACATCGATGCCGTCGCGCTCATTGTCGGCCGCCCGCTCGGCCGGGTCGGCGCCAGCCCTGGATCGGACCCAGTCCTCCCCCTCGAAACTGTTAACCATGATGCGGTTCGGTCGATAGCCTTCGCAGTAGCGCCACTGCACACCCTTCTCGTCGGTGATGATACGCGGCACACGCTCCCGGTACTTGGCGTCAATCCGCTTCTCCCACAGATCGTGCGGTTCGTTTGCGTGGCTGTCGGTCGAAACCATGAAATACTTGTTCGCATCTCCTGGCCGCGCGGTGTGGGCCCAGCCGCTGTGGCCTGGTGTTTCAAGACGCCATAGGTTGGGTGCGTTGATTGGAATCTCGTTCATGAATGTCTCTCCTCGTGCCGCTGTGGATTGCCTTTGACGTCGCCGGCATTTGGTGACGTCATCTAACGAACATTAGATCATTCTGTTGCGCGCGTTTCAAGTCGGGCGCTCAACCCCGATGCTGTCGGAAAGCTGCTCAGGCCGCCAGCCGCTGGTGCTCGGGCACCTCAAGCTTGAAGAAGCGCGCCGCATTAAGTCCGAGAATCTTCGCGCGCTGCACATCCGTCAGGTCTGGCATCGTACGCTCGATCGCTTCGGCCGAGTGTGGCCAGGTGCCTTCATGGTGTGGGTAGTCGTTCGCCCACGCGAAGTTGTCCACCAGACCAAAACGTTCAGCCAGGTACAGCCCAACTGGATCCTCCTGGAAGGTCGCCAACCCATGTGCCTTGTAGTACTCGCTTGGCAGACCTTGCAACTTTGGCCGAACCCACATGTGGTGCTTCCGATAGGCCTCGTCCATCGCCTCTAGCAGCCACGCGACCCAACCGATACCGGCCTCGATCGTCGCGAAGCGCAGGCCCTTGAACCGCTCCAGCACACCGGAGGCACACAGATTAGCTACCGGTTCGATCGTCGGAGACAACGAGTGTGTGACATAATTGATGATCGCGCCGCCGTTGCCGCGCGATGCCCTGGGATCGCGGCCGGTCGAGACGTGGAACGTCATCGGCAGATCGCATTCCTGAATCAGCGCCCACATCTTGTCGAAATGCGGCAGGTTGTAGTTGACGTGATCGACGTCATGCCCGCCCCAAATCGGCTTGCAGGGCAGCGTCAGCGCGCGGAAGCCGACTTTCGCTACCCGTTCGATCTCTGCCATCGCACCATCCGGGTCGCCAGTGGCGATGGCGGCACAAGGCAGCATCGCCTCGGCGTACGCCCCATATTGCTCCCATGCCCATTCGTTCCAGACCTTACATTGCGCGTTGGAAAACACCGGATCCGGCGTCGCCCACATGGCGAGCCCCTTGTTCGGGAAGATGATCTCGACATCAACCCCGTCACCGCGGTTGTCGCGGATACGCTCCGGCACATCGGCGCCCGATTGTGAACGAAGCCAATCCTCGCCCTCGAAGCTCATGACGCGGACGCGGTCGGGACGGTAGCCCTCGCAGTAGCGCCACTGTACCCCCTTTTCGTCGGTGATGATGCGCGGCACGCGGTCGCGATATTTCGCATCGATCCGGGTCGCCCACAGATCCGCTGGCTCATTCGCGTGGCTGTCGGTCGAAACCATGAAGTACTTCCTGGCATCGCCGGCGCGCGCGGTGTGTTTCCATCCTGAATGGCCCGGTGTTTCCAGGCGCCACAGATTGGGGGCGTTAATCGGCACTTCGTTCATGGATTGCTCCTCGGTTGTCTCGCCGAATTCATCCCAGAGGGAATTTTCCTCCCACGGCCTGTTGGGAGCAGGCCCGCGCGGGCGGCGGGGGCGTTGTCCCATCGGCTCCCGGCTGACCTTAAGGGCCATGGCTGGGCATGACAAGCCTAACTAATGTAAGGTTTGTGGCGCTACCCGCCATGCCTATAAGCGATTGTGCCACGCCCGCGGCCAGTACCCCATACGATACAACAAGCTACCGGACGCGGAATCTGGTCTAATACAGCCCTAGACACTGACCGTTGCCCATTCGGTGGTGCCGATGGATCGAATGCGGTCTGGATCGGCGATCAGCCAGTTCCAGGCATCGGCGCAGGCGTTCAGGATATCGTCGTAGTCGTCCCAGACACGGGCCGAGAGTTTATTGGCTCGCAGGTATTGCCAGACGTTCTCCATGCGGTTCAGTTCCGGAGCGTAGGGCGGCAAGGGGACCAGCACGATGTTGTCCGGCACGACCAGTTTGCCGCCTGTCTGATGCCATCCGGCGCCGTCGCAGATCACCGCGGCGACGGTGCCTGGGGCGACCTGCGTGCTGATCTCGGCGAGGTGCAGGTTCATGCACTCGGTGCTGACCGTCGGCGTGATGACCGCGGCACCGACACCACGCGCGGGGCAGATCGCGCCGAACAGGTAGGCAGTGTCGTGACGATTGTCACGCAGCATGGGCGGGCGGGAACCCACCGGCGCCCAGACATAGCTCAAGGACCCCTTCTGTCCGACTCTGGCTTCATCCTGGAACCAGATCTCGACGCGGCTCGCCGCGGTACATCCCAGCAAGGCTTCCTTCAGATGGGTGCTGAAGTTCCTAAGAAACACCCGTCTG
>DIUL01000070.1 GCA_002422345.1 Acetobacteraceae bacterium UBA6159
GCAGAGGAAGAGAGGAGAGCATGAGAAAACTACGCTTCGAGCAGCTGGAACCTCGACACATGCTGACGCCCGTGGCCGAATGCGGTGACGGCAGCGGCAGCTTGGGACCGATCGCGTTCGACCTGGACCGCGACGGTATGATCACGCCAGCCGACGTGCTCCTACTGGTAAACGGCCTGAATGCCTACGAGGCGCGCGAAGCCCCGACACGGTACGACGTGAATTGCGACGGTCTCGCGACTCCGCTCGACGCCCTGCTGGTGATCGACCACATCAACCGACTCGGGATCTCGCCCGCAGTCTATGCGTCATGGCAGGTGCTGGAGACTCCCACGACGGTGCCGATCGCCGAGCGGGCACTGGTCGGCATCCTCTACGTCCGAGTGCCGGGCGGCGGAACCCTGGACGTTGATCTGGCGTTCATCGCCGAACTCAACGGCGTGTACAATTCCGCCATGACGCTGGAGCTCTACCAAGCAGGTGAGACGATCGGCCAGCCCACGGCCAGTATCGTGGCCGGCGGGACGGTCCAGCTCCACAGCGGGCAAGCCACGGTCGAGACGGGAGTGGTCGAACTCTGGGCCGACACCCATCGGTTATCGGCCGGCGACCTCCTGACCTGGACCATGATCCGCACCGAGTGGAGCCCGCGGTGGCGCGGGCCAGCGGCAGCGGGAATCTCCTGGGGACCAAGCGAGGTGCTGTATGACTGAAAACGAAATGCACGAATTTGCCCATCGGGCCGCCGAGCTGCTGCGGCACCGGATTCGCCGCCTGCGAGCAAAAGCATCTGGCCGCGCATCGACGATCCGCCGTCTGGCCCGCGAGCGCGAAGCCACCCGCCGCTGGCTGCGCGGCGAGATTGCCGGGGGTCCGCCGATCCAGCATCCGTTTCTTTGCCTCTATTGCCGCGCCCCGATCGAGGGCGACCACCAGGCCGCGATCGAGCATGTCTGCCGATGCCCCGACAACCCGCTGGTACGACGTATTGCGAAACTCGAACACCAACTCGCGGAGGTTCAAAGATGAAACGCGCCCCAGATCCGACGCCGGCCGACATTCGACGTGGTTGCGAGCACGCCCAGCGTCACTGGAGCGCGTGCGAGGAACTGCGCCGCCGCACGATCGGGCCGCTCGATGTCAACAGTGAGTACCAAACACGCCTGCAGTACCTCCCGCACATGATCCTCGACCGAGATGGACGGGCACACTTTGCATTGAGGCCGCTTGATCTATGAACGAGCCGATTTGTCCAAAAACAAACCGCTATCCCATCGGCCCCAGTGGTTTCCCCGAGTGGACGAGCCCGGATGGCAGCGCGCGGTGGATCCTCGGTGACTGCCTGCAAGCGCTGCCGACGCTGAGCGGGATTGATGCCGTTGTGACGGACCCGCCGTATGGGATTGGGTGGAATTACGAAAGCTACGATGACAGTCTTGAAAATTGGGAGCGGCTGATTTTGGCAAGCGTTCCGTTGTGTCGCGATCTGGCTCGATTTGTTGTGATGCCGTGTTGTGCAAATGCTCGCTTGCCGTGGTGGTATGCGAACTGTCAGCCGGAATGGCTGATTGCGTGGTATCAGGCCGCAGCCCCAGCGCGTAATTCGCCAGTTGGATTCAATACTTGGCAGGCACATGTAACGTGGGGCCGACCGCGTGTGCCTATGCACGATTACTTTCGCACGGTAGACGCTGGATGTGTGGAAGGGCACCCGTGTCCTAAACCACTTGGATTGGCTAAGTGGTTGTGCGAAAGAGCGGGAGACGTAATTTGCGACCCCTTTATGGGCAGCGGCACAACCGGCGTCGCCTGCGTCCGAACCGGCCGCCGCTTCATCGGCATCGAGATCGAACCGAAATACTTCGACATCGCCGTCAAGCGGATCGAGGCTGAGTTGAACCGATTCCCTCTACTCGAACCCGCCCGCCCGCGACAGATGGAGTTGCTGTAAAGAGACAGCACGCACATCAACGAACAGAAACCATGAAAGACACCATCGCCAAATGATCGTCAGCACGCAACATGGAGAGTTTCCGATCACGAGACATGCGACCATCGGATTTTCGGTGGTACGGACCAAGCGTCGCGTAGGCTACCGCCGCCGCTGGGTTGACACGGGCACGCTGGTCGTCGTCGAACATCGCAAGTGGCCAGCGTCGCCAAACCTGATCGGTGGGCCGTGGTGCGAATACGTTGCGACCTATGACCTGGACGGGAATCCTGTTGAGATCGCAAGGAAAATAGCCGTATGACAAACGCGGACAGCCAACTGCAATTCTCATTCATGCCGCGCCGTCGATGGTGGCACTCATACCTCGGCCGTCTTCTGTGGCTGGCCAACTCGGACGCCGGGCAATGGGATGATGCCGAGAAGTACGGGTTTTATCGGCTCAAGTCTCGGCTTCTGCAGGCCCATGCAATCGAGGATGGTGTCGATTGGCAAGAGATCGTGCATACATGCTGGTCGTGCGACGGAACCGGCATTTGGGGGCATTGGCGGGACGACGGCGGCGACTGTTGTTACAAGTGCAACGGAACTGGTGTGTACTCGAGGTGGTACATTAGGCTCCATCGCTACCGTGTCTCCACCTACGTGTTCCACGTGCCCGGCGCTCGACTTCCCAAGGATGAGTTCCGTGCGTTGATCCCGCCAGCTGCCGTGGTATTTCGTGGAAAGCTGCGACATACGCACGTCGGACGACGCGCCGTGCTGGCGTATTGGGTTCTATGCCTGCTCTTTGATCGCCGACAGCTTCGCCAACTGCTGGGCCGCTGGCTGTATCAGGTTCGTGCGCGAATCGCCATGCGAATGCCATGTCGCTGCTTCGACTGCCGCCGCGTGCTCTGGACACCGAAAGCGGTGCAGGCCCGGGGCAGGGACGCGTGCGGAAAAAACCTTGCGTGGTGTCGGGACTGTGCCGAGAAAGTTTCGTTTTAATTGGAGCGACAAAGTGGCAAGCATCCGCGACATTCTCATAACTGGAAAAACTGCCAAACTACCTGGCGACTGGAAACAACCTCGCGAGCCCGCGGGTGAGCGCCCCAGTGCGGCGGCCCCGGGTCCCCTTTCCCCGGAGGAACCGTCGGATCGCCCGCGGGCCGCGAGGCAATTTACCATCCGCATCCCCGGCTGGATGCCCACGCCGCTGAATCGGCTCATGGCGCAGCACTGGGCGAAGGCCGCGCGGCTAAAAAAGGCCGACGCCGCGATTCTGTTTACTTACGCGGACCAGTACGCGATCCCGCGGGCCACCGGGAAACGGTCGGTCGAGCTTCTGGTGGTGCTGCCGCCAAGACAACGCGCCCCCGACCCGGACGCGCTCTGGAAGTCGCTCCTGGATGCAGCGGTTCACGCCGGCCTGCTGGTCAACGACTCGCACCACTGGGTCGAGGCCGCGCCGGTACAATTCGCCCGTGGAGACAAGCTCACGACCTACCTGACCATGACTGACCATGAAACCCCCCGCTGATCCAATTCGCGCCCGCCGACCCTCGGCACCCACGCGGGAACGCGCGGAGGCTGACGCGCAGGAATGCGTCCAGTCTCCCCCGGTGGTCGTTCCCCCCGAGACCGTCCGGTCGGTCGTGGCCCGGCTGGCCCACGCGATCCAGTGGGGCAACTGGGACATGGGCCGCCGAGTGCTTGCCGACGCCGAGCGCCAGACCGACGAGGCCATTCAGGAGATCCTGGAGCCCCTGGACCGCCAGCCCGTCGAGCGGTTGACCGAACTTGCGGGCCTCTCGCCCACACTGGTCCGCGGGCTACGGGTGGTCAATTCGTTCGCCCGCCGCCCGGTCACGATCCGGGAAGTTGTTCGCTACGGCGAGGACGGGCTTCGCACCCATGAAAGTTTCGGCCCCGACCGGGCCGCGATTGTGTTCCGGGCGATCCGCCGCGCCCAGCGAACCCGGATGGAGAGGATTCGCAAACTACTTTGCTGGGAGGTTGTGTGCTAAACGGCACGATGAAAATGCACGACCGGAGCGCCAGACCGAGAGTTCGACGTCGAACCTGGGACCGGCTTCCAGAGATCCCGGACCACGAACCCCTCGATGGCCTGCGGGCCGCGGAATTACTCGACCGATGCTTGACCCCCGAAGAACGGGACATGACGGCACAGCGGATTGTCGAACAGGTGGCACACCACGGAGCTTAGGCCATGTTTCTCCCACCGCAGTCACGTCCTGTCAATCGGCCTGCTGCTGCGCCGCCTCCTCCCCGCCAGGTCATGATCACGACGACATCGGGCCGACGCATGCCGCTGTTGTGCGCAGTGTATCTCCGAAAATCGACCCGCCGACCCCACGACGCATGTTAGCGTGGCCCCGCCGAGAATTTTCTGGATTTTGCTAGTTGCGGGCAAACCCGTTTCTCGCCAAACTCCCGGCTGCACGCCCAGGCGACAACCACCGACGGAGCAACCCGACCTACTGCTGGCAAAAAGGCCGTTCGACTGGGGCCTGGGCGTGCGTTAATGCGGGTGGGCCAGTGCTCACCAGGGCCTCATAAGCCCCGGGCGCGAGGTGCGACCCCTCGACCCGCAACTGGGGAAAACACTACTCGTTTTGGGAGGAAGTACGATGGACATTGTGACGATCATCACGACCCTGTTGCCGTTGATTCTGCAAATTATCAACAAGCCGCG